>JACQVI010000100.1 GCA_016209795.1 Ignavibacteriota bacterium
GATTTTATTCTTGATGAGACTTTAGTGCTTAAGATTTCACTGAGCATCATTTTCTCTTTTGCTTATCAAGCTGCTCTTGCAACGTCTGATTCTCTACCGCTTTCCGAACATCTTCAGGGAACTCCGACACTTCGAACACCTGCCGCACTTCGATGACTGCGCCGCTGTCTGCTTTCACTGCCGGGCAACGTTTTGCCCACTCGACCGCTTCTTCCTTCGATTTCACGTCAATCATCCAGTAGCCGCCAACGACTTCTTTTGCCTCGATGAACGGACCGTCGGTCACGGTTGTCTTTCCGCCTTTGAATGTAACACGTGCGCCTTTCAAAAGTGGGTGAAGTCCGTCGAGCGAGATGAGAACTCCTGCTTTCGCCAGCTCTTCGTTGTACTTCATCATCTCGGCTACAACTTCAGCGGAAGGTGCGAAACCCTCTTCTGCTTTTTTACCCGCAGGCGCATTGGGCTGGTACTCAGGCGGAATCATAAACATCATAAATCGCATTGTTGTATCTCCTTTTTACTTCGTAAATTTAGCAAATTGTGTGTTCAATTAATAGTCGATTGGCGGGGGTGGAAATCGACAACTGGATTCGTCTAAAGCTCAATTTAGCCAACTGTCTTTTGCTATGCAAGCAAATCCTTAATCCCAAAGGTGGCCTTGTTTTTTCACCAATTTTTTGTAAATTCTTACATGCAATTGCACCTGCGAAGGGATGGTGGATTACCCAGACCAAGAAATTCCAAATGATCACCGAAGCAGATACCTGCCGTAAATACGTTCTTCCAAAGCTCATCGAAGCGGGGTGGGACAACGAGCCTCATTCGTTTACGGAGCAAAAGAGTTTCACGGATGGACGCATTGTTGTGCTTGGTAATCGTGTGAAACGGAATCCCCCTAAGCGTGCCGATTACCTACTAAGGTACACTCGTGATTTCACAATTGCTGTCGTTGAGGCAAAGGCCGCGTATAGGTCAGCGGGTGATGGTATGCAGCAGGCGAAAGAATATGCCCTGATGCTCGGACTCAAGTTTGCTTATGCGACGAACGGTCGCACTATTATTGAGTTCAATTTCATTAGTGGGAAGGAGAGAGAACTCAATGCTTTCCCGTCGCCAGATGATTTGTGGAAACAACTCTGTGCCGCGGAACGGATAACCCAGGACGTTGCTGAAAAAGTTCTGGCGCCGTGTAACTATCAAACGTGGAAGGAACTTCGCTACTATAAAGAGATTGCTATTAATCGAGTCGTTCAGTCGATTCTACAGGGTAAGCGACGGGTTCTCTTAACGATGGCAACAGGAACGGGCAAGACCTCCGTGGCTTTTCAGATTTGCTGGAAGTTGTGGAACTCCGGCTGGAATCGGTCTGGTGAACATCGCAAGCCGAGGATTCTCTATCTCTCCGACCGCAATATTCTTGTCGATGATCCGAAGGCGAAGGACTTTGCTCCATTTGGAGACGCACTTCATAAGATTGAAAACGGCAAAGCAATCAAGAGTCGGGAAATATATTTTTCAACGTATCAGTCGATTGCTCAGGATGAGCGTCGTCCCGGTCTTTACAAAGAGTATAAAGCAGAGTTTTTCGATTTGATTATTGTAGATGAATGTCATCGAGGAAGCGCCAAGGACGAAAGCAACTGGCGTGAGATTCTCGAGTACTTCCATCCTGCATATCAGCTGGGAATGACTGCCACACCGCTACGAAATGACAACATTGACACGTACCGTTATTTTGGAAACCCTATTTACACGTACAGCTTACGACAAGGAATTGAAGACGGCTTCCTCGCGCCGTATCGTGTGCATCGAGTCATCACTTCATATGATGCAGCAGGATGGAGACCGACAAGGGGTGAACTCGATAGGTACGGCAGGGAGGTTCCCGATAAAGAATACCAAACGCAGGATTTTGAGCGCGTTGTTGCTTTACAATCACGCACTCAAGCGATAGCACGGCACCTGACTGATTTCATGAAGAAGACCGACCGATTTGCGAAGACGATGGTGTTTTGTGTCGATCAAGAGCATGCAAGTGAAATGAGACGGGAGTTGAACAATTTGAACACCGATCTTGTCCAGCAATATCCCGATTATGTTTGTCGGGTTACGGCGGATGAAGGTGAAATCGGTCGTGGTCACCTGAGCCGATTTCAGGAACTTGAGACGGTCTCACCCGTTATCTTAACAACATCTCAGCTTCTGACTACCGGCGTCGATGCGCCGACCTGTAAGAACATTGTTATAGCCCGTGTGGTCAATTCGATGACGGAGTTTAAACAGATCATCGGACGAGGGACTCGTGTGAGGGACGACTATGGCAAATTCTACTTCAATATCATCGACTTTACTGGAAGTGCTACACGATTATTTGCTGATACAGAATTTGACGGTCAACCGGCAGCAATTGAAGAAGTCAATATTGATAAGGAGGGGTCGGTCATCGTAGATGTTATAGATGGTGAAACACTTCCGCAGTATGATGAGCCTGTAATTGTTGAGACACTTCCCCCAGAAGAAGCGGAAAGAAACCTACGTAAGTTTTACGTAGATGGCGGACACGTCGAGATTGTTGCAGACCTTGTCTATGAAATTGACTCGAACGGCAAGCAACTGAAGGTGATGAAATACACCGAGTATGCCGCCGAACGGATACGAACGCTGTACCCAAATTCCGCTGAGCTGCGGAAACAATGGGCGAATCCGAACCACCGCTCTGAAATTATTGCGATGTTAGAAGAGCGAGGAATCGACTTTGATGACTTGAAAACAACGGCGAAGCAACCGGATGCCGACCCGTTCGATCTTCTGTGTCACCTGGCGTTTAATGCACCACTGAGAACTCATCGTGAACGGGCGGATCGAGTGAAGAAAGATCAACGGGAGTTTTTTGAGAAATATGGACAGGATGCGAAAGCAATCCTCGAAGCGCTGCTCGATAAATACGCCGAGCATGGCGTCGCGCAATTTGTCATACCGGATGTGTTGAAAGTCCCTCCAATTTCAGAATATGGCAACGTTATGGAGATAACGAACAAGTTCGGTGGAGTAGAAAAATTAAGAGAGGCAGTAAGTGAATTACAAACATTACTGTATGCAGCGTGAAAAAACGCTATCCCAAAATCAATGATGGACTCATGGGTAAACTTACCCATGCAATTTTGGCAAGGGATGGGTTCAAGTGTGTTTACTGTGGCCTAGAAGGATCTGAGTTATCCCATTGGCTACATCTCTCAGTCGACCATTTATTGCCAAAGGGTCATGCGAACAGAGAGAATCCTGAGTTTGTAGTAACTGCTTGCCGTTTTTGTAATGGAACACGTAACAGAACCTTGTTTGACGTGAACGGTAAACCTCGCAAGGAGCTGATTGATCAGAAAAGACCAGTTGTCTTAGAAAGAAGGAAGCAATATGAAGATTACTGGAATCAAAAGGTAAGAACTAATCGTGGCAAAAAATAGGAAAGAGAAAAATAAAACACCCCTCACTACCGCCCAGCAGCTTAGTAGCATCGTCAAGTCTGCTCGGGATATTATGCGGAAGGACAAGGGACTCAACGGCGACCTCGACCGTTTGCCGATGCTCACGTGGATCATGTTTCTCAAATTCCTCGACGACCTCGAAGTTCAAAGAGAAATGGATGCAAAGCTCGCAGGCAAACGATTTCGCTCTGCCATTGAGCCGCCGTACCGCTGGCGGGATTGGGCAGCAAAGGAAGAGGGCATCTCAGGAGACGATCTGAAAAAGTTTATCAACCAGGATGAAGCGACGCTGCCTAACGGAAAAAAAGGAGTAGGGTTGTTTGCCTATCTCCGCTCTCTGCATAGTGCCAATGGCGACAGACGCGATGTCATTGCCACGGTCTTTAAGGGCGTTGCCAACAGGATGGATAGCGGCTATCTTCTCCGCGACGTCATCAACAAGATCAATCAAATTCATTTCAACGCTTCGGAAGAAATCCACACGCTCAGCCATCTTTATGAATCGCTTCTCAAAGAGATGAGAGACGCTGCGGGTGATTCGGGAGAGTTTTATACCCCGCGACCTGTCATTCGTTTCATGGTTCAGGTTGTCAATCCACATTTAGGAGAAGTTGTGCTCGATCCTGCTGCTGGAACGGGCGGGTTCCTTGTCGAGGCGTTCAAGCACCTCCAACAACAAGCGAACACTGTTGAAAAGCGAAAGGTTCTTCAAGAAGAAAGCATCATCGGCGCCGAGCCGAAATCGCTCCCCTACTTGCTCTGCCAGATGAATCTGCTTTTGCATGGACTGGAGTACCCGAAAATTTCATCCAATAACAGCCTGGCAGTGCGGCTGGCGGAGATTGGCGACAAAGACCGGGTCGATGTTATTCTTACCAATCCACCCTTTGGCGGTGAAGAGGAGCGGGGCATTCTCAATAATTTTCCTGCCGACAAACAGACGGCAGAGACGGCGCTGCTGTTCCTCCAACTTATCATGCGCAAATTGAAAAGGCAACCGAAACCCGGAAGAGCTGCCGTCATCGTTCCCAACGGAACGCTCTTTGGCGACGGCGTCTGCGCTCGCATTAAGGAAGAATTGCTGAAGGAGTTCAATCTTCATACGATTGTGCGCTTGCCCAACGGTGTCTTTGCTCCATACACGAGTATTCAGACGAACATCATCTTCTTTGACCGCTCGGGACCGACGAAAGAGATCTGGTACTACGAGCAGCCGCTTCCAGAAGGACGCAAGCAGTACACCAAGACACAGCCGATTCAGTCTGAAGAGTTTGCCGATTGCATCGCATGGTCGAAGAAGCGCGAGGAGAACGATCGTGCATGGAAAGTTTCTGCGAAGGACGTTCTGAAGCATGATGAGAGCGGGAATCTTATGTCGGTCAATCTCGACATCAAAAACCCAAAGAGCAAGACGGACTTCGAGCACCTGCCGCCGGAGCAATTAGCAGATGATATCCTGAAGAAAGAAGAACGGATTGCGGACATTATGAAGGAGATCAAGTCGGCGTTGAACGGAGGATCAATGGAAACATCCTTGCGAGGAATAAAGTGACGCCACCGACACCATTCCCACTCGTGCCGCTGGGAGAAGTACTGACTCGTTCTGACGAGTTGATACACTTAGACTCGGACAAAATGTACTCAGAGGTAACGGTACGCCTTTGGGGCAAAGGTGTCACTCAGCGGCGACTAGTCAATGGTATGCAACTGAAAGGTGCTAAACGTTTTGTCGTGAAGACAGGGCAATTCATTATTTCCCGAATTGACGCTCGGAATGGCGCTTTCGGTCTAATTCCGGAGAGTTTGGATGGAGCAATCGTAACAAATGACTTCCCCCTCTTTAATCCAAGTTTGAATAGGATTCTCCCTCAGTATCTCAATTGGTTGAGTAAGACAAGAGATTTCATCGAACTCTGCAAAGCATCGAGTGAGGGAACTACAAATCGTGTTCGTTTGAAAGAAGATCGATTTCTTTCCACGACAATTCCCCTTCCTCCGGTTACCGAGCAGCGGCGGATTGTGGCGCGCATCGAAGAACTCGCCGCCAGGATTGAAGAGGCTAAAGGGCTGAGGAAACAGGCGGTGGAGGAGGTAGATCGATTTTTCGGCTCAGGCCTCGCTGGTTTCTTTAGTGATCTTTCTTCAAAGTGGCAAGAGGAAGAACTGGGTCTTCACGTTCGACTGCAAGGAGGATTCGCATTCAAGAGCGACGAATACATTGAGACAGGGCTACCTATAATACGGATTTCCAATTTAGAAAATGAAAGTGTGCACATAAACGGGTCTCCGTGCATATCTGAAGAGCGTTTGAAGGAATTCGAAGCCTTCACTCTGAAGTCTTCCGACATACTTATTGCTCTGACCGGTGCAACCACCGGTAAACTCGGAATCGTACCAAACATCTGTGAGAACTGGTTGCTCAATCAGAGAGTCGGAAGATTTCGCGTGAAGGATCACGACGAAAATGATCCGAAGTATATTTATTGGTTGGCTCGTGCAGTTCAAAAGAGGGTTTTTGAAACCGCTTATGGTGGAGCTCAGCCGAACATAAGTCCATCCGACATTGAGAGCATGAAATTCCCCTTTCCGCCTGTCGAAGAGCAGCGCCGCATCATTGCGTACTTAGATAGCCTACAATCCAAAGTCGATGCCTTAAAGCATTTGCAAGCCGAGACGCAGAAGGAGTTGGATGCGCTGCTGCCGTCGGTGCTGGATAAGGCGTTTAAGGGGGAACTGTGAAGCCGCAAGAATATAGAACACTAATTGAACTACATTTGGTGCGTCTCTTCGGCGGAGAGAATGTGAAACCAGAATGGAACGTCGCAAAGGGCTCAAGAGATACTTACACGAGAGCTTTGTACTGTCCCAAGATAGACATGGCAATTGGTCCATTCAATATGGACGGAGAGGTCGAAAGCAATTTAGAGCGAATAGGGCAGACAATGCACCAACATCGGGCACTTGTTGCGGCGCTTGTCGATGCTTCAGAAACCGCAGTTGGTGGCACAGAGAAATTCTTAGAGGCGAAAAACAAAAACCCTCGCTGGTTCATGGCAATAGAGTTAGAATACTCTGGAACTACAAAACATAGGTTGGGCGATATTGCTAATGTATCTATTCTTGGCGGTATCGGTGGTTATTCCATTGACCGAAAAGAATCGAAAGTCGTTCATAAGGTTGAAGAAATATCTTGAGTATGGGATCGACGTCTACAAACTGCCGCCCAGTTTCGGCAATGTTCTGGTGGTAAACTCAGACAACTTCTTAACGGTAATCGCGGGAGCTTGAAGCGGTGTTGTCATCGGTTTTAAGAAAGGCGTTTAACAGGAGTTGTGAGAAGCGCTAGTAACTAATCTACTTTGAATGAAAGTCATTCCGATACCAAAAAATCTCACCGAAGACGAATTTGATATTATTCTAAAGCAGACCCCTGGAGTGCTTGGCGAAAAAACTGTCCAATTTGATTTTTCAAAAACAACTTTTGTTTCCTCTTTTGCAATGATCCTGTTTATTCTACTGTGTGAAGATCTGATCCATAAACAGAACAGAAAAGTCGTCTTTAAATTCAATAAGTCCGGGAAAGAATGTGCTTGCATGTTTATTCTTGCGAGACTAGGCTTTTTTGACTGCCTACCTG
Source organism: Ignavibacteriota bacterium (assembly GCA_016209795.1). Taxonomy (GTDB): domain Bacteria; phylum Bacteroidota; class Ignavibacteria; order UBA10030; family SZUA-254; genus JACQVI01. The sequence goes on from JACQVI010000100.1 coordinate 7,120, forward strand.
ATGAGATCAAATACTATCCATATAAGCCTCTGCGCAGAGTAAGTCGTGGATCAAACAACGCAATCCTGGAAGTCACCGAAATCAAAAGCGAAAAAGATGCAATCAATAAAATTGATCTTGTTGAATCAGCTATAAAGCGGAACACAGACTATTCGCAGTCCCAAGTCCTGGATATTTGCACAATGGTGTCCGAAATGCTGCAGAACATTTTTGTTCATAGTGAAGCAAAGCGGCATGGGCTAATTTCCATTCAGGCATATCCCCACCTGCGCAATGTTCAGCTTGTGATTGCGGACTCAGGTATAGGAATTCCAGAGACAATTCGAACAGCAGAAGAGTTTAAGGAAAAGGAACTGACAGACGAAGCAGCAATTGTAGAATCCGTTAAGAAAGGGGTCTCTCGGTTTGGAAGGAGAGCGGATAGGGGGGAGGGCCTCAGTCGTTGTCTGCAATTATCTGCAAAGCACAGTGCAAAACTCTATATCAGATCAAACGGAGGATATGCCTTTTTTTCCTTTCAGCACAAGAAGAAGTTCTCATCTTCTGCACAATTCTTGAGGGGCACACAAATATTTGTGAACTTCCCGATGATGGCTTTTTCTACTTGACTTTGGCAAGGGAACTGTTTATCTTATTCAGTGAACAAGTTGAACGAGTCTTTTTAATTGAAACTTATCGTCAAAGACCTCACAGGTCAGACAAGACTCTGGTTCGGCGAAAAGGGTATTGAACTAAGGACTCGTATCCTAGCCGAAGTAAAAAAGGAGAAAGAAACTAAGTTACTTAGGGTAGACCTTCAGGGTATCGAGGTCACCGATACATCCTATGCACGTGAAGCTTTTGTAAATCTTGTGGGATTGATCGGAACAGAAGTCGAAAGACCACAGATCTTGTTCGCGAATGTGAAGCAACATGTAAAAGAAAACATGCATCTCTCTTTCAAGGAACATAAGAAATTTACTTTGATAACAGACGAAGACGGTGAGTGGAATCTGATAGGTAAGTTCTCTGAACAACTTTCCGAAACGGTCAAAGTACTTGTGCAGATGAAAGAGGCACGTGCTACAGAAATAAAGAAGAAACTGAAAGAAGAAGTCGAATTGTCTGCATTGAATAACCGACTTGCGAACCTGCACGAAATGTGCGTCGTTCATAGATCAGCTGGTGCACATGATAGTGGAGGTATTGAGTACACCTACACTTTGCAACTGTAAATTTTTTTTGGTTTGTCGTTCACCTTGTTCACTAAAGGAGATGTACAAGATTTAAAAAGCAATAATCGATAGATCTCATTTTTCCATATGATAAAACTTTCACGAGTTAAGTTTTCAACAAATCATTAATGAACCACAGAAGGAGTAAAACATGCTAACACTTGAGGCGAAGACTCAGTTTGGGGAGCTACTAGAGAAAAGCATCGAGAAACTCGATATCTCTGACGCGCAATTTGAAGCCGCAACCGAGCGATATAAAGCTGTCGGTGAATGGCTTGGCGGCGAGGAATCTCCATTGGCGAAATTCGAACCCGAAATACGACCCCAGGGTTCATTCCGTTTTGGCACAGTCATTAAGCCGTGGGACCGAGACGATGAATTCGACCTGGATTTTACATTTAAATTACAGAAACTCTCCAAACTTTACATTACACAGAAAGAGTTGAAAAATTTGGTCGGTGATAGGTTGAAAGATGAGAAAAGCCGTTACAAAAACATGCTTGGAAAAGAGAAACGACGTTGCTGGACGGTGGAGTATGCTGATGGAACAGGATTCCACATGGACATTGTGCCTGCTATCTCGGATGATTATGAATGGCTACTGGCACTTGGAGTTCCAGAAGATATTGCCAAACACGCCGTTTGCATCACCGATAAGAAAACATGGAACAATGGAAATGATTGGCCGAAAAGTAATCCCGAAGGTTACGCGCTTTGGTTTACAGACCGTATGAAAACTCGCTACATTGTCATAGAAGCTGCGATGCGCAAAGCTCTCCAGTTAGACAAAGTGCCCGCCCACAAGATAAAAACGCCCCTTCAGCGTTCTATTCAATTGCTGAAACGTCATCGGGACTGGATGTTCGGGGATGATGAAAACAAACCTGCTTCAATCATAATCACCACACTTGCGGCCCTTGCCTATAATAACGAAGAACACCTATACGATGCATTATCGGGGATCCTTTCGAAGATGAACGATGCACGATTCATCAGAACAGAGGGTGGACTTTATGTTATTGAGAATCCAGTAAACCCTCGACGGAACGGGCACGAGGGCGAGAACTTTGCAGATAAGTGGAATGAGAATCGGGAAAAGGCTATTAACTTTTTCCAATGGCTTGAGGCTGCAAGAAAATATTTCTTGAGTTTCACAGAAATGAGGGGACTCCCAGTCCTCGCGAAGAGCCTGCAGCCTGTTATCGGCGAACGGTACGTAAATGAATCGTTGGATGAGATAGCAAATGCCCAAAGACACAGCAGGGAAAGTGGACTTCTTAAAATGTCTGCTGGAACTGGTACGTTGGGAAGCGTTGGAAGAGCTCCTGTCAAGAACCATACTTTCCACGGTAATGATGAATAGAATATCCCTCATTTACCAAGAAGGTGCTTTGAAGTCATATTTCCCGGATTCGCAAATAACGCGGACGCGGGAGGAACGATTAACTTGGATTCACACGATCACACCATCACCGGTAAGCAGCAGCTATAAAGTTAAACTGGAGTATGTTCGGAATAATGGAATAAAATTCTACGTGCTTGAACCGAAACTTGAGTTAACAAGAGGAGCTACCGCATTACCGCATGTGTTTTCGACTCCTGAACAGAGACTTTGTCTGTTTACTGCTTCCAAGGGAGAATGGCACGTCGGGATGTGGTACGTTCACACCATTATACCATGGGCGTGCGAGTGGCTCTACCATTACGAGGTATGGGTTGTCACGGGGAAATGGAACGGCGGCGGTACTCAGCCTCAAATTGAAGGTGAAAAAATAAACCAGGCTAATGAAACGGACAGTCCAGCGTGAGAATCCAGCGCTAACTACCTAATGCCAGGCTCGTTCAACATACTATCCATCGATGGCGGCGGTAGCCGGGGTGTCTTCCCCGCAAAATTCATTGCTGCGATAGAGGAAGAACTTATAAGGCGACGCAATCCCAAAACACAAATCTTCCAACATTTCAATCTCATTGCCGGTACATCAACAGGTGGCATCATCGCTATCTCACTAGCACTTGGCATTCCGGCACAGGAAATTCTTGATTTATATATAGGCAAAGCAGCAGAGATATTTGGTAATCGAAGAGCTTGGCTTAAGCGCCTTTTCTTGTCCGCTCATGTCAGAAAAGGACTTGAAGATAACATTCGCAATGCCTTCAAGAAGCATAACGGAGGTAACGATCCCAGACTGATTGATTGCAAAACCGCCGTGTGCATTCCAATTTATGACCTTTTTGAAGGCAAACCTTCAGTTCTGAAGTCAAAGTATCACCCGCGCTTCACAAGAGATTATCATATACCTGCCTACCTAGCAGCTATGGCGACATCCGCTGCACCAACATTTTTCGATCCAGTGACTTCATCATACACGAAAATTGATTCAACTAGAGTTGAAGATTTCTCGAACAAGATAGACGGAGGCGTTTTTGCTAACAATCCTACTTTACTTGCAATCATCGAAGCACAGAAAGCATTTGGAAAGTCATTGAATGAAATTCAAATACTTTCACTTGGAACCGGCTCACGCAAGTATACAGATGCTAACGAACGCAAAAGGTGGGGTCTTTTGTACTGGATGAACTTGAAGAGAAAAAGATTGATCGATCTCTTCATGCAAAGTCAGTCGCAACACACAAATAATCTTATCAGTCTGTTACAAAGGGGGATCGACAAGGTTGAACAGAACAATTTCAACTACGTAAGAATCGATATTGAACTTACTGACGATCTGGACTTGAGCCTAGACGAAATAGACCCGAGCAAACTCAGGAAGCTGGTGGAAAAAGCGTCAATACGATTTCAAAATGAGGGAGGTAGAGTCATAGATATGTTCTGCAACAAGTAACTTTGGTATTGAAGAAGAAATGGAAGTTAACTTTTCAGCTGAAGAAATAAACAGGCGCTGGTGATCCAGTTTGCTCATAACTCTAATATTTGGATCCGACCCACATCCCAATGACAGGAAATCCTAGAAAAGGAGAACCCGAAATGATTAAATTAACGATAGGAAGTGACACTCTCGAAATCCGAATGAAGAGTGATATTGACGAAAGTTGGATCAATCGTCAAATTGCAGGACGCAAAGAAAGATGGTTTAGCTATCTGCGTTCATCTAAAGATCAACGATGCAGAGCGAAATATGCTTCTAACAACTCCTGATTGTCCAAGTGGAGTAGGTGGCAGAGCACCCAATCCAGCTGAGCGAGAGATTATCGAGCTATGGGAAAAAAGAGGAATGAATAATCAGAATTTTACAGGTGGAAACCTTATTGCATTTTTGAAACAACCCCCGTTTCTAAATAACTAACAAAGAAAGGAGTAAGCAATGGCAAAGAAAACAGTACCTCTCACAAAAACTGGAATCGGTAAACTTCCAGAGGACAAACCCGTCGTCTATCGCATCCAAACGGAAGGAGGCAAAACAAACTACGCAGGGGTGGCTAAGCGAGGTCGTGTACAGGATCGCCTGGAAGAACATATTGACGCTGGAAAGATTCCCGGTGCCAAGGTGCAGATTGAGCAAAAGTCGAGCATCGACGACGCGGAGAAGACCGAATCAAGAATTATTGCAAGGACGGAGCCGAAGTACAACAAGAGAGGCAAGTAACCACGGCGTTTCTACTAAAACTTTTGAGAATGGCGTTTGATGAGCAAAAAATAGAGTCGGTGTTTGAAAAGAACCTGGGGAAATGTCACTACTGCGGCAAACAACTTGCTTGGGCGAACTATGGTGACCGTGCCTGCAACTGCTCGCAGTAAGGCAGTATCTTTACTTAAAAAGCGAATCTCTCTTGTTTTTCCGACAAAAGAAGCCGTTTGATGATGAGAAAATATTTGCCCAATCTCTGATTCTATTTGCGCTCTGCCATTCATCTGGCTTCCATTAAATCCGACAACACTGCCATCCTCAGCAAAAAGTGAAGCCATTTTCTTTGCATCCTGTTTGTTCCAAGAAGAAAGAAGTTCTTTGTACATCGTTTCAATATATGATTTATCCACAGATATTTCTCTTTTTATTTTATGACTAGAATCGAAGTTTCTTGCAGTTAGAACCTGTTGGTCAATTGTGGATTGTGGGGCATTGCATATAACGACTGTAAAAAAGTACGTAGATGCGTTTATTTCTCTTATAGCTTCTCACAATTTTTAGTTTGTTTCTCTGTGTAAGTTTACAACTTTTTTCATGCCAGATCAAGAAAGACTACGCTGATGGATAAAGATGGTACAGCATCAAATAGACGATCACTCCTGTAATAGAAACATAGAGCCAAATAGGGTATGTCCACCGGGCAATTTTTTTGTGTCTGTCAACAGCCATCTTCAAACCCCTCCGCAGTGTGATAATAGCGAGCGGCACAATAGAGGCTGCTAAGATGGTATGGGAAGTTAAGATCGTAAAATACACCGGTCGAATAAATCCTTCACCTCTGAACCGTGTTGTGCCATGATGGTAGTGATAGGTCAGGTACGAGATCAGGAAAAGTATGGACACGATAAACGTGGCAATCATAAATCTTCGGTGAACCTGAACATTGCCTCTCTTGATGAATCGATGTCCTGTTGCGAGCAGAATGGCACTCGTTGAATTCAGGATGGCGTTGACTGTAGGCAGAGCATCAATCACGAGCTGATTTCCTTCACAAGTATTCTTGCTTCTCGTACAAGCTTTTTTATGTCATTATCAATTTCACTATCGAAGTATCCCCGAATCATTCCCTGATCGTCAACGAGCACAAATTTTTGACTGTGGATGATTGCATCTTCACCTTCTATGTCAAGTCCGAGGTGAAATCCCTCCCTTGTCAATGTGTAGATTTCATTTTTGTTACCAGTTAAGAACGTCCATTTCCCTTTGATAGCACCATATCCCCGTGCATACGTGGAAAGGACTTCGGGAGTGTCTGTCTCGGGATCGACAGAGATCGAGAGAAACTGAATAAGAGGGAAGCCCAAGACCTCCTGTTGAAGCTTAGCCATTTTTGTGCTCATCATGGGGCATATGCCGGCACAGCTTGTGAAGATGAAATCAACAATTGTGATCTTCCCTAGTAAGTCATTCCGAGAGAATGAAAGACCGTCTTGCGTGATGAATGAAAATTCAGGAACGACGCCAATTTCTAGTAGGGTAGACTTTTCCTTCTTGAGCGTTGAATAAAACAGATAACCCGTGAAAGTAAGAGCCGTTAACAGCGGTAGACCGAAGATGGCAAGAAGTGTAATCCTTTTTTTGCTTATCATCTTAGAGCGTCTTCCCGTGCTTTACAACAGCCGTGGAGACAAGAAACATTAGTAGTGCAAATGTTGTCGTTATCATCAACGAGACTGGAAGCGGTAAGAGTTCCTGTACGACAATGTGTCCATGCAAGTAAAGCGACTGCCGAACGGCGGCGACGCTGTATGTAAGAGGATTGAGTTTCATGATCGTCGCAATCCATCCTGCCGCACCTGACGCTGGGAAGAGCGCACCTGAGAGAAGCCATAAGGGAATAAGAAAAAGATTCATTATTGCGTGGAATCCTTGGGTTGAATCCATCTGCCAGGCAATGCAAAAACCAAGCCCTGTCAGACCAAAGGCAATCAGAAAAAGGGACACCGTGGCAAGCAGAACTGATGTGATGCTCAGTGAAATTCCAATAAATGGTGCCAGCCCAAGAAGAATGAGAGCTTGGATGAGGGCAAGTAATGTCCCACCAGATATTTTCCCGAGCGCTATGCTCGATCGCGGTATTGGAGCAACAATCACCGACTGAAGAAATCCTTCTCTGCGATCTTCGATGATGGAGATGGTGGAAAAAATTGATGTGAACAGCATGATCAGCACGATAGTGCCAGGGAAAAAATACTCGAGGTAATTTACATCTGGTGGTGCGCTTGGATGTCGAAACGATCCTCCTAGCCCTGATCCGATCAAAAACCAGAAAACCAGAGGAGAAGCAATAACTCCAATGATACGACTCCGCTGGCGATAAAATCGTACAAGCTCACGACGACAAAGTGTAAGTACAGCAAGTGAAAACCTTAAGAGTTGAGTCGAGTAATTCACTTGCCATTCTCCCAAAACCTGTGACCGGTCTTTTGGATGAAGACGTCTTCCAAGGTTGGCTTTGAGAGAGTAACTGTATCGATTTGGCCTGGAAACGCTTGAACGAGCTCAGGGATAAACTCATGTCCATTCTGTCGCTCGATGCGAATGATGCCATCGATAATGTGAGGGGCAGAATGGAAATATTTTTTCATTGAGAGACTCAATGTTTCAGGGTCTTTCGAGGTGATTGAGATAATGTCTCCACCAAGTTCTTCTTTAAGCTTTTGTGGTGACCCAAGCGCCACAACGTTGCCTTGATCGAGTATAGCAATGCGATCGCATCGCTCGGCTTCTTCCAGAATATGTGAGGTGAGAAGTACGGTTACGCTATCGACAGTTCTGAGTTCCTGTAAGTGATTGTCGAAGTCTCGGCGAGCTCCGGGATCAAGTCCTGTACTCGGCTCGTCAAGAATTAACAAACGAGGCTTGTTCAGCATTGCTTTGGCGAGCTCGACGCGACGCTGCAGACCACCTGAAAGTTTTTCAACCACATCGTCAGCTCGATCAAGCAATTTAACTTTGGTGAGCATTTCAAGGATGCGATCATTTAGCAAATTCCCGGAAAGATTGTATAGGTGCCCTTGATGCACCAGATTCTCTCGCACTGTCAGCTTTTTGTCTACACTTGGATTTTGGAAGACAACGCCTATGATGTGGCGAATGTTATCAGTCTGGTGTATAAGATCGAGATCGAAAATCTTGATAATTCCGGAAGTTGGTCTCAACAGGGTTGAGAGAATGCGAAAGAGCGTGCTCTTGCCACTCCCGTTTGGACCGAGCAGGCAAAAAACCTCACTATGCTGAATTGTAAATGTAATGTTGTTGAGTGCTATGCGAGGCTTATATTGTCGGCGAGAGGGAGGATAGGAATGAGTAAGCTTATCAATTATGACTACTTCACGCATGATATCTGCTTACATTTTATCCAAGCTCATCAGAATCAGCAGCGTCGGAAGATAGAGCAGTGAGGCGAAAAATAACCGTCGTGCATAGAAGTTGATTTTTCCAAGAGCTTCCGGTCCCCGTCTGCCAGCACACCTCCATAGCGCAATACCAGACAGAAGGAAAGCAACTCCTAACGTCAATGCTATGGCAGCGGAAAGGAGACCTGTTGTGCCCACGTAATGAAGAGCGAGACTTGCTGGGATAAGTGCAGTACAGAAAAACAGAATTTGTCGACTTGTCCTTGTTCCATTTTCATCTAGAACAGGTAGAACTTTAAATCCAGCTCGAGCGTAATCTTTTCTGTACATCCATGCTAATGAAAAAAAATGAGGCATTTGCCAGCAGAACAAAATTGCAAATAGAATCAATGCTTCGATACTAAGTTCGTTTCGCACGGCTGTCCAGCCAATCACTGGTGGCAATGCCCCTGGGAAACCGCCGACTAATGTGGAAAGTGGTGTCATTCGCTTTAGCGGTGTGTACAGAAAGAGATACGTTGTAAAAGTAATGAACGCAAGAAAGCCTGTCAGCGGATTGACAAGAAATCTTAGTTGAAACATCCCAACGATAGATAGGAGCGTTCCAAAAAGAAGAACGGCACGAGGATGAAGACGGCCTGAAGGAAGTGGTCTACGTTCCGTCCGCTTCATCAGAGCGTCATAATTTCGCTCGATGTATTGATTCAGTGCACCGGCAGCACCGCCAACACAGAGTGTTCCAACTGCAGTATGAAAGAAAAGCCAATAATTAAAACCTCCTTTTGTAGCAAGGTAGAATCCACAAAGAGCTGTAAGTACAGACAGCGATGTCAACTCGGGTTTCATGAGCTCCAGATAATCTAGAACGGCAGGACGAGTATGAACAACTGGGTGTTCAAGGGTTTTCGCTGCGCTGTTCATACTGTGACCTCTCGAACTGAAAATGATACTGTTTTTTGAGCAAAGCGTACTCCATAAAGCTTAATAGCATGAAGCGATGTTACCACACATGTTATCAAGAGCAAAGCACCAATAACAACATGTGCTGTTGTGGCAATAATAGCTTTCACTGAAAGCACAGTGAGAGCGCCGAGAGCTATCTGGATGATTAAGAGTCCAAGGAAAATGTAAGAAAATCTGGAGATTCGTTTTGATGAAACTTTGAATAATCGGACTGACGTCCAAACTATCATGATAGCAACAACAATCGCCCAGATACGATGCAGCATGTGAATGACGATTTGATTTGTGGTGATTGGACCATCAGCAGCTAAGAGAATATCAGCGTTTATGAGCTGATTGTTGTACTGCGACAAAGCTTCTGGAGACAACGATGGGAACAACTGTCCATAGGCAAGCGGAAAATCCGGAACAACCAATCCTGATTGCGTATGACGCATCAGTGCACCGAGGATAAGTTGGACATAGACTACAACTGTGGTTATAATTGACAGGTGAAACAACGAAATTCTTTTTCCTTCATGATTTAGCGTGGGCTGTTGCAATTTCCACCACGGAGAGGTAAACAGAGCGATTGATGCTACAATTGCAAAAAAAGTCTGCGCAAGTGTCGCATGACTGACTGAGATCGCCGTAGGCAACAAGAATAACACTGTTAATCCTCCGAGAATTCCTTGTGTAACGACAGATCCAAAAGCAATGAAGCCAAGAACATGCATCCATCGTCGATCATCACGCTTCCAGAGCCAGACAGCAAGAATCACAGTAAGAAGCCCAACAAACGAGGCGATCATGCGATGAGTATGCTCATAGAATATCCCACCAACCATCTGATCGAGCGGAAACGCAAACATGAAATGACCGTACGTTTGGGGCCAATCAGGAACAGCCAAGCCGGATTGCGTGCTGGTAACCAATCCTCCAGCAATGATGAGCAAGAACGTACAGACTGTTGTGAAAAGCGCAAATCGGTGAAGGTAGATATTGCTGTTCAATTATTTTGTTCCTGAATTGCTTGCTCTGGAGTAGCTTGTTGAGTATTTGCTTTAGTGGGTTGCTCAGACTGTGTTTGTTCCATCACACTTGCCACTTGTTCATCCATCCATTTCTGGAAGTCCTCCTGAGTTTGAACAGTCACGTAACCTCTCATGCGGAAATGTCCAAGACCACATAATTGTGCGCACGCGATCTCTGTCGGCGTCGATGGAGCGATGATCACTTCGCCGATGTTTGCTTCACTCAGTCTGGTGATGATCTCTTCCGACATGAATTCGCCCTTCGAAACGATCGGTGAGCCTGAGTGATCGTTGTAGGTTTCCATCGCAACGTAGGAATCGACGCTGGAAATTGGTCGGACAGATACTTCCTTCATGCCAGCCTCGACGAGTTTGGTTACTTGTTCATCGAGTAATACCTCATTCCTTGCAACGAGAATATTGCCAGCAGTATCTTTATATTCCTCCATTGCAATATATCTGTCAAAGGTTTCATGCGGTCTGACGGAAACCTCAGTAACCCCAGCCTCATTCAGGATTGCAACGTTTTCTTTTGACAAGCGCTCGCCTTTGGAGAGCACGGTGTTGCCAGAATTGTCAGAACAATCTTGCATTAAGACATACTCTTTAAGTTCTTCACCTTTACCAACCGTGATGTGCTCTACTTCGGGGAGTCGAATCATCTGAACTTGGCGCATAGCTTGAGCAATGGAAAACGGCTGTCGCAGTTCTTCCCGAATTTGATCTGTTGTTTTCACAGGAGTGAACCAAAGAGGAATACTCGTCCCCGGGATAGCATCCTGCTTCACGCGATACGTAGGGACGTTGAAGCCGTGAATGACATCTTTGCTTGTAAGATGAATGATAACTGATTTATTGACGGGGAGATTCAGTTGATTGATTGTGAAAATATCATCCTTTGCATCTGGATCGGAGCGATCTAATCCTAAGGGGTTATCGGGATCGACGAGATTGAGTGATGTCTTTCCGAATATGCCATCAGGTCCCGGATAGTGAATATTCCACGCAAACTGTTCAGCTACTACGCGCACGATTGTTGACTCATGTTCCGTCGGAAACGCTTCCACTCGTTTAGACCAGAGTGGGATAGAAAAGGCAAACAGTAAGACGATTTCAGCAATCAGCACGCCAACTTCAACATAGTTTGAGAAGTGGCTTTTTACACCGGCATAAGTTGCTTTTGGCTGCCTGGATTTTCTGAAGCGGATGAGTGTATAGATATAGAAAGTTCCCCATCCGACAAAGAGGGCAAACATCAGCCAGTGGATAATTACAATGAGATTATCAATTTCATATCCATATGCTGAACCATCGGGAGGTAACCCTAAGAATTGTTCCATTCAATAACTCCTTTTTCATTTTTCGTTTGAAGCTGACCCTTTTCGTTTACATAGATGTCATCAGATATCTGTTCACGGCGTCGTCTATTCCTTCTCCACATCCACAAAAAGAAAACAACAATAATCGCCAGGACAAAGCCTGTTATTCCAAGCATAACAAGTATTGCTGCATTCATGCCTGCAGTCATGGGTGAATCTTGAACACCATAACACACAGGGCATGCTGAAACTGCTTGTAACAAGACAGAATTCAGCGTCAGCAGAGTGATAAGAAATCCGGTGAATCTCATAAGTACCGTATGTGTTTCAATTTCCTCAGGAATCTGATTGCATATACAATCAGAGAGATTCCCGCTGCACATGAGAGTAAAGCTGCGACCAGCATCAAACTATCGTTCTTGCCGAAGAATGATTGTACCAGCCAGGCGGCGAAACCAAAGAGCAACAATATCGACAGGATGATGAAAAATATATGAAACGCTTTAAGGGACATTCTTGTACACTATAGTATCGGACTGAGAAAAAATAGGAAGCCACATCAAAGCTGCAAAGAACACGACTGTGAGAATAAGTGCAGCGTAAATAACTTTTTTTTCTGAAACAAGATGCATGAAATATCCTGCTACGAGTGATCCTTTGATTGTAGCGATGAAAATCGCAACAGCTACGGCTGCTGGAACACTCAAATGAAGTTGTGCTATAGCGACTGTTATCATTGTTAACGCTAAGAGTGCTACGAAGACAGTAACGTATACTCTGACGTGTTTCTTGATTTCGTGAATATCCGTAAAATCCATAGAATCTCCTACAGTAAGTACAATGTTGGGAATAAAAATATCCAGACAAGGTCAACAAAATGCCAGTAAAGACCCGCTACTTCAATCCTGTTAGTGAATCGTACAGGCTCAGATTTCCACATCTTACTCCCCGGTCCCCAGAAATAAGAATTGACAATCATTCCACCGAGAACGTGCAGACCATGCAAGCCCGTCAAAGTAAAATAAATTGCATAGAAGGTGTTCTTACTTGGAATATCTCCAATATGGAAATGGTGACTGTATTCAAAATACTTTATTACCATGAACGTTGCACCGAGCAGAATTGTAAGTCCAAGATACAGTCTAAATTTTTTAAAATCTTTCGTGAGGCATGAAGCCCATGCCATCACCATGGTGATACTTGAAGTGATAAGAACGGCGGTATTGACCGTAGCGAGTGCAACATCAAGCTCGCCATGGGGCCATGTTGGTGCACCAATACGAAGTAAAATGTATGTGGTGAACAGAGCCCCAAACAACATGACCTCGGAGGCAAGGAATAGCCATATCCCCGCTTTTGCGTTAAAGATTCCTGTTTCGGGTCGTGCAGTAACAACATAGGGTATTTCCATCGTTGATTATTCCTTTACAAGTTCATTCTGAGGTGAATAATCTTTTGCGTTGCCAGGTAGACTGTATTCGTATGGTCCACGATGCACTTCTGGTACTATACCAAAGTTGCCATGAGCAATTGGCGGTGTCGGTGCTGCAGCCCATTCGAGCGTTGTGGCTTCCCAGTGATTCTCAGACGCTTTTTTCCCCTTCTTGATGCTGATGAAGAGGTTGATGATGAAAAAAATCTGGAAGATCGCCATAACCCATGCTGCAACCGACATGACTTCATTCAACTGAAACACACCTTGAGCATGTGAATATTGCTGCCCTCCATCGGATAACCTTCGCGAGACTCCCGCAAGTCCTTGAATCAACATTGGGAAGAAGATGAAGTTCATGCAGACGAACGAACCCCAGAAGTGAATCTTACCAAGAGTTTCATTCAACGTTCTTCCGGTTACTTTTGGAAACCAATAATAAATGCCGGCAAACAGTGCAAAGATTGTTCCCGGCGCAACAACATAATGGAAGTGTCCAATGACGTAGTACGTATCGTGCAGATGAATGTCGGACGTTGCAAGGCCAAGAGGCAATCCCGTTAACCCACCGATCCCAAACATAGGTAGAAATCCTAATGCAAAGAGCATCGGACTATTGAATCGTATTGAGCCGCCATAGAGTGAGATGAACAGGCACGAAAGTATAATGACTGAAGGGATTGAGATGATCATCGTTGTCGTCTGGAAGAAAGCGCTGATAGCGGTTCCCATACCTGTCAGGAACATATGATGTGCCCAAACGATAAATGACATGAAGCCGAGGAAGATAAGCGAATACACCATTGATTTGTATCCCCACAGTGGTTTACGTGCGTTGTTTGCGATGACTTCCGCAACAATGCCCATTCCCGGAAGAATTAACACATAGACTTCTGGATGAGCAAGGAACCAAAAGAGATGTTGCCAGAGAAGTGGACTTCCACCTCCGGTGTTCGGCAAAACCTGTCCACTAACGATCAAGCCCGATGGCAGATAGAAACTTGTTCCAGCCAACCGATCCATAAGCTGAAGCACTGCTGCAGCCTCAAGTGGTGGAAAAGCCAGAAGTAGTAAGAACGCTGTTACAAACTGCGCCCATACAAAAAATGGCAGCCGGAAAAAGGTAAGTCCTTTAGCACGCAATTGCAGAACGGTAACAATGAAATTGATCGATCCCAGAAGTGAGGAAGTGATCAAAAAAACCATTCCAAACAGCCAGAGAGTCTGTCCCGTCGTTGCGATGTCTGCGAGCGGAGGATATGAGGTCCAGCCTGAGTTTGCGGCGCCTCCGGGAACAAAAAAGCTGACAAGCATGATAACACCGCCCACGAAATAAGCCCAGTAGCTTGCCATGTTGATCTTAGGAAACGCCATATCAGGAGCACCGATTTGTAATGGCAACACGTAATTTCCGAAAGCACCAACAGCTAAAGGAACAATTCCAAGAAACACCATGATCGTCCCGTGCATTGCACCGAGCTGATTGTAAAACTCAGGTAGCATAATTCCGTCGGGCATTCGTTCTTCGCCAGATGCAATGTAATTGATCAGAGCGGCTAAGCCTAACAGTAAGATTCCTATCAGCGTATTAATCGACGGCTTAATACCTGACATCAAAATGATTATCGCGCCAATTGCTGCAATTGGTAATACGAAGTAGTATTTTGGAAATTCAGTATCGGGATATGCAAGCTGCCATCGCATCATCATCATCATGATGTATCCAAAGAGCAGGAACAGCAATGCCGTGAAGCCATACTGGAGACCGATAACCTTATGATCGGTTGAGAAAATATATCTTCGCCAGAATGGGAGCTCTTCATGAACATGAACAACCCCAACGTGCGGTGCGGCTACTGTTTCGACTGCGTGATTAGGTTGGTTGGTTTTCATAGCACCTCATAGTCAATGGTGGGTGAATGTATTGTAAAAGATAGTTTATTATTTCGAGGCAACAAACTTGTCGGAAGAGAAATCAACTGTTTTCGTATCTGCTGCACCGACTGAGACCTTCATTGTTTGTGATCCATATTTTTCATGCCATGCCTCGATTTCATAGTCACCTGCAGGAAGATTTTTAATCTCATAATTTCCTTGGTCATCAGTCACGGCATAGAAAGGATGATCGAGAACACCGACATACGCAGCCATCCAGGGATGGACATCACATTTGATCTTGACCATAACTTCTGGCTTGTCAAATGTTTGAACCCTTTTCATACCTTTTCTGGGTTGGGCGATGTTAAATTGCTTGCTGTTCTTGGGAAGTGCGTGAATATTGTGCATCGTTGGATCACTGTTGATGATTTCTAATGGTTGACTTGCCATCATCCCGAAGAGATGTGGATGATACGTGCATCCCTGCTGGTCAATAGTGACCTTTTGAGTTGGCTTCGGGAATTTTTTGCCCTCGAGTCCCTTCTTGACGTACACGAAGACATGGCGGAGAGTGTTATTCGTGTTGACTACGACTTGATCAGATGTAACCTTTTTCCCGGCGTGAATTTTTATGCAATTTGGATCAGCAATCATTTTAATTTCAGTAGGATTCGGTTTTGTCCCTTTAAAGTCAACTTTGCCTTTAATATTGCCCGCAAATGCGAAAGAACTCGCCAAACAACATGCTACTATCGTTGCATAAATCGATGATGTAATAAACATTGTAATTCTCCTCAATTTGTAATTGTACCTTGTCTATCAATTATAACTGTTGAAAACGGGTTGGAGTTTCAGAGTAGAAGATGGGAGTATAATCCAGTTTACCCTGTTTTCACCAAGCTAATTATACGAATTTCTTTGATGGAATTCAAGAAAATTAAAGTCCTATGCTTGCCACAAATTCCTATCGAGGCTGCGGTACTGAATTGCCTCGCTGATGTGTTCTGGTTTTATATCAGAAGAGCCAGCGAGGTCAGCAATAGTACGGGCAACTTTGAGAATACGATCATATGCACGAGCTGAAAGCCCAAGCTTTGTGATTGCCATTTTGAGAAGCTCTTCGCTTGCAGAATCTAATTTGCAAAACGCTTGAACGTCTTTCGATTGCATATCGGCATTGCAGTACATCCCTTTTCTACCTGCAAAACGCTTCATCTGAATTTCTCGTGCATGCACAACACGCTCTCGAATCCTGTGCGATTGTTCACCAGAATCTTTACTTGCTAACTCTTTATACTTTACGGCTGGAACTTCAATGTGCAAATCGATTCGATCTAACAGAGGACCCGATATTTTTGCCGCCTGAGCCTTTCCGCTCATAAACCGCTACCAGAGGCATACCCAAAAACCATTCAGACCGTCGGCGAACACCTGCGGAAGAGGTGGCTCGACCTTAATCTCTTACGAAGAGATGTTGCCAAACTGTTAGGAGTCAGCAAAGATACCGTTTGGGGAAATAATATACGAAATCCTTCGATTAGATTCATATCAGGATTATGGAGTGCTTGGGCTACAACCCCTTGGCCGCGGCACCAACAACCCTCGGGCAACGAATCAAGCTGTACCGCAGATTGCACGGACTGAGCCAGAAGAGGTTCGCCAAGGAATTGGGTATCGATCCTACTACACTCGCGAGGTGGGAGAAGGGCGAAAGTAAGCCCAGCAACAAACTCAAAAAACGTCTGTTCACTTTTCTCAGTGGTATCCTTTCAACGGGTGAATAGCTGTTAGTCATTTGAAATTATTCGTTTATATCCTTAAATTGGCTTGAGATTTGATATGAGGTCAGATTACCCGAAACAAATCCTTTAATAAGTAGTTATATTGTGTTCAATATCCTTCATTGCTTACGAGCCTTCTATGTGTAAAGGATGCTTAGTGTCGTGAACATCTTGTTCAGAATTTGCTTGATGCTTTTTTTGTTAGAGCAGAGTACAAGCAGCCAAGAGCTGAAGTGGCGACTCTACCCATCACCAACGACTGCCAATCTCGACCGTATTAAGATGCTGTCTTCCTCAGTCGGTTTCATCGTTTCAGAGGACAGCGGACTCTTCGAGTATGATGGTAAACGATGGAAACGATTCTTACCATCGCTTCCCGGAAAAATAAATCGAGCCGCATTTGATGCTACCTCAAGAACTGATATTTGGTGTGCTTCCCTAGGTGAACTTGATCAGCACCAACTGTATCACTTCGACGGAGAGAACTGGCGTAGGGTCTACATCGGAGAGAATGCTATCATATCGATTTCATTTACCTCTCGAGGTCTCGGGATGATCAGTGGGATTTCATCCATTGCTCTCTATGACGGCAGAACATTTCAACTCATCGCTCCTCCCACAATCAACGACATTTCTCAAGCGATTGCCGTTGCCCCCGAGGAATATTTCGTTTTCGAATCAAATGCCCCCAATGGTCGCAATCGACTCTTCCGTTACCACAAGAATGTCTGGCAAGCGATCCGAGAGTTTCCACATGGGGTACGTCCGCTTTCCTTTGAATCCCCCTCACGCTTGTTACTGCTATTAGGCGATACGCTCTTCCACTTCCAAGATTATCAATGGGAAGTGGTTAGCATTGATACAATAATCCGCGAGATCCATTCACTTTCAATGGTGAACAAGCAAGATATCTGGGCTTTACGAGGAGTGAACGACATTGTGCGCTTCAATGGAGGGAAGTGGACTTCGATATCGATCCCGGCAGTGAGCGACCTTCAGTCCATTGCAATGATTAGTTCTGAGGAAGGTTGGGCGGTAGGGGCTAATGGGATCATCCTTCACTATTCGCGTACCGATAGCCCGTTGGTCACGTTCACAAATCTTTCACAAGTTTCACTGAAGAAATTATTTCAAGCGCATGCATTGGGTAAGCTCGATGTCATCGGTCAGGAAGATCGTGATGAATATGGCGTTGCTATCGCAGACGTGAACGGTGATGAACGTCTTGATATTTTCACAGTCGCATTCAGTTTGCCGAATCGCTTGTACATGAATAATTGGAGGATTGTAGAGAATCCCTACAAATGGATGGCAGAGGAAGCAGACGGGCGAGGGGTTCAGGGTCTTTCATCCATGACACAAGATCGCCCTGCGAACCAAACGCTCCAGGATATTGGCTGCGCATTTGCCGATATTGATAATAACGCAACGCAGGACCTTTTTGTAACCGGCTATTCAATGTTCAATGAGATGTATATCAACGATGGAGATGGTTACTTCATCGAAGGGGCGCGAGATCGAGGTGTAGCTGGGGACAGTCTTGATAAATCCAACGCTGCCATTTTCGGTGATGTTAACAACGATGGGAATCTCGACCTCTTTGTAACGAATCATGTTTCATCAAACCGTTTGTACCTGGGGAATGGAACAGGGAAGTTTACCGAAGTGACGGACAGCTTTAATCTGAGAACTGAGCGTGGTGGTCAGGGTGCTGTTTTTGGTGACGTCAACGGAGATGGGTTCATCGATCTCTACGTTGCAAATTGGTCACTGCGGAATTACCTCTACCTGAACCAGCAGGGGCGGAAGTTTGACGAGATGGGAGAATCAGCAGGAGTTGCTGGTGAACCCTTCTGGAAATCTCAAGCTCCTGTTCTCTTTGACGTAGAGAATGATGGTGACCTGGATCTGTTTGTTACGAACAGAGTGACATCCAATCGGCTCTATCTCAACAATGGCACAGGAACATTCCACGATGCGACCAATGACTGGGGATTACGAGACTCTGCAGCGTCCTATGGAACAATTGCTGGTGATTTTGATAATGACGGGGACCTCGATCTTGTCGTTGCAAACATCGGTCCGAATGTCTACTATAGAAATGAAGGCGATAGATTCATCGATGCTACAAGAGAAGTTGGTGTAAAGCAACACGGCTATAATACCGGAATTGCATCCTGTGATATTGACGCAGATGGAGACCTGGATTTCTA
>JACQVI010000113.1 GCA_016209795.1 Ignavibacteriota bacterium
AAGTAAACCTTGTTCATTTCAATCCACAAATGTATGACAGGAGCTTGTTATGATCGAAAAGTTAAATACTCTTTGGTGTTTCCTAATTCTTTGCTTTGTGCTTCAACTTGAGGTCTCCATTGGTCAAGAAACCGAAAACTTTGCTGCAAAAGGAGTGACGGAATTAGGAGGCAGTATTTCATATCAAAGTGTGACTCCGGTATACAACGGAGTTACAAGTGATGCGATTACTCTCTTTACCATATCACCGTTCATCGGATATTTTGTTACTGATGGATTTGAATTGGGTGTAAATCCGTTAGGTGTCACGCTTGCCAGCTATGGAGGTGGTAGTACGACTCAACTTATGGTTTTACTCGCGCCTTCCTGTAACTTCATAACCAAAGGTCGTGCTTTTCCTTTCATCGAAGGGTTAATTGGTTACACTTCGATAGGCAATGGATCGGAAAGGGATGGACTGAGCTGGGGAGGAAGGGCTGGTGTCAAACATGCTATTACTAATCATGGTCTCTTAAATCTTAGCGTGCAATATCTCCTTATTACAACAAATCCCAGCGGTGCCTCGAATCGGTATGGAAGTAATAATCTTTCAATTGCTGCTGGTCTCACGGTTTGGCTACAATAAGAAGTCGTAAACAATGTGGTCATACCGCATGCTTGTTATTGTGTTAAACGTCCTGACGGGTGTTGGGATTGGAGTTGGTTCATACACATTCATCTATGCAAAAGGCGGATCCTATCTGACGAACGATCCGGCAGCGTGCGCCAATTGCCACATTATGAATGAGCACTATACGGCATGGATCAAATCGAGTCATCGTTCGGTTGCGGTGTGCAATGATTGTCACACACCAGATGGTTTTTTGGGGAAGTACATGACAAAAGCATCGAATGGTTTCTGGCACTCATTTGCCTTTACAACAGGACGATTCCATGAGCCTCTACAAATCAAAGAGCACAACCGTGAGATAGCGGAACAAGCGTGTCGAAAATGCCATCAAGATATTGTCATCGCAATCGAGGGACCTCACCGTGAAATCGGTGAGCTTTCGTGCCTTCCTTGCCATCAGTCAGTGGGCCACTTTTAAACCATCTGTAATGTATCTATGAACGAACAATCGACTCATTCAAGTCGTCAGGAACAGCGAAAACGGCCGCTGAGGTTTTTCATAACAATCGGGATAATATCTGGACTTGCAGCATTTGGTGCGGTTGCTCTCCTTGTCAATATCATGGAGCGCAAGCAAGAATCACGAAATCCATTCTATCGTGTCGTGGAGTTGACTGACTCCATTGAAGATGCTGAACTCTGGGGAAAGAATTTCCCGATGCAGTATGATGACTACAAACGGACAGTGGATCAAGTTCGCACAAGGTTTGGTGGAAGCGAAGCAGTTCCACGAACTCCAACACAAGCTGATCCTCGATCAATAATTGCACAATCACGACTTGAAGAAGATCCGCGGTTAAAAATAATATGGGCAGGATATGCTTTTGCTAGAGATTTCCGAGAAGATCGTGGACATGCCTACATGCTCGAGGATCAAACATATACAGAACGCCAGATTGCAGTCAAACAGCCCGGAACGTGTCTCCATTGCCATGCATCGATCTACGTGCCGTATATGAGAGCAGGCGATGGTGATCTCATAAAAGGATTTGAGACGATGAACCAGTTGCCGTTCTTTGAAGCAAGGAAACTCGTGACTCATCCCATTGCCTGCATCGATTGTCATGACCCAAAGACAATGCAGCTTCGCATTACACGACCAGCGTTTATCGAAGGAATGCGCTCACTTAAAGCATCTCAGGGTCTTCATAATTATGATGTGAATTCCATGGCAACGAGACAGGAGATGCGTGTGTATGTCTGCGGACAGTGTCATGTAGAATATTATTTCAAAGGACCTGAAAAACGATTGACCTACCCCTGGCACAAAGGCTTGGTGGTTGATAGCATCCTGTCCTACTACGATGAGCAACAATTCAAAGATTGGATTCATGCTGAGACAGGCGCTGAGGTGTTAAAAGTTCAACATCCTGAGTTTGAGTTGTGGAATCAGGGCATCCATGCTCGCTCAGGCGTCGCTTGTGCAGATTGCCACATGCCGTACAAGCGAGAGGGTGCATTGAAAATCAGCGACCATCATGTGCAGAGTCCGCTCTTGAATATCAATCGAGCATGCCAAACTTGTCATAAATGGTCTGAGGGGGAATTGAAAGCTCGAGTGGAAACAATCCAAGGGCGAACTTTTCGTCTTCGTAACCTTGCCATGGATGCACTCATCGACCTTATCCACGATCTGAAACGTGCACGGGAGACTGGAGCCAGTGATAATATGTTAACTAAGGCAAAACAATATCAGCGAAATGCGCAGTTTTATCTAGATTTTGTTGAGGCGGAAAACTCAACTGGTTTTCATGCGCCAGAAGAAGCAGCACGAATTTTAGGCGAGTCCATCAACTTCGTACGGCTAGGACAGGTGGCATTGCGAAACGATCTCAATGCTGCACGATGAGAGCGGATTTCTTTAGGTGACATAGAGGTAACAGTTACATCAGGTGATAATATGTACATTCTTGAAAACGGCTTGATTCTACCAAGCAAGCTCCTCGGTACATGTGTTCTTAAATCGACAAGTGATGATACAGGTACAGTGGTTGCTGTAGTTTGGGAATGATCATTGTGTGTATAATTTGTTCATCATAAAATATAAAATCTATGGGTATCGCACGAGGTGCATTGTTATGGATTTCGGAGAATCGAAAGCTTCGTGAAGCATTGCCTCGTTACATGTTCATCAAGCGCTCTGTGTCCCGATTTATGCCGGGAGAAGAGCTTGCCGATGCGCTAAAGGCGGCTGAACACCTGAAAGCAAAAAAGATTAACGCAATTTTTACCCATCTTGGGGAAAACGTCTCCGATGAAACAGAAGCCAGAAGTGTAGCAGAGCACTATATTGATGCTCTATCTCAAATCCAACAGCGAAATCTCGACGCATATATTTCAGTAAAACTCACACAGCTTGGGCTTGATGTCGATGAAGACCTCTGCTTCCAGAATCTCAAGCTGATTGTCGAACATGCCAATGCACTAAAAAACTGGGTATGGATTGATATGGAACAAAGCCCATACGTTGATCGCACGTTAACAATCTATAGAAAAATTCGATCAGGCTACCCTAATGTTGGTGTGTGTCTGCAGGCATATCTTTACCGGACAAAGGAAGACTTAAAAGAGCTTCTTCCGCTTTCCCCAGCTATTCGATTAGTAAAAGGTGCCTACTTAGAACCCCGCACGATTGCTCATCCAAAGAAAGCAGATGTTGATGC
The DNA here is from genome assembly GCA_016209795.1 of Ignavibacteriota bacterium. Classification (GTDB taxonomy): domain Bacteria; phylum Bacteroidota; class Ignavibacteria; order UBA10030; family SZUA-254; genus JACQVI01. The sequence continues at coordinate 3,334 of JACQVI010000113.1, forward strand.
TAATTATTTTTCACTGGCTAAATTGTTGTTAGAAAATATCAAAAGGAATAGTGTCACGACCGCTATCGCAACTCACGATAACGTTTTGATTAAAAAAATTCGAGATGAAGCAGAAATGGTAGGACTGACAAAAGGCGATTATGAGTTCCAACTTCTCTATGGGATTCAATCAGATGAACAGGAACGATTGGCAGGCGAAGGCTATCGAGTGCGGTGCCTCGTTAGCTATGGAAGCTACTGGTTTCCGTGGTACGTACGCAGACTTGCCGAGCGCCCGGCGAATGTCTTGTTTGTATTAAAGAATTTGAGGCTCGGTTGACAACGATCCATCTCTCGAAACCAGTTAGGGCGTGGACGAAAACCCCTTGATTTTTGCCTCAACCCATGACAGGTAGGGATGAGGTCGCAGCAGATTTTTCGACCAAATCTTTAGAATCATGTCTCCACAAAAGAAAAAGCCAATTCCCTTTTCATTTGTTTTTGATTACCTCCATCCAAAAGAGCCGGTGGTAAAACCAATGTTCGGATGTTATGCTCTCTATCTCGATGGAAAGATCGTGCTTATCCTTCGAAAGAAAAAAGACCATCGAGCGGATAACGGTATATGGATTGCAACGGATCGAGCGTATCATGAGAGCTTACGGAAAGAGTTTCCTTCCATGCGATCCATAAAATTGTTGGGCAGAGGTCCAACGAACTGGCAGGTAATCCCCGAATCGGCTGAGGATTTTGAGGCTTCTGTGATTAGAGCCTGTGGGCTTGTGGTGAAAGGAGATCCTCGGATTGGGAGAATACCTCGATCTAAATCTAAAAAGCCAAAGACCGGAGTTCATGCATAAAGCTTTGACTTTCACGGAAGTGGCTTGTATATTCTAAGCATAGCTATACCCGAGATAAGAAACAATATTATAAATAAAGGAGAACGCTATGGCTGATGTGAAATCGATACTCTCTCAATGGGCACCACGGTTGCTAAGCATTCTGCGGATTGTTACCGCCTTGCTCTTCATGCAGCATGGTAGCCAAAAACTCTTCCTCGTGCCCGCAGGACAAATGACCGAACCGGTCGCCTTACTGTCGCTCATAGGACTGGCGGCTGTGTTGGAATTTTTCGGCGGTCTGTTGTTGGTCGCGGGTCTGTTCACCAGATTGGTGGCATTTGTACTGTCAGGTGAGATGGCGGTGGCGTACTTTATGAGTCATGCATCGCGCGGACTCTTACCGCTGCTCAATCGAGGAGAGCTGGCAGTGCTATACTGCTTCATTTTTCTTTACCTCGTCGCGGCTGGAGGGGGTTCGTGGAGCGTCGATCATCTCTTACGGCGCAGCAAGGCTACACTCGGTTCCGGCGAGGCTTATCCATGGTGACTTCTTACCTTTCATGGAACATATCTTCCCGAAACACAACCGTGAAGAAACAGAGTAGGGCAAAGCTGAAAGGGGGAATTGCCGTAATGAACCTTAGATCTACTTAATTGTGTGTTATTTGTTTTATCGAAATCTCAACGCCCGATTTCTTTCAAGGCATTGTGCGTCTAAGGTTCTCATCAATTCCTCAGATTAAGCATACTTTGTAATGTAAACACCAATCGCTCATGAATATGTCAAAATACCTTAACCAAAGATGGCTCTTTCCCCTTATCCTCTTTTCAAGTATTGCTATCCTTCTCTGTATTGCCGATCGTGCACCATTACATCTCAAGTCACGATTTCCTGCTGTCCATCTCGAAAAGGAGTCTTATGCTTATCTTGATGGGGTAGTAAACAGAACGTTTCCAGGTCCCTTTGTTTATAGAGTTTTGATTCCTTATACAGTTCATATAGCACACTCTGTATTTCCATTATTCGATCCCTTAACGATTGATTTTGCACTGAAGACTATAATTCTTATGATGTGTCAAGTAGCATTTTTCCTCTATCTAAGAAATTTCTTTACGGATGTGCATTGTCTCGCTTGTGTTTTTTTGCTGGATGTTCTCATCGGTCATTCTCTTGCTCACTTTCAGGGACCGTCAATAATAGAAACAGTGGATCTTCTGAATGTCTTCTTCTTCATCCTTGCATTGACTTTCATCTATACAAATAAATCCATAACTCTTTATATCACTCTATTTCTCGCATCATTAAACAGAGAAACGATTTGGTTTGTTATTATAGTGATAATTCTTCACGACCAGCTAACGAATAGGGGTATTCTCCGTTCGTTACTTTCTCTAAGTGTAGTTTCACTTTCCTATTTTGGTTTAAGGCTTATGATAGGGATGCATGAGTTTGATTGGTTTTATATACGTGGTTTAGTTCACAATATTCCATTCATTTCAGAAGAATTTACAACTCGAGCTATTGTAGGAAATCTTCGCCTAGCAGTTCTTCTCTTACCAATGATGGTAATAGGCATTTATCAGTTTAAGTCACATCCGCAGTATCTCAAAATCGCTTCATCGATAATACCGGTTTTTATAGTTGCTCATTACCTAGTGGGAATAATAATAGAAAGTCGTCTCTGGATGCCATTATTTGTTGTTTTGGTTCCGCTCACGATCAATAATCTCATCAAAATTCTAAGGCCTAGGGAAGAGCAAATTCCAACATCCCCAATATGAGCACCCGCTCTTAGACTGAGAACAACCGCACACTGCATCTACTATCATGCTGGACAGCGAGGGGTCTAGCTTCCATCAAGAAGAAAGCTACCACTTGAAATTGTTCAGAATCTTTTTTACCTTCGATTGTTTTGAGAGATCCCATTGCACTCTATCCGATGGTATCTCCTCAAAACATAGACGTATCACATTAACAAATTCACCATGGTTCCAATCAACAACAATCATAAAAAGGAGTATTCTTATGCCAAAATATATCATCGAACGCGAGATTCCCGGAGCAAGCAAGCTGACACAGCAGGAACTCAAAGCTATCTCCCAGAAGTCGTGTGGAGTCCTCGACACAATGGGTCCCAAAATCCAGTGGCTGCATAGTTATGTTGCCGGAGATAAGATTTACTGTGTGTACATCTCTCCTAATGAGCAGATGGTTCGCGACCATGCACGCCAAGGTGGATTCCCGGCGAACAGAGTGACGGAGATTTCGTCTATCATCGATCCAACGACAGGCGGAGCGTGAATTCGCTGATTTGCCGACTAACAATTAAAAACCCAGTTGGGGGTAAGAAGCAACCAAAGAAGTTACCGCCCCTTCCAACGGTAGCATTATGGTAGATTGCGAATTAGTGTTGAGATGAATATAAATTCGAGGCGACATATTTCGTTCTTGGAATAACATACGTCAACTCTCTTTCAAAGTCCATCGGATAAGCAAGTTTATTAAACGTCACCTCAATCTTTTCCTCTACGTTGTCAGTTCCAATTGTCTGAAACTTCACTGGAATTGTTAAGACTGAATCAGGGAAAGAAAACCATTCAATCCGGTTGATGTTCTCATCGGTCGTATAGTGCCATGACGTTGAAAAGGACGCAACCTCTTTGTTACCCGCTGAATAGGTGGCAATCACACGGAACGGCTTTTCCATGCACGCGAGAGTAACTTCGACATCGTAAGTCGTCGTATCTCCAGATTGGTGCGTTTTGAAATTTCTTTCAATAATAACCCATGGAACATCAAACTCCTCGTTTGGTTGTATTTTCATCGTTGTAGTTCTGGTATCGATAACTGTATCGGTACCATCATGAGTAATGTGTAAGTCTCTGAGATACTCGGAACTTCTGACGGTGATATCAGCAGAGTCCTTATTCATATCATAGAGTTGATCGACACGCACATCTCTGTACCAATACGAATTATAGGTCTGGAGTCGGAGAAGAAATATCCCGAGTCCAATACATCCCACAAGTGAACATATCACCATCCAACGAGAACGCACAGTTCGAACAATCCAGAGAAGTGCGGGCGCATCTCTTATAACTGAGGCAAGAGCAAACATCAACGGCAGGATGCTAATACTGAATAGAAGAATGATGGTGCCGTTACCAAGAAGCTGCCTTCCGAACTCTGCCCGTAAACTCATCGCTATTGTCCTGAAGATCAAAGCATCCCATTCTGAAAACATCAATCGTAGTATCATCCATGGTGAGAAAGCGACACACAAAAGTTTACCCAATGGATTTTTGACAAGCGTTGCCAGACTGACGAGGAAGAGTCCGGCTCCAAATGGAACAAGGAATTTTGTATTGATTGCTCCGAAGAGAAGGAGTCCAAGAGCCAAGAGAATCGCTGCACGTTTGTAGAAGACATAGGGACATCGGGACAGCCGAAGTTTCGTGTTGAGCTTCAACGATATCCAGCAGCCAATGAGACAAGCGATAGCGGCTAACAGATAATACCATGGAATCGCCGTGAACCATGGATGTCGCTCCCCTTTGATCAACCCGATGACATCAGAAGAAAACCAACCACAACTGACAATGATGAGTGCATAGAGCCACATCTTCAATCCAGACCATCGAACACGATCTGGAGACTTTGGCGGATCACGACGTCTCCGCACCTTTATAAATGCCCATGCTGCTAAAGCGATTGTAATAGCGGTAAAAAGGTAAATACTCCAATAAGGAATGAAGAATGCTCGTTTGTTAGCGAGATAAAGTAGGTACTGTGCTGTCTCTCTGCTTGGCACCCCAGCATCAAAACGTTCAATCAGTTTTAGGACAAGATCGCCGGAACGTTTCAATCCACGTGGGTCGAAGTTTTCCAAAATGTCTCGTGGCGTATGGATTGGGTTACTGACATCGGTTGTAAAATCAATGGCAGGGATTCCTTGCTTCAAAAATGACTCATGATCGGAGCCGGAGCCAACAGGTGATGCATAGTTGATTGTGAAGAAGAATGTTGGATAGCGAAGATTTTCGTAACCGAGGTTGTAAAACTCTTCAACAGACGCTTGCACTAACCAGCAGGGAGCGCTGCGACCGTAGGTATCCGGATCCATTTCTATAATGCCCAAGCCATTTGCCATATCGACTTGCAGCATCAGCATGACACTATCGATGTCGGGGAAATGATCAACAAAGTATTTTGAGCCTTCGAGTCCTTGTTCTTCACCTCCAAAGCAGCAAAACACGATTGTTGACTGAGTTTGACGTTGTGTTACATTGCGAGCTACCTCCATCACCACTGCACACCCAGATGCATCGTCGTCGGCACCGGGGATCTCAGGTCCGGCAGAATCTATATGTCCTCCGATGACGATGATGCGCTTGCTGAAACCACGCTTCACGCCCACTGCAACGCCACTTGTGGTATTAGCCTTCGTCGTGTAGTTCATCGTCATGACGTAGGCGGTGTCGCAGCCATATTCCTTGAATTTCCCTACTGCAAATTGGAGCGCACGCTGTTCTTGAGGTGAGCCCATAGGTCGAGGACCGATGTCTACACACAAATGCTTTAGCAATTGTACAGCATTCTCTTCTGAGAAATCTGTTTGGGATTGGAGCGGTTGAATCAGGAGGAAGACTAACACAGAGAGATTGTAGACTTTCATTTCAGGCGACTTTCAAAAAATTCAACAACTTTTTTCTCATAAGTCTTGCCGCCAATTTTCCATGTATCGTTGTGCGTAGCGTGTTCAATGGGAAAAATATCCTTTGGTCCAGTCATTGCATCATAGAGCATCAATGAGTACTGGTGTTTGATCAATTGATCGTTTGAGCCATAGGTGAACAGGATCGGAATATGAATATTTTTCACAGCATCAAGCGGCGAGACATCGCTCGCTTTGAACTTTGCCATCAATTCTGATCGTATGATGACAAGGTTGCGGAGATAGTGGAAGGGAAGCTTGATGATCCGCTTCTGATAGTCATCAAAGATCGAGCGGAGGTTTGCAAATGAATTTTCAGCCACAACAGACGTGATGCGTGAATCGATTGCGGCTGCCTGGATGGCAATTGCTGCACCCATTGACGTACCGAACAAACCAATCTTTCCTGGATGAATATCTGTTCTTGATATGAGGTAATCAATGATTTTGATAACATCATGTTTCTCGTAGAAACCATAGGTGCAAAATTTTCCATCACTCTCACCGTGGCGACGTGAATCATACAAGAAGACATTGAAGTGATGATCGTGCATCAGCTTGGCGAAACGAATTCCATCAATCTTACAATCGGCAACGCCATGCAGATACATGACAGTCCCTTTGATTGGTGGCAGAGCTTTGATTAGCCAGCAGTTGAGCTTCAACGAATCATCGACGTGGATATTGATTTCTTCGTAAGGAAGCTGAACATCAGATGGCAAGATAGGTTGACCGAGTGCTCGATAAAAATCGGCTGTACGTCGACGCGGTTGTAGCAGTATCGTTGGTCCAACAAAAATAAGAATGATTGTAACACTGGCGATAAAAATTACAAGCAGCGCAACAATGGCTAAGAGAAATGTCATCGTCGGAATTCTTTTTCTGAATATAGGAAGCTCACACATTGAAAGCAACAACACACTCCTCATCCCCACCTAACCTCCCCTTCTCTCCGCCTGAGGCGGATGGAGAAGGGGAGGAATGGGAGGTGTGATTTTTCATCTCTCCAGCGTTCTTCGTATATTCTTTCGATTGACGACTTTACCAAAACATATTGCCCTCGTTCACGACTGGCTTGTCTCGATGCGTGGAGGCGAAAAGGTTTTGGAGGTGCTATGTGAGCTTTTTCCCGACGCAACACTGTTTACATTGGTCCATAAAAATGGCTCAGTCTCCTCGACAATAGAGAGGATGCACATCAAGACTTCGTTTCTCCAGAACATGCCTTTTGGGAAAAGCCATTACCAGTATTACTTGCCCCTTTATCCAACAGCAGTTCAACAATTTGACTTGAGCGATTTCGATGTAGTCATCTCCAGCAGTCATGCGGTTGCAAAAGGAGTGCGGGTTCGGAAAGATGCCTTACATATTTGTTATTGTTATACACCGATGCGCTATATTTGGGATTTGTACGATGACTATTTTGGTCATGGACGTGCAAATGTTTTAACACGGACGGCAATGAAATTTTCTCTTAGCTATCTTCGCAAATGGGATATTGAGACGTCAAAGGGAGTAGATCACTTTATCGCTATTTCCGCTCATGTGAAAGAGCGCATCAAGCGGATCTATCAAAGAGATGCAGAGGTCATTTATCCACCCGTGGATGTTCACCGATTCTCCCTGCCTGCGCTGCCGCTTCGGCAGGCAGGCGTTTCTCCAAATGATAACGGGTACTATTTGATTGTCTCGGCACTTGTTCCCTACAAACGTATCGATCTTGCAATTGAGGCATTCAACCAATTAGGGGAAAAGTTAGTTATCATCGGAGAGGGCAGTGAAGAAAAGCAACTGAAATCTCGAGCTCGACAGAACATTGAGTTTTTAGGCTGGGTCAATGATGATGAACTTCGAAAGTATTACTCAGAATGTCGTGCATTGATTTTTCCAGGAGAGGAAGATTTTGGCATCGTACCCGTTGAAGCGATGGCGTGTGGTAAACCTGTTGTCGCATATGCAAAAGGAGGGACAATGGAGACAGTGATCAACGGAACAACAGGACTCTTTTTCCACGAGCAAACTGCAGGAAGTTTACAACAAGCTATCCAAAAATTTCAGCAGATGATATTTGATCCTGTGGTAATTAGAAACCAGACATTGCAATTTGAAAGGAATAGATTTAAGGCGAGTGTTGAACAATATATAATGGGGAAATGGCTAAAGCATCTATCCTAATTCCTTGCTTTTCCTTCTGAAAATCTCTACTTTGTAGTGCACAGATTTTCATAAGAGCTGCTTTGACCAACTTTTCAAACATCGTACTGAAACGATTCGTTATCCAAATTCTTCTTACGCTCATCCCTGTTTTTGTCTTTGCACAAACGAAGCTGGTCATTCGCCCTAAAGATCATCAGGTTGAGTTTAAAGGAATGCATCTGCACGTTAGCCAGCCGCTGAACCGTCCTAAGGTAGGCTTGGTATTGAGCGGTGGAGGCAGCCGAGGTTTGGCGCAAATTGGTGCCTTGAAGGTTTTAGAGAAATACCACATTCCGATTGATCTCATCGTCGGCAACAGCTTCGGAAGTGTCATTGGTGGATTGTATGCGGCTGGCTATACAATGGCTGAACTTGAGAGCATTGCCACCCATACTAACTGGAGTGAAATACTTTCTTTCTCAGAGGAAACAAAGCGAACGGACTTGTTTGTCGGACAAAAACAATGGCAGCAAGAGGGATATCTTTTGATTCGTCTCGATGGGTTGCAACCGATCATTCCCTCGTCTATTTCTGGGGGACAACGTCTCTCCAACTACTTTACATACCTCGTACTACGAGCGCCCTATCATCCCAATCCAAGTTTCGATGATCTGAAAATTCAATTTCGTGCTACCGCAACCGATCTTTATTCAGGAAAGCGCATTATTCTTGACAGTGGTTCACTCTCGGAAGCAATGCGAGCGAGTGTAACGGTTCCGCTTCTGTATGCTCCACTTGAACGAGATTCCATGATGATGGTCGATGGTGGTTTAGTTTCAAACATTCCAGCTGATATTGCCAAGTCGTTAGGCTGCGATGTGATTATTGTGGTAAACTCTACTAGCTCGATGCGTCAGCCAGATCAACTTAACGCCCCATGGGAAATTGCCGATCAAATCATGAGCATCATGATGCAGGAATCCAATAGACTACAATTACAGTTAGCTGATGTAGTCATTACCCCTGAAGTTGGCAATCGGTTGGTCTCCGACTTTTCTGACATCGATACACTTATTGGTGCTGGTGAACGAGCAGCGGAACAAAACATACTGCAAATTCTGGATGTCTTACAGCAGAAGGGAGGAGAACATTACACAGTCTTATCCGAAGACTTCGGCGATGTTGAAGTCTATTTCATGGGTGATTCAATTCCAATGTACATCAGACAAGAAATATTGGATCACGCTCAGGATCGAACACTGACACCACTTGTGCTTGAAGAGTATGTTAACCTACTTTCGATGACTGGCTTGTACAAAGAAGTTTATGCAGAAATAACTGAGGCAGCAAGTCCTACTCATGTCACGTTCTACACGACATACCAATTGCCGCTCCAAGACGTCATCATTAAAGGAAACAGGGGAGACTTAGTTCTTCAGCAAGAATTACGGGAGGTGAGTGAATCTGTAAAAGGCAGAGTATTAAGCTATAATGAAATCCAACAAACTTTAGAAAATATCGTTGAGCTGTACCGGCAGCGAGACTACTCGCTTGCCCGCATCGAGTCAGTCAAGATTGATCCCTCACATCAATCGATGCTGATTACAATAAACGAAGGCAAAATTGCCAGCATCCGATACGAAGGTAATGTACGAACAAAGGATTATATCATCCGGCGTGAATTTCCGCTCGATGAAGGCAATATCTTTAACCTTCATGATGCATATCAGGGTATCGTCAACATCAGAAGCACAGGACTATTCGAATACGTTCTTCTTGACATACATTATGAACGTGGTCAGCCGACTATTATCTTGAAAGTGAACGAGCGAAGTTCGGAGCTACTTCGTTTTGGCTTTCACGTCGATAATGAACACAAGCTCGTTAGTACGATCAATATTCGTGATGTGAACTTTCGTGGTGCATGGGAGGACGTTGGCATCACGCTGACACGAGGCTCGCGTGAGCGAGATGTTATGGGTGAATATACAGTCAATCGAATCTTCCATAGTTATTTGACTGCAAGTCTTCGAGGCTATTACACATCACACGATATTCTGACCTATCGCGATAAACCTACATTATCAGAAAAAAGTTGGGGCAGGATTGAGGATGGAAGGTATCGACAGAATAAGTTTGGATGGTCGCTGAGTTTTGGTAGTCATGTCAGACGCTTTGGTAACGTGACTGCGCAGCTTCGATATGAAAAGCATCAGATCATTGGATTGTCTGGTCAGGGATACAGCCCAGAGCACTATCGGTTTGTGGGGTTGAAGTTCCAGAGTATTATTGACACAGAAGATAAATTTGCTTTTCCTACCGAAGGTATGCTTCTTTCACTCTCATATGAATCAGCATTGAAATCATTGGGCAGTGAAGTTGGCTTCGGGAAACTCGAAGCATCGTATGAAGCGTATTTGACATTTTTGCCACGCCATACAATTCGCCCAAAAGTTACCTTCGGCTTTGCCGATGAGACGCTTCCACTGGCTGAGCAGTTTAGTCTCGGCGGTTTCAATTCATTCTTTGGCTTGCGTGAGAACGATAGTCGTGGTCGGCAACTCTTTCTTATTAATGTTGAATATCGGTTTTGGTTCCCGTTCAAGCTCATATTTGAAACCTATCTAAAAGCAAGATATGACTTAGGAACAATCTCTGCGGTTCCGCAAGAACTTAAGCTCAACACGTTTCGCCATGGTATCGGTGCTGAAATCGCTCTTGACACACCATTGGGTTCAGCATCTTTTGGAGTTGGCAAGAGTTTTTATTTCAGACGGGATTTGCCTAATTTACCAATAAGTGTTGGTCCGTTATTGATTTATTTCTCAGTAGGTCCAATCCTGTAGTCTACTATCAGCCTTAAGGCATGCGATGAATTCTCACTACAGTATCCTCGAGCACCCAGCCGACATCGGTATCGAGGCACATGGTAAAAACCTTAAGGAAGCATTTCGACATGCAGCAGTCGCACTGATGTCCGTGATCGTAGATCTTTCGAATGTTGAAGCAAGAGAATCACGAGAAGTTGAATTGTCTTCAAACGACTTTGAACAGTTGCTTGTAAATTGGCTTGCTGAGGTGTTATATTATTATGACGGGCAACATTTTGTAGGGAAAGAGTTTACTATTAAAAGATTCAGCTCATACAAACTAACAGCAACAATCAAAGGAGAGCCCTTTTCGGATACCAAACATCGTTCTAAATTAGATGTGAAAGCCATAACATACCACCAGATCGTCGTGCGAGAAGATAATCAAGGAGGGTATGTAAAAGTGTTTGTGGATATTTGAAAATGGTTGGGGGTTTGGGTCCTGATTATAAAATTCTGATGTCCTAAACCTCAAACCACTAAGACGGATCGGATCTTACTATGATTAAAAAGCTTAACGACTATCGCTACATCATTCCGACATCATACAAGCAAGGAATGCGCATCGAAGGCTTGATCTATGCCAATGATGATCTCATCAGACAGATAGAAAAAGACCAAACCAAAGATCAAGTCGCAAATGTTGCAACGCTTCCAGGACTTGTGGGTCGATCACTTGCAATGCCAGATGCCCATCAGGGATACGGATTTTGTATTGGCGGCGTGGCAGCTGCTGATCTGGAAGAAGGAGTTGTTTCAGCAGGAGGAGTCGGTTTCGATATCAACTGCGGCGTACGACTGCTTGCCTCACAGTTTGAAGAAAAGGATGTACGGCAGAAGCTTGAACAACTGCTGAATCAACTCTTTCGGGATATCCCTTGTGGAACTGGACGGAAAGGACTTCTTGAGGTAACCCAATCTGAGCTTGATAATGTCTTACGAGAAGGTGCCCAGTGGGCGGTAAAGAAGAAGTATGGTAGGGAGGAAGATATTGCAAGGATCGAAGACTATGGAAGAATTCCAGATGCCGATCCTTCTCTCGTGAGTTCACGTGCAAAAGATCGAGGACATCACCAGCTTGGAACGCTCGGATCTGGAAATCATTTCCTTGAAATCCAAATTGTGCGGGAGGTGTTTGAAGAAGAAGTTGCTGAGAAATTCGGCTTACATAAGGATCAAGTTGTTGTTCTTATCCACAGTGGCTCGCGAGGGCTTGGCCATCAAGTCTGCACAGATTATCTCGACATCATGCAGGCAGGGATGAGGAAATACGGAATTTCTGTGATTGATCGTCAGCTTGCATGTGTTCCAATTACATCGAAAGAAGGGCAAGATTATCTTAAAGCAATGGCAGCAGCGGCGAATTTTGCATTTGCTAATAGACAGATGATGACACATTGGGTTCGAGAAGGATTCCAACGCGTCGTGGGTAACGGTAACTTGAACATTGTGTATGACGTTTGCCATAACATTGCTAAGAATGAGGAGTATGAAATTGATGGAACCAAGAAGCGAGTCTTAGTACATCGCAAAGGGGCTACGCGGGCATTCCCGAAAGGTCATCCAGTCTTACCAGGGGAATTACAGGATGTCGGTCAGCCAGTATTAATCCCCGGTAGTATGGGAACATGCTCGTATGTACTTGTTGGAACAGAGCAGGCGATGAAAGAGACCTTCGGTTCCTCATGTCACGGTGCAGGACGTGCAAAGAGTCGAACACAAGCAAAGAAAGAAACCACTGCTGAAGAGTTATTAAGAGATTTGAAGGGAAAAGGAATCCTCGTCAAAGGACAAACCCGTTCAGGTCTCACTGAAGAGAAACCGGATGCCTATAAAGATGTTAGCCAAGTTGTTGAGGTTGTGCATGGTGCAGGGATTGCGAAGAAAGTTGCTAAGCTTGTCCCTATAGCTGTAATGAAGGGCTGATTATCATAAATATAGTTTTAATTAATTTCTAATAATATTCTAAGAATTGTTAACAACTGTTGATATGTTTGTTGAATATGTTGATAAGGTCTAAATATTGTTGAAAACAACGTGAATTAAGCATTTTTTATACCTATGAGGGTGTTGACAGTACTGGTCCATTGAAAAAGTTGGAGATACTCTATCTCATTTCAAGCCTTCCTTAAAAAATTTCTTGCATCTTATTGAAAAATTACGTATCCTTCCCAAGTTCAGAAAAACAGCTCATTTCGGGCTATGTGTAGAACAATCTTTCTTCCTTAACTATTTAAAGGAATAATTCATGAATTCATCTCAAAAATACGAAGAGATTCTGGAAGGTATTTCGGGTGGATTCTTTGCACTTGATACATCGTATCATTTCACATATTGGAACCGTGCAGCCGAAGAAGGGACAGGTCTGAAGCGGGAACATGTTCTTGGCAAGAATGTCTTTGAGATTTTCCCAAATGCTCGTGATGCTGAACTCGGAGAAAAGTATCGAACAGCGATGGAAAATAAAATCTTCCAGAGCATTGAAACATGCTATCGGGATGAGCGCTTCGAGGCATGGTATGATATCCGAATATATCCGACTGACAGTGGCATATCTGTCTTCTTTCAGGATATAACGGAACAGAAGCGACAGCAGCGTCAAAAAGAAATGTTGATGGAGGTGTCACATGTCATCAATATTGCGCAACACCTTGATGAGTTGTGTCTAAACGCAGGTGAGCGCATCGCACAGTTCATGGAGATACCATCGAAGTTTGTGTGTATTTACCGCTATAATTTCCGATCATCACTTCTTCACCTCATGGCACCATCGCTTCTGGATGTCCGCGTTGATCCTGAAGTGGAACATCAAATTGTGGACGAGAAGACTAATACCATTGCTGTGCAGACTGCCCTCAGTAGAAAGGTCATCGTGAGTGATGAGTTAAACCGCAGCACGATAGCTGCGCATTTCTTGAGCGAGACGGAAGCATTAAAACTCAGAACACTCATCTCATTACCACTCATGGTACAGCATGAGCTTCAGGGTGTTCTCGAAGTGCTTTCACCAAAAGTTGATAAGTACGTCGATGAAGACTTGAAGATGCTCTCCATCATCGCCAACGAGCTTGCCATTGGAATGAGCAGAAAGCGATTGATGGATGAGGTTACTATTAAAAATATCGAACTTGAAAACGAGAAAAAGAAAACCGAAGATGCCAATGATACCCTAAAACGCTTTCTTGCCACATTCAGCCATGAGTTGCGTGCACCGCTTAATGCCATCGTTGGTTTTTCAGAAATCCTGACCAATGGGATGAAAGATCTCCCACAAGAAAAAGTCAGCGAGTTCATGAGAAACATCAACGAGAGCGGTAAACATCTTCAGGACCTTATCAATGATATCCTTGATCTCTCGAAGATTGAAGCAGGGAAAATGGAACTACACATCGAGTCATATCCGGTCAGTTATTTCATTGAAAGCATACAGCGAGTCATGCACGCTGCGACTCAACACAAAAATATTAATCTCAAGTTCGATATTACCCCAGATATTGACCAGCTTGTTGTTGATCAAACTCGCTTCAAGCAAATTTTAGTGAATTTGGTTTCCAATGCAATTAAGTACAGTCATCCAAATGGAACTGTCACTGTCAGTATTCGCAGGTTCATCAACGAGATCGAGTTTGAAGTGATCGACGAGGGTGTTGGCATCAAGCCGGAAGATTTGCCGAAATTGTTTCATGCGTTCCAGCAGGGAAAGAATTCTAAAAGAGCATCTGAAGGTACTGGACTTGGATTGGTCATTACCAAACGTTTGGTTGAATTACACGGCGGGCAGATTTGGGTCGAGAGCGAATGGGGCAAGGGAACAATGTTTCGTTTTCGTATTCCGATGGTTGTAGCTGGTGAAGTGATCGAATCTGCAGACCAGCTTCTACGCATCGTCGGTGAACAGCCGCTGACGATGTCAGATGGTGAAAAGCCTTTAGTGTTAATCATCGAAGATAATGCGCAAGCATGCCAGCTGATTCAGATGTACCTGCAGGAAGCTGGCTACCGAACGGAGGTTGCTAAAGATGGTTCAGAAGGATTAGAAAAGGCGAAGCGGCTTAAGCCACACATCATTACACTCGATATGATTATGCCTATTAAAGATGGCTGGCAGGTTCTCAAAGAGCTGAAGCGCCACCCGATCTGTAGGAATATTCCTATCGTTATTATTTCGATTACTGATGAAAAGAAACTTGGCTTCAGTATGGGAGCGGTGGATTACTTTGTCAAGCCGGTGAACCGTGAGGAGCTGATCAGAACTATTCGTAAAATCCCTCTTCGCATCAGCAAACACCATCAGCATCCAAAGGTGTTGATTATCGACGATGATAAGACTGCGTCCGAGCTTATCCAGGTCATCCTCGAAGCGGAGGGCTATGAGGTCATTAAGTCGATGAATGGGCGGGAGGGAGTTCGTTTGGCGGCAACAGAATCGCCGGATCTCATTATCCTCGATTTGATTATGCCCGATATTTCGGGTTTCAATGTAGCGTATCAGCTCAAGCAACAGCAGAATACACGCAATACGCCCATCATCATCTTGACGTCAATGGAAATCGATGAGGATACGAAGGATCAGATGCAGGGCTTCATCTCCACGATCATCAGTAAATCGAAATTCACGAAGAAGGATTTACTCAGAGAGATCAGTACGATAGAGAAGATGAGGTAAGGAATAACTTGAATAAGTAATCTTATCGTAAAATTACAAGTTTCCTCGTTTCAATAAATTGAGTTGTCCTGACTTGATAGAAGTATACTCCAGTCGGAAAATTGCTTCCACTGAAAAGAGCTTCATATCTCCCGGGTAATTTCACTTCGTTGACGAGTCTTGAGACTGCCTGTCCTAAGATGTTGTAGATGGTCAGCTGCACATAGGTAGTTTCGGGGATGTCATATCGAATCCGAGTAATGCCGTTAAAGGGATTGGGATAATTCTGCTTCAGTGCGAATGCTTTAGGAGGTCGCTCAATAATATCGGGATTTTCGATGAGGGTTCCTCTGCGATAGAGTATCTCGAAGTGCCCATTGACCTCTTCTGACCAGACAAGGTGTAACTGAGTGTTAACAATGGTCAGCGTCGGTCCTGTTGCGGTGGTGTTCGTTGTTGGTAACGCTATCGGACAGAACGATGCGGCAAAGTCGTTGCTCGAGCGTAAGCGAATTCCTGCCGCCCCGCCAAGAGTAGATTCCCAGACAACAGTCACGAATTCATTATCTGCGGCAAGATCGAGAAAGAGCGCTTTATTTTCCTGTGAGATCTTTATCTCGGGTATCCAGCTTCGGCCATTATTTCTGCTTCGACGCATGACGATTGAGCCGGTATCATTCCAGGCGACATACAACTTTCCTCGCCTATCGGCGGCAAGTTGTGGGTAGAGCGAGGCTGCAAGATCTTCCTGTGAAAGAACCTCTGGAAAGCTCCACGTCCTTCCAAAGCTTGTGCTGAAATAGTATGCAACTTCTTTTCTGAACGACCCTTCAACAGGACCAACGGCATGCAGAGTATCGGAAGCTGGTAGAACATCTGTGAACGGCGGGGTGTTGGTTGTATTGCTACTCCACGTCATTCCATAATCGCTACTCCTGACAAGCCCATAGCTGCGAGTAACCTGATCGTAGTAGTGGAGATACACATTTGAGTCCTGTGCAACAATAACCCGTGGAAAGGCATTAGGACGTAATGGTGTAACTTCAGTCCAATTGACGCCTGCATCAGAACTGACCGTGACCGCTGTTCCATAAAACGTATCAATGACGGCACTGAAGACAACATAAACGTATCCTTGTTGTGCAGCGATCAAACCTGGATTTACTACCGTATCGGCAGAGCTTAAGACCTTTTGCTGAGAAAAAGATTGTCCACCGTTAAAGCTCCTTGAGTACAAGATTCCGTCGTTCGTAATTGTCCCGAGTGTATCAAACCCAAACCAGAGAAGATGAACCGTATCGCCTGTAACTGCAATCTGAGGGATGATGGAGAGGACAGAATCCTGTGAGATTTGGATTGTGCTGTCCCACACGACATCGCAAGTGCTTCCCTGTGCAAAGGATCTCTCCGAAGGGCAGTCAAAAGCTATGAGCAACAGAAGAACAATTGAAAAAGAACAATGATATGGAAGTATAGTCCGAACTTTTGCTATGCTGCGAATGAGCAATCAGATCCCCCGGTTTAGCGTTTTAGCCAAGTATAGCGATAAAATTGGTGTTTATCAAGTACTCTTCCACGAAGGCACGCCTGCGGCAAAGCTTTAGGCGTCCGCAAGGGATCAATTCTGACTTTCATCTTTTTTTTCTTACATTGTGAAAACACTTCTCACCATGGATTAGTTCAAGGACAGTTTCTATGAAGCATTTGTTCACGATGGGAATATTCCTGTCGATTTTCTGTACACTCTCTGCTTTCTCGCAGAGTGTTACTTCTCATACGCTGCAAATCGGAGTTGACCATATCGTCATCAGTGAGTTTGCAACGCAAGGTCCTTCCAGCAGCCAGGATGAATTTTTGGAGTTGTACAACCCGACCGAGAATGATATCTCGCTTCGGGATTGGAAGGTAGAATACAAAGCGTCAGCTGCGACATCATGGAGTGATCGTGCCATCCTTCCAGCCAATGCAATCATTCCCGCACATGGATTTTACCTGATTACCAACACAAATTATGTGGGAGCAACGCCGCCAGACTATACTTCTTCACTTTGGTCGGCAACAACGCCGATTTCGAGTGTCGGTCATCTCCGAATCGTTGACGAGTCAGGAATCGAAATCGACAAAGTCGGATACGGTTCGATTGCAATTGATCCCGAAGGCTCGCCGGCACCAAACCAAACTCAAAGTAATCAAAGCGTGGAGCGAAAAGCCTTTGCGATATCTACGGCAGAGTCGTTAGCTTCGGGCGGTCGACATTTTCTCGAAGGCAATGGCTACGACAGCGACAACAATGCAAACGATTTTGTCTTACAAACACATGGACGTCAGCCACAAAATAGTCAAACCGTTCCAGAGCCAGCCTTTGGTATTGGAGGGAATGGAACCGGTAAGATCACAGTGACACCGAATCGTGTGTTCAACAACTGGAATGTCTCTCTTTCATTTACGATCAGAGGAGATTCGGGTTATACTTTAAACGTCATTAAGTTTATCGTCCCATCGAGCTGGAGTTGGTCTCACGAGACAAGCAGCATCGTGTTAACAGGCGCCGCATTTGATACTGCGATGAAAGCTATTGCGGGGGATACCATTATCATTACCCGTGCTGCTGTCACTTCAACGGATACAGGCTCAATTCATCTTACAAACATGATATCGCCACTGATTGGAGGACCGTCAGTGTTTCGATTTTTCACTGGAGTGTCCGGCGGCACTCCAGCGCAGATACTTGCACAACCATCAGTCAAGGTCAATGCCGTTGTTCCCATCGTGACAGTTCACGTGAATACTTCGCAAGGTGTGCCAACGACGCCGTATGGCATCGGTGCCGAGGTCACTGTTACAGGGACTGTTACTGCAAATCTGAGCGGTGTACAGACGAATGTGTTCATTCAGGACGCAACGGCTGGAATTAATCTCTTTTCATTTTCCCGCCCAATCGATTTTCAATTAGGTGACAGTGTTATCATCACAGGCACGATCATGCAATTTCGAGGTCTTACAGAGGTTGGTCCAGACTTTGTAATGCTGACTATCATAAGCCAAGGACGCCCTCTGCCCGAACCTCTCATTATGACCTGTGCAGATGTTAATGCAACCTTTCAGCCCGATTACTCGGAGCCAAATGAAGGACGCCTCATCCGCATCAACGGTGTCTCATACAATTCTGTGACTTCAACGATTACCGATGCGAGCGGCACGACGAATATTTTCATCCCGAGTTCATTTCCACCTACGCCTTCAGTGTTTGATGTTATCGGAATCTTGAAGCAATTTAAGCCTGGCACGTCACCGCCACCGCCTTACACACAGGATTATGAAATCCAGCCTCGCTTTCCCGCCGATATCATCGGACATCCGGGTCCTGTGATTACACAGTCGCCATTCGAGGATGAGATCCAAGCATCTTCGGTTAGAATCAATTGGGCTACCGATGTTGCTTCTTCCAGTGTCGTGTACTATGGACCGACAACCGCATACAGGGATAGTGGTATCGATCTCACGCCAACGACCTCACATTCTGTATTATTGACCGGCTTGTCTCCTGCAACTTTTTATTACTATGCTGTTGGCTCGGGAGACTCGAATGGGACAACAGTCATCGGTGATTTTCTCATGAGCACGGCATCGCCGCCAGGAACGACCGGTCAGATCAACGTCTATTTCAATCGAAGTGTTGATACATCTGTCTCTTCAGGCGAAAGAGCATTGTCGAATCAAGACCTTACATCGAGACTTGTCGAGCGCATCAATAACGCCCGACGATCAATCGATGCTTGTTTGTACAGTCTGAGCAGTACACCCGGTAATGAAGTTGCCAATGCTCTGGTTTCTGCAAAAAATCGTGGTGTGCGAGTCCGGGTGATTTGTGAGAATGAGAATAGCTCGAGTGCGGCTTTCAGTACGATCACGTCGAATGGCATTCCACTCATCACCGATCTCTTTGACACTTTCAATGGAGGCGTTGGATTGCAGCACAATAAGTTCGTGGTGATCGATGCCTATGGGGGCGCACCTGAAAGTGTGTGGGTATGGACCGGCTCGTGGAATCCCACCGGTCAAGGAACTTTCGATGATCGTCAGAATGCCATCGAGATTCAGGACGTTGCCCTGGCAAAGGCATATACTGCGGAGTTTGAGGAGATGTGGGGAAGTAGTACATCCACACCAAATTCTTCCACCACTCGATTTGGAGCACATAAGACAAACAACACACCTCATCGCTTCAATGTTAATGGGGTTCCAATCGAAAGTTACTTCAGTCCCAGCGACCGAACGACATCCCAAATTGGAAAAACACTCTCGAGGGCACAGCTCTCAGTCGGTATGGCGATGTTGATCTTTACGCGCAGAGACCTTGCGGATTCTCTCATCGCCGTAAAGAACCGTGGCAAGAAAGTCCGAGTTGTCATGGATACAAACACAGGAACTGGTAATCAATACTCCTATTTGCAAAGCTCGGGCATTGACGCTCACTTGAAAGGATTCAGCGACGGACTTCTGCACCACAAGTACGCCATCGTTGACGCCACACAGAGCGGAGGAACGCAATGGGTGATTACTGGCTCACACAACTGGACTACAAGTGCGGAGAATGCTAATGACGAAAACATATTGATCATTCAAGATAACAGGATTGCAAATCTTTATCTTCAAGAATTCGCTGCACGCTACGTTGAAGCAGGCGGCAGTGATCCGATAGTGCTGGGAGTGAGAGAAATAGGTGTAGGGGTGCCGAATGAGTATTCATTATCTCAGAACTATCCAAATCCATTCAATCCAAGCACGAACGTGCGGTTTGAGGTTGCGGGTGTGGGGTTTGTGTCATTGAAGGTGTATGATGTATTGGGAAGAGAAGTTGCGACGCTTGTACATGAGGAATTAAAGCCCGGAACGTATGAGGTTACTTGGGATGCCAGCCAGTTTGCAAGTGGGGTCTATTTTTACCAAATTAGGGCTGGCAATTTTACCGCCTTCAAAAAGGCTTTACTTCTCAGATAGGAGGGATAAAACATGCAATCTAAAATGTTTCTCTTGTTTGTATTGATTGCTTTCACCTATAATTCTTTCAGCCAGGTTCCGCTCAGGAAGGAACATTTGAGTGGCACATATACAATCACTTCTCAGTCCAATGTTCCGTGGGCAAAACGAGCAAGGCAGGGATTCAATATGAGAGTCTGGCTGAACAACGCCATGTGTTTAGGAATTGAAGCATGGGATGGAAATCTTCCAATAGAACATTGTGGAGTTGCAGGTATCGGTTTAGAATACCCTATCGGCAGTTGTATTGAACACCTCTATGGTGCCGGTCCGAGAATTGGAGCTATCATTAATGGTGTAAAGCGTGTCACTGAGGGATATAATGGCTCTAATGCAGAAAAATATTTCTTGCCAGAAAGATGGGATACATTGCGAGATCGCATCTGGAATACATCAATCAATGATATGACATGGGATCGCAACTTTACTCGTCAGATTTTAGATCCCCGCTTTCTTCCTGCAACGGATGTTCTGGTTGTTCCACCAGACAGCATATTCCCTGAAGAAAGGATTTGGAAGAAGCTGAAGAGGTCCGTGAATCAACGAGGAATTGATGATGATGGGGATGGACGGATCGATGAGGATGAGCTTGACGGCTTAGATAACGATGGCGATTGGAGTCGGGACCGGGTTACGGGTGAGTTGTTATACGACAGCCGAGGTTTTCTAATTGACGATGTAGGAGCTGACGGCATACCGGATTGGTTAGAAGTTGGCTGCAAGGGACCGTACGACTCTATTAGAAATCCCGATCCAGCGTATGATAACTTTGAGGGAGCCGCCACATCAAAGAGAGATTCATGTCATGTTGATGCATTGGGGAATTATCCTCGAAAAAATCATCCGGACAGATACACCGAAGGGAACGGT
Organism: Ignavibacteriota bacterium; assembly: GCA_016209795.1. GTDB lineage: Bacteria > Bacteroidota > Ignavibacteria > UBA10030 > SZUA-254 > JACQVI01. The sequence continues at coordinate 24,431 of JACQVI010000113.1, forward strand.
ATCCCCGATCACGGTGAGCCAAATGTCGATGAGGATTACGGTGCGGTTTCTGACAATGATTTATACTGTTCAGCGAGAGATGATTATCGCTCGGTCTCAGATCCCGAACACTTCCCAATGGGCGCCAAGGTATTTCTAAAATCGTATGCCTGGTTAAGAGGGTCATCCGCTGACGCTATTATTTTTCTTGAATATCATATCGTCAATGCAGGGAGCAACGTGTGGAGAGACGTTTATCTTGGTATGTTTGCAGACATGGATGTTGGTCCCATTAATATTTCTAGTTATTGGTCCCACAATTATGCGGCGTACGATTCACTTACACGCACGGGATATGTTCACAATCCAAGGGATGCTGGCTCAATTCCCTTAGGATTATCATTGCTTGGTGCTTCTAAACCGCTCGATTCACTGCGGCTTATATGGCAGTGGCATGAATTCGATCTTCCATGTGGAGGATTTCCCGATGAAGATTTATACAATTGTATGAGTTGTGAGGCTTTTGGTAACACAAACTGCATCAGGCAGAGTCAATCACCAGATTCTCCCCGTGATACTCGCTTTCTGTTCTCCCTCGGACCGTTTGATCCAGTTCAACCGGGCGATACCGTGCGTATGACATTTGCATTCGTCTCGGGTTTGATAATTCCTGACATGTTAGTGAATGCTGAACGTGCACATCGGATTATTGAAAGCAGAGGATTCATTATGCCTCTTGCAACAATTGAAGAGCAAGGAGGTGGGGAGCCGATCACGATTCGATGGACTGCGCTGGAGCGTTTGCCATACGGACGTGTAACTTCGTATCGAGTGTATTACGGAACAAATCCCTCGCAATACACTGATTCGCTGACAACAGATAGCCTTTCAGCGACGTTTTCTGGACTAACTCCTGGACAAGTCTATTACTTTGCTGTCAGTGCAATTGACGAACATGGCAATATTAGTGCTCTTTCCAATGAAGTGAGCACAGCTCCCACTTACCCACGAGGGTTGCGAACAATCAATTATCAGAGGTCAATAGGATTGCAATGGGATGCCAACCATGAGTTTGACATCGCAGGCTATAACATTTACCGCAGATCATCGCTCGATACCACATTCTCAAAATTAAACACGAGTCTGATTGCTGAAACTACGTACGTCGATACCGCGGTTTGGGGGGACCGAATTTATTACTACAAAATTACAGCCATAGATATAGACGGCAATGAAAGCAGGTTTTCTTTTGAAGTTAGCGGTCGACTGATCCCGCCAGCACCGCCGAGGAATTTCGTCGTCGGTCCCGGGAAAACCTTTGTCCGTCTTGGATGGTTACAAAACGCCGATCCTGACTTAGCTGGTTATAATATTTACCGCAGTACCAAGCTTGACAGTGGGTTCGTCAAACTGAATCTCTCCTTGTGGCAGGGATTGACATATATTGATTCAACAATTGAGCAAGATTCAACTTATTACTATTATGTTGAAGCTGTGGACCTAACGGATGCGGTCACGCCATCTTATGTTCTTCTGGGTAAGACAGTGTTAATGGATCAGGGTATTCTTGTTGTGAATCAATCGTTGTTTCCTTTTAGGGATTCAACCGCAGCATTTTATGGTTGGTTACTGAGAGAGTATACCGATACCATCCGATACCCCCCACCTGTATCAGTGTATGACTTTGGCCAATATTCAACCGTGCTATGGCTTCAAGAGTTACCATTTGCATTTGGACTACCACGTGCGTATCCACTTGCTTTGAAAGGGTATTTGCTCGGAGGCGGGAGATTGCTTGTCATGGGTCGTAGGCTCCCATCGCTGTTTCCCGAGTTCTGGTATCCGTTTCTTTCGGAATTCTATGGTATTGATTATCTCACGGAGATTGATACGACGTTTAATTTTGTTGGTGCAGAAGGCACTCAGGGTTTCCCATCCGCCATGCTTGATCGGCAAAAACTTGCTTTGACGGGCGGTCGGTTGAATTACGTGGAACGATTTCCAAAGAGACCTCCGGATCAAATCATTTATACCTATCGCTCTGACCCGTTTGATCCGTTGGCGGAAGGAAAAGCTGTTGGCTTACGTGCGCTCGATACTATGTACAAAGCGTACTACCTGAGCTTCCCGCTCTATTATCTTGATTCATTGAGCGCACAAGCATTGATTACCGATATCCTTACAGATTTTGGAGAAGTGACAGGCGTTGACGATGCAAGTCAACCACTGCCGCAGCAGTATCATCTGTATCAGGCTTATCCGAATCCATTCAATCCAAGCACGAACGTGCGGTTTGAGGTAGCGGGTTTGGGGTTTGTGTCGTTGAAAGTGTACGATGTATTGGGAAGGGAAGTGGCAACTCTTGTAAACGAGGAATTAAGACCAGGCAGGTATGAAGCTACTTGGAATGCGACTCAATTTGCAAGTGGTGTATATTATGTTCGGATGGCGGCGAGTGGTGCTTCCGGAGGATCACGATTTATTGACTCGAAGAAAATTCTCTTGATGAAATAAGATTGGAGCTTGCCATGAAACGCCCTTACATAGTCCTTACCCTGCTTGTGTTTTTGTTCGTCTTGAGCAATACAGGTAGAGCACAGTCGGGGTGGATACCTCAATCCAGCGGAACATCGGCAGATCTTTACGACATCGTTACGATACCTTCTTCATCTAATATTAGCTTTGTCGTTGGCGATTCAGGGATATTTCTGCGAACGTTCGATTATGGAGTGAAGTGGGACCGATTGACTGATTCTCTCCTTGAAGGTAAGAAGCTTATTGCACTCGATTTCCCTTATCCCGATACTGGTTTCATTGCTGCTGAAGATGGAACTTTCATACGGGTAAATGGAGCTACCGGACAAAATCCTATCTTCATTGGTCAAACAGGAAGATTACCCGGTCGGATTCCCATACGAGATATGTCCTTCTTCCCTTTTCAGAAATTTGGTTTGATCGTTGGTGATAGTGGAAAAATTTTTAGAACAAGCAATTATAATAATCCGCTGTGGCAAACGCAGAACGTCCCAACAACAAAGAACTTACACTCTGTATTTGTCATTAGTGTTCTTAGAGCGTGTGCCGTTGGTGATTCTGGCACCATCTTACTGCAACCGACGATTAATAATTGGCAGAGGATTACAAATATTCCTGAGGTCTATCAAACGACGAATTTCCGTTCTGTCACCTTTGTAGCAGCTGGGGCAGGATTCTCAGATACTGGTTTTGTGGTCGGTGAGCAAGGTGCGATTTTAAAGACGACAAATGACGGAAATAACTGGCTTGCACAACCAAGCGGTGTGACGGGAACCTTGCGCGGAGCCTTTTTCTCTCCCCGTAACGATTTTCGTTTCAGATTCCGAACGGGCTGGGTGGTTGGCGATGGTGGTCTGATCCTGAAAACCGAGGATCAGGGAGAAACATGGACACAACTTAATAGCGGTACGACGAGTAACCTTTATCGTGTCGCATTCAGCGACTCGCTTACTGGAATTACAGTTGGGGAAAACGGGACGATCCTTCGTACCACCACGGGTGGTGACTATAGACCGTTGATCTCAATCGCTCCGAGCGTTTTTGATTTTGGTCCTGTGGTTATTGCTTCGTCAAAGACGGCAAGCGTTGCTGTAGCAAACAAAGGCGTCACAACATTACATATTTCCTCGATCACATCATCGAATCCATTGTTTACAGTTTCCACGTATAGTGATACGATTGCATCAAACACAACCAAAAACTATGAGATTACATTCACTCCATCAAGCACAGGATTCACATCTGGAACTATCTTCCTGACACATAACGCTCTAGACTCTCTCACAACAATTCCGATAAGTGGTCGGGGGATTAATCCCATAGTTCCATCCAGTTGGTTCTGGCAAAATCCGTTACCTCAGGGTAACAGGCTTTATGATGTAGAATTTGTTGATGCGGCGGCTGCATTTGCGGTAGGAGAGCTCGGAACGGTGATGAAAACAACCGATGCAGGAGTCACGTGGAACGTGCTGAACTATGCCGGAGGAACACCAAATGACTTGAACGCCGTTTCTTTTTATGATGCTAAAAACGGAGCTGCGGTGGGAACTCATGGAACGATTGTTCGGACAACTGACGGCGGCATAAACTGGGCAAGCCAGCCAAGTGGAACAACAGTGAATCTTAATGCTCTCACGTTCAATGATATGAATACTGGAATAGCTGTAGGAGGATCCAATGTCTTTGGACCCGAAGCGAGCGGAGTTATTCTTCGTACAATCGATGCTGGTCAAACGTGGATACCAGTGTTTAGTGATCTACCTGCTGCAGTATTCAACGATGTGGCTTTCGCTGACGCTAATACTGGAGTTGTAGTCGGTGTATGGTTAGGTGGAAATATTTTGAGAACGACGGATGGTGGACTCAACTGGGCCCCAGTGAGAAGCGAGATCAATGCATATCTTTCTGCAGTTACTTTCGTAAATTCTCAAAAAGGATTTGCGGTAGGAGTGTCTGGTGCGATGAATGGAACACTATTACAGACGACAGATGCCGGATTAACTTGGTCGAGCATCCCCATAGGAGTACCTAGGTGGCTCTATGATATCTCTTTCGCAAATGAGTTTAATGGAATTGCTGTTGGCGCCTATGGAACGATCTTATATACCGCAAATAGCGGAACAACATGGATGCAAGCACCAAACGGCAGTTCAGATGCTCTGCTGGCAGCTTCCTTAACAGAGGGTAACATCGGATTGGCAGTGGGGAATGGCGGTGATCCTTTTTTCTCTGGCTTTACACATGGTGGCACACTCCTCCGAACGACAAATGCTGGAGCTACTTGGACATCTCAAGTAACTGTCACAACGCGTCGAACATTACGAAGCGTTTCATTTATCGATGTGAATACTGGCACTGCTGTCGGTGATAGCGGGACCGTCCTTCGCACAACGAACGGTGGTGAAAGCTGGGTGAAGCAACTGACTGGGACGCTGTTCGAATATTTTGGCTATGCGTATCATAGTGTTCACTTTGTTGATCAAGAAGTCGGATTTGCAGTCGGCAGCAAAGGAACAGTTATCAAAACAACAAACAGCGGGGATCATTGGACGGCATTAGGGTTTGGTACAACGAACACTTTACGAGCAATTACGATGGTAGATGCAACGACAGGTTGGGTTGTTGGAGATAGTGGCGCGATTTACAAGACAACAGATGGTGGTATTCATTGGGCAAGCCAATCAAAAATAAGTCCTACTCAACTCAATGCAGTTTCGTTTTCCGACGTTCAGAAGGGGTTAGTCGTTGGAAATAAAGGCTTGATTCTTTACACTTCTGACGGTGGAGTGAACTGGATACCCCAGTCAAGCGGCACGGGAAATGATCTCTTTGGAGTAGTCATGCATAGTGATACTGGTATCGCAGTAGGTGAAGGAGGGATCATCCTTTCTACAACAAATAGCGGAACTATCTGGACTGAGCACGATTTCGGTGATGGATCTGCATTGAGAGGTATCGTCTTGAATGGTCTTCACGGGACAATTGTAGGCGATAACGGAACGATCCTGCGTTCCACGGATGCTGGATTTACATGGGCATATCAAGCGAGTGGAACAAGCTCGCATCTCAACGCTGTCTCGTTTGTCAACGAAAATATCGGCGCTGTTGTTGGAACTTTTGGAACCATTCTCCGTACTACAACGGGTGGAGTTGTGGGTGTGGAAGAGAGTCCAGTTGCTGATCTTTTTCCACAGAGATTTAAGCTGGATCAAAACTATCCGAATCCATTCAATCCAGTCACAGTTATCAGTTTCCAGTTGCCAGTTTCCAGTTGGGTGACGCTGAAGGTATATGATGTTCTGGGACGAGAGGTGGAAACGCTGGTCAGCGAGGAATTAAAGCCCGGAAGGTATGAGGTAACATGGGATGCTCGTCAATTTGCAAGTGGGGTCTATTTTTACCAAATTAAAGCTGGAAATTATCTTGAGGTGAAGAAAGCATTGTTACTCCGTTAAACTAAAAATTAAGTTACCACTGACAATCATTCACAATCATATGCGATCAAGTGTAGTTGGAAGTATCGTCGTTATCTTTCTTTTATGTGGTTCAGCCTTTAGTCAATCTAATGGTGTAACGCTTATCGGTCATCTCGATCAGCCACATGGGATCTCTCCACAGGGGACCAAATATTCAAGCTGCTGGGGATGGGTTGCACCTGATGGAAAAGAATATGCACTCATTGCAGTGTATACGGGTACATCAATCATCGATCTAAATGGTGATTCACTTCGTGAGGTTGCATTCATCCCGGGACCCACTTCATCGTATATATGGCGAGAGATGAAGACATATAAACACTATGCTTACATAGTCTCGGAAGGGGGAAGTGGTGTCCAAATTGTTGATCTTTCTGGGCTGCCCGATACAGCAATCTTAGTGAAGGAGTTTATCTTTACCGATACACTGACGGGCAGAGACATCGCTCGGTCCCATACAGTAACACTCGCAGACGGCTATCTCTATTTGAATGGTAGTGCAAATTGGTCGCCCTCAGGCGTTGTAATCTTTTCGCTGCGAAACGACCCGACGAATCCTGCATACGTTGGAGAGTACGGACCCACGTATATCCATGATTCCTATGTCCGCAATGACACACTTTATGCTGCAGCCATTTTCTCTTCTGGAGGATTATACATAGCAAATGTAAGAGACAAAGCAAACCCTGTCGAGCTTGGGAGAATCTCATATGCAGGAAGTGGCACACACAACGCATGGGCATCGGTCGATGGCAAGTATGCATTTACAACTGACGAGATTGGCAGCACAGCACACAATATCAAAGTGTGGGCGTTAGATAGCTTGCCCAATTCATTTCAAGTCGCTGAGTATTCTGCCGATCCCACCGCTATTACGCACAATGTCCACGGGAGAGGAAATTATCTCTACGTTGCCCATTACAAGGCGGGCATGCGTGTTGTTGATGTCCTCGACCCGCCGATTCCCGCTGAAGTAGGATTTTATGATACATACGAACCGTTTCCCGATCCTGTCTTTGGTGGCTATGCTGGATGTTGGGGCGTGTATCCATATTTCCCTTCTGGCAAATGGATTGGTTCTGATATGCAAACGGGACTATATGTGTGTACGTTTAGTGGCTTAGTGCCGAGGAGACGACCACAGTTACTTGAGCCTCCGGATAGTGCTGTAAATACACTAAGTAAATTTCGCTGGTCATCAGCAGCAGACCAAGCAGAAGATCCTCATTACTATGACTTACACATTGTTGGGAATGGTGTTGATACAGTCTTTACCACGAGAGATACCAGCATCGTTCCTCCTCAATTCATCCCTATTGACGCCGGTGGTGAATTCTCTTGGTTCGTGATCGTTCGTGATGAGTTTACTGAAGTTTCAAGCATCGATACATTTCACTTTACGGTTGCACCTAATGCAGTTGGGGAGGAGAATAGAATGCCTAACGAATATTCCCTATACCAAAACTACCCCAATCCATTCAACTCAACAACAGTTATCAGTTTCCAGTTGCCGGTAGAGAGTTGGGTGACAATGAAAGTGTATAACGTGATAGGAAACGAAGTACAAACTCTCCTCAACAATAAACGCTTGCAGCCGGGGACTCATCATGTTACATTCGATGCCTCGATGGTATCTTCAGGAATCTATTTCTATCGATTAACGTCTCCCAAGTTTACCTCGACAAAGAAGTTAGTTCTGATACGATAATCTGTTCGTTTGACTTCCTACTAAGGGATATGCTCAAAAGCTTGGTGTCGATGCGGACATCCTCTGACTTCCATTCCCATTGAATCAACAACGCCCGCCTCAGCGCTCTCAGCGATTTCACTTCATTGATCTCTTGCGAGGGTGGGCTGTCTTCGTGATGATCGAGACGCATGTCGTCAATGCGTTGCTCCATCCTTCGATCAAGCAAGGAAACATCTTTACTGTTCTTGCGTTTGTGAATGGACTTGTTGCGCCCTCATTTCTCTTCTGTGCGGGATTTGCTTTTGCAATCACTGCTCACCGAAAATGGCAGGACTATATTTCGTTCAAACCTTCATTTTGGCGTTATTGCGTTCGACTTTTCTTTATACTGGTTGTTGGCTATTCGCTGCACATCCCGGTGTTTTCACTTCGCAAGATGCTCACGTTGACCGATGAAGGATTATGGACGTCGTTCTTCCAGGCTGATATTCTGCAAGTCATTGCTCTTACGTTGATGTTCAGTGTTCTGTTTGCGATCACGGTCCGGAAGGAACGCCGTTTTATTCTATTCACAACAATTACAGCAGCTCTTGTTGTATTCATTTCACCGATTATCTGGGAGATGAATTTTGATCGCCTTCCAATATGGCTGAGACCGTATCTTTCACCAAGCTATAAATCGCAATTTCCGCTCTTCCCCTGGTCTGCATTTCTTCTTGCAGGTTCACTGATCGGATATGTCTTCATGAAGGCTCGAGAGACAGGAACCGAAAAATCACTTGTCGATCGTTTGTCAGTGCTCAGCATCTGTGTAATAGTCGTTTCTATTGTTGCTGAATTATTACCTGTAACATTGTATCCAAATCATAATTTTTGGAAAGCAAGCCCTGAGTTCTTCTTTGTACGTCTTGGGTTGGTAGTTCTCTGTTCAATCATGCTTTGGCGCTATGAGCAGCGTCCAGCACGGATTCCCTCTTCCGAAATAAAACCTGAGCACTCGGTCTTTGCCTTATTTGGACAAGAATCCTTGCTCGTCTATTATGTCCACCTGATGATTGTCTATGGAGAAGATCAACAATGGAGTTTCATCCGCCTGTTTGGTCCGACGTTAAATTATGGTGAGTGTTTTGGACTCTTCATCGCATTGACACTTAGTATGTACCTGCTAGCATTTGTGTGGCATTGGATCAAAGGCTGGAATCAAAAGGCGGCGAGATTGATTCAGTGGGCAACTGTTGCAGGATTTGTTGTTGCGTTTGCCGTGAAGTAACGAACTTTCTAATGCTTCATAAGTCTGTTGAGTCTCCATCGATTGATTTTGGGAATCATTGCATAGTTGGTCATATCAAAATGTATGGGTGTGATGGAAATGTAGTTGTTCATCACGGCGATTTGATCGGTTTCTTCTGAGCTGTCAACAATCTCGAGCTTCCCAGTAAGCCAGAAGTATTCTTTGTCGTTCGGATCTCTGCGGATATCGAACGTATCGTCCCATCGTGTTTTACCCTGGCGTGTTATTCGAACGCCACGAATCTCTTTTGCCTTCACTGGAGGAACGTTTACATTGAGTAATGTGTCTTCTGGTAATCCTTTCTCCAGCACAAGCTCGGCAAGGCTGCGTGCAAATTTTGCAGCGACACGAAAATCCGGCTTGTCATACGTCGTGAGGGAGATTGCAATCGAGGGAATGCCTAAGACTGTTCCCTCCGTTGCTGCAGAGACAGTCCCCGAGTAAATGATGTTAATGGCTGTGTTCGAGCCATGATTAACTCCCGATATGAGAATGTCTGGTTTTTGAGGTAGGACTGTTCGCACGGCGATCTTGACACTATCGGCAGGTGTACCTTCGACTGCGTAACCAAAAAAGTTGCCGTTTTTGTAAAACTTGCTTACACGCAGCGGATAATTCATCGTGATAGCATGACCAACAGCACTTCGCTGCTTATCGGGTGCAACAACCGTTACAGCGCCCAGTTTCTTGAGTTCGTTGACGAGAGCGTAGATGCCAGGTGCATCGATTCCATCATCGTTAGAGACCAGTATATGATATTGCTTTCGAGCTTTTCCCATCTATCTCCAATCAATAACTTTCCTTATCGGAAGGAAAGTGTTGTGATTTCACGTCGTTGATGTAGGCACGGAATGCATTGCGCATGATTTCGGCAAGCTCCGTATACCGTCGAACAAATCGTGGCTTGAACTCTTCTGTCAGCCCCAGCATATCGTAGACAACTAACACCTGTCCATCACAGAATGGACCAGCACCTATCCCGATCGTTGGAACAGGAACAGACTCTGTGACTTTTTTCGCAAGGGTGGCAGGAATTTTTTCAAGAACAATGGCAAAGACACCCGCTTTAGCAAGAATTTTGGCATCATGCAGCAGCTCGTCAGCCTCTTCTTTATTTTGAGCTCGGACTTCGTATGTTCCGAATTTGTTGATCGCTTGTGGAGTTAATCCTAAATGTCCCATCACTGGTATCCCAATTTTCACAAGGTGTCTAACGATATCAGCAATATACTCTCCACCTTCTAACTTTACAGCTCCGACTCCCACTTCCTTCATAATTCTTCCTGCGTTTCGGACGGCATCGTCGATGCTTGTCTGAAATGACATGAATGGCATATCGACAACAATCAAAGCATTTTTTACTGCACGTTTGACTGCCTTAGCATGGTAAATCATATCGTCTACAGTGACAGGAAGTGTTGTCTCATACCCATGAACAACATTTCCAAGTGAATCACCCACAAGGATGACATCAACACCAACCTGGTCGAGATATTTCCCCACAAGATAATCGTAGGCAGTGAGCATCACAATTTTTTCACCTGTTTTTTTCATTGTCATTACGGTTTTGGTCGTGACGACACGTGGTTTTGTCGGTGTTGATCCCTTATTTCTCATAGGCTTCTAAGTACATTGCTTCAGTCGTGAGGGTAACATCATTTTCAAACGTCATGTTCCAGGCACTCTCAAATCCTTTTTTGATACACTCAGCTGTTTCATCGAACGAAACGCTTCTCCCAAGGATTGTTTCTATATCTATCGTGTGGGCAGCGAGATAATCTTCGAGAATCTTTTTTGAATCTTGAACATGCGGGGCAAGAAACTCGACAATCTGCCTATGCTGTGGTCCAAGGAGAATAGAGCCATGTTGTAGAACAACATTTGCATATCGCCGCTGTGCGCTGCCAATGAGCTTACATTCATTGAACTGGATTTCGTATTTTGTAGAATGAGAGAAACACGGAATTGAAGAAGGGTTTTGATAATGCTGTTGGAAATTGATCTCATTGGTAGACAGTTGAGCGTCGATGCCAAGCAATTTCAAGCTGTGCAATAATCCCTCGCTGATATAGCGATAAATTTCACGTGGACTTCTACTCTCGATATACATCGCAATGCTGTAGGTTAGTTCATGTGCGTGGAGAATTGCACGTCCACCGGTTGGACGACGAACAATATCGATTCCATATTCGTGTATTTTGTGGAGATCGAAATCTTCCATGCATTGATTGAATCCAATTGAAATTGTATACGGCTGCCATCCGTACACGCGTAATGTGCATGGACCTATTGCATTCCGTAAACGCAATGCCAGTTCTTCATCGAATTTCATATTACCGTTGCCGTCCCGAAAACCAGTATTGAGAAACCCCCACCTCATCTTCATCGTCCACTCGAAATAATTCCTCGCTTACTTTTCTCAATAAATTCGACGACGTGTTTGATCTCTTCACTCGAGGAAAGTTCCGCTTTAATTTTTTCAATCGCCTGTGTAACGTTGAGATTGTTGTGGTAAATATAGTGGTATGCTTTTTCAAGATTATCGATGACTTCTTTTGGAAAATTCCGTCTTCTCAACCCAACCATGTTCAAACCCTGAAAGCGAAGGGGTTCCTGTCCCGCAAGAACATAAGGAGGGACATCTTTTGATACTCGAAAACCACCACCGATCATAGCATGTCGTCCGATGTGAACAAACTGATGAATCGGTACAAGACCCCCAACCACAACATAATCTTCAATCACGACGTGACCTGCCATATTCACCGAGTTGGCAAGGATCACGTGATTGCCAATGGAACAATCGTGTGCAATGTGAGCATACGCCATGATGAAGCAGTGATTGCCAATTGTGGTTTTCCACCGATCATTGGTCCCTCGATTTAACGTGGCGTATTCTCGTACAGTTGTATGATCTCCAATCTCAAGAGTGGTCTCTTCGCCCCGAAACTTTAAGTCTTGGGGAAGAGTACCTAATACTGCGCCGTGATGGATACGACATTCTTTTCCGAGACGTGTTCCACTTGCAATGAGAGCATTAGAGCCTATGGTTGTTCCAGCTCCAATGATGACGTTCTCTTCAATGATTGTAAAAGGACCAACGCTCACATTGTCGTCAAGGCGTGCTTTGGGACTTACAATGGCACGGCTGTCAATTGTTGTGCTCATCAATACGAAATGTATGAAATGTAATTGACTACGATTCAGAATTGCTCGTTGAACCAGCGATGCTGTTTGCCCGATCAACAATAGCGGCGCTTAACTCTGCTTCTGCGACAAGTTCTCCATTGACGAATGCTTTTGCGTACATCATGGCAATTTTTGCCCTCCTGGTCTTCATCACAACCTCGAGGATAAGTTGATCACCCGGCATTACAGGCTTACGGAACTTAGCGTTGTTGATACTGGTGAACATTGCTAATTTGCCGTCGGGATTTTCAACGCCATTGAGCAACAAGACACCACCAGTCTGCGCCATGGCTTCGATAATCAAAACTCCAGGCATAACGGGATATCCAGGGAAGTGCCCTTGGAAGAACCAGTCGTTGATGGAAACATTTTTTACTCCAACAATACTTTCATCAAGCTTAAAATCAATGATTTTATCTACAATCAAGAACGGATACCGATGAGGCAGAATCTTCTGAAGAGCGTTGATGTCAAAGACAACGCCTTCTTTTTTCTCAAATTGGTATTTTTTGACCAACTTTTTCTGTTGATAGAGCTTTCGGATTTTTTTAGCAAACGCAACGTTACTTGAATGTCCGGGACGCGCAGCAAGGATCTGCGCTTTCAGTGGAGCGCCGATCAATGCAAGATCACCCATTAAGTCTAACAGCTTGTGACGTGCTGGCTCATTTTTAAACCGAAGCTGCTTGTTGTTCAGCATTCCGTTTTTTCCAAGGAGTACTGACTGGGTGATGCCAAGCTTTTTGGCAATTCTCCTGATTTCATCTTCTGGCAAATCTTTATCGACGATGACAATGGCATTGTCGAGATTTCCACCTTTGATTAAGCCTTGTTCATAAAGTGTTTCGACTTCATGCAAGAAACAGAACGTGCGTGCAGGTGAGAATTCATCGATAAATTCTTTTTCCAGACTAAACAAGCCAGTGTGTTGACTGCCGAGGATTGGATTTTGGTAATCGATCATCACTGTCAAACGATAATCGTCCGTCGGGAGAGCAACGATATCAACACCACTTTTTTCATCTATATACCGTACAGTTTCATCTATGATAAGGTAATCTTTCGGTGCGTCTTGCATTTCGAATTCCGCCTTCATCAAGGCGTCAACATACGGTCGTGCGCTTCCATCGCAGATTGGTGGCTCGATATTGTCGAGTTCGATGACGATATTATCAATCTGCAAACCGACAATAGCGGCAAGGATGTGTTCAACTGTGTGGACTTTTGACCCATTAAGAGAAAGTGTTGTTCCGCGCGCGACTTCAATAACGTAGTCAACCAACGCTGGGATTTCGGGAGCGTCTTTGAGATCACTCCGTTGAAATTTGATTCCGTGATCAGGCGGTGCAGGTCTAAACGTTAATTTGGTTGTTACACCTGTGTGCAGTCCTACACCAGAAATTGATATAGGTTGCTTGATTGTCCGTTGATGTGCAAGCATGGAGTTCCTCTCAGTTACTTCATATCAGATGTTTGCAGCTTGAGGAGCTGTTCAACTTCTTCAAGGCGTTTTTTCATTGATCGAATTTCAACAAGTAACTCAGGAAGTTGACGGAGTGCCCCCTCGATTCGTAGCGCTTGATGGTGTTCTTTCGCGGGATAGCCAAAGTATGTTTTGCCCGGTTCCGTAAATGATTTGGAAATACCGGACTGCGCTCCGAATGTTGATCGGTCAGCAATCTCAATATGTCCTACGAAACCAACCTGTCCAGCAATCACACAATTCTTACCAATTTTTGTGCTGCCTGAAATTCCTGTCTGTGCGGCAATCACTGTGTTTTCACCAATAATAACATTATGAGCAACATGGATAAGGTTATCAAGTTTAACACCTTTCCTGATAATCGTTGAACCAATTGTTGCACGATCGATGGTGCAGTTGGCTCCAATCTCCACGTCGCCCTCAATAATGACGTTACCACGTTGTGGAATTTTCTGGTAGGTGCCATCATCTTTTGGTGCAAAACCAAAGCCATCACTACCTATGACAGTGCCAGCGTGGATGATGGCTCGCTTACCGATTTTGCACTGTTCTCTGACCGTGATATTGGAGTACAAAATCGACCCTTCACCAATTTCAACACCATCGGCGATGACAGTGGCTGGATAGATTGAAACATGAGCACCTATCTGACAATGTTCACAAATAACAACATGTGCACCAATGGCTACCCCTTCTCCAAGAACGGCAGTTTTTGCAATAACCGCAGTGGGGTGAATACCTTTTTCTAAGGGCATTACTTGTGGGTGAAAATGATCAAGTAATTGTTGGAACGATAGATAGGGGTCTGAAACCTTCACAAAATGTAAAGGAGACGGGAGTTCTTTCAAATCCTCAAGTAATGTATCATTGGAGATCAGAACTGCTGATGCAGCCGTCGTCTTTAGATGTTTACGGTATTTTTGATTCGATAGGAATGTGATATCACCCGGTCCAGCGTCCTCAATTTTTTCTACTCGCTCAATCTCTACATCACCGTTGCCGACGATCTCTCCGTTGAGCAATCTCGCGATTTCAGATAGTTTCATTCTTACTTCTTCTCTTTAAAGTTTTGTAATCGTTCGAAGACCTTGGCAGTGAGGTCGTACTTTTCATTGGAGTACAGCATGACGATGTCTGCACTTTTATCAAAGACATAATCGTAGTCCTCCTCTTCAGCAATTTCCTTAACGATTTTGAAGATTTTGTTCTGGACTGGTTTCATCAGCTCGTTCTGCTTTGTAAAAAGCTCGCCATTCTGACCGAACTTCTGGTTTCTATAGTCTGCGATTTTCTTATCCAACTCTTGCAATTCTTTTTCAGCTTGCGCACGTAGTTGATCGGTCAAGATTAATTTCTTTTTGTCATACTCTTCATATTTCCGTTGCCATTCGTTCTGCATTTTTGCAAGCTCCGCTTGCCAATCGGCAACGAAATTATCAAGCTTATGTTGAGCATCCTGAGCTTCGGGATATTTATCCATGATTGCCGCGGAGTTAATCCAACCAATCTTCATTTGCGCTGACGTGACAGCAGCACTCAGGAAAAGAATGACAACCCCAAGGAGGCACGCCTTCACTAAAAGCTTCAGCATACAAAGGAATTTCATCATTGTTTTCACACCATACCTTTCGGATTATTTATCAGACGATGAACCACGCTTTAATCGATCTATCACAAGATTTGTGTAATCATATTTTGCTTCGCCATACAAGAGGACAAGAATCTGGTCATTCCTATCAAAGACAAATTGAAGTTTTTGTTCTTTAGCGATTTGTTCTATAACTTTGATGACTTTCTGTTTGATCGGTCTCAGTAACGAGTCAGTCGCAATCGCAAGATCGCCATCGGCACCAAATTTTTCCTGGCGGTACTGATAGATTCTTTGTTCCAGTGCGATAAGATCTTCACGCTGAGCTCGCTTTTCTTGCTCAGTGAGCAAACCCTCTTTTTTCTGATAATCTTCATACTTGTTTTGAAGTTCCTTATTCATGCGCTCCAACTCAGATTGCCACGACCTTCCCATATTATCGAGTTTCTTATTGGCTTCTTGGGCATCTGGATATTCCAGCAGAATCTTTGCCGAGTTGACATACCCAATTTTTGGTGATTGTGTCTGTGCTTCCGTTGGTAGATGAAGCAAGAGTGTTATCAAACATAATAAAAATATAGATCGAATCACGTGAACCCCTGTAAGTTTGTTGTTAAAATGGAATGCAATTATGAATTAAAATCCTCTGCCGAACTGAAAATGGAAATGCCATCCATCGGGTTGACCGTCAGGAAGTCCTTGTGCACCGGTGACATCATCGACACCGTAGCCATAATCAAAACCGATCATGCCGAGAGGTTGGATAAGCAGACGTGCGCCGAAACCGTAAGAACGTTTCAGATCAAAAAAATCTGTATGCTTGAAATCGCTGAAGACATTGCCTCCCTCAAGGAAGCCAAGGAAATAAATTGGGATTGGATTAAGCGTGAGCGCAAGCCGAAGTTCAGCAGTATGCTTGGTAAATACATTACCTCCCAGTTCACGCCCGAATTCATCTTTCGGTCCAATGCTGCGGTCTTCATAGCCTCTAAGCGGTGTTGTAGCAATATACCCAATACCTGTACCACCCATGTAGAAATATTCAATTGGCGGAATTTTTGAATCATCCTCAAAGCCATTCAGATAACCTGCCGATGAAGACGTATATAACACTAACCGGTTCGTCCCGAACAGGGGAGTGTACCAATCGACATTAAAGAGCCATTTGTGGAAATCAACATTTCCCGGAAGCAGCGGACCGCCTGCAAGTTCTGTTGTCAATGAGAAGGCTGAACCAGTTGACGGAAAGATAGGACTATCGGTACTATTGCGCGAGATTGTTTGCGAAATACTGTACTGAGTTGACTTACCGATATCATACAACGGATTGCCGCCATTATCAATCACATTGTTATTTTGGAAGCGGAAGACCCAATCTAAACGAAAGTAATCATCTAACCACCTGATGCGGCCTCTTCCGATTCGTATTGAGAGACCTGTTTGTCGTAGATCGTAGACAAAAATCTGTCTGGTGTCAAACAGACTAATGCCGAGTGTTGTTGGTGTGTTGTACAACCAGGGTTCGGTGAAACTGAGAGAGAATGTTCTAAAGCGAGCACCCTCGCCAAACTGCCATTCAAAGTTAAAGATCTGTCCAGCTCCGCCTGATAATGGATCGGAGATTGAAAAATTATTGATGGTGAAACCTAATGCACCAGTCACTCCGAATGCACCACTATATCCAATGGAAGCATTAACATTATCGCTTGATTTTTCCTCAACTTCATACGTGATATCAACGGTCTTTTCATCAACTGGACGGATCTCTGGGAATTTGTTGAGTTTTTCGGGATTAAAGTAGTTCAGTTGTGCAAGCTGACGGATGCTTCGAATGATCTTTGATTGATTGAAGGACTCTCCAGGCAATGTGTAGAGCTCACGACGAATGATGTTATCCTGTGTCTTCGTGTTTCCTTTGATCTCAACGTGTCCTATCCTGAACTGGTGACGCTCGTAAATGTGGTTAATGATGTCAAGGCTATCGTTTCCAGCGCGTTTGATTTCCGGATCAATGTTAAACGCAAGATAGCCATTGTCACGATACAGGGAAGTTACGTCTGATTGATCTTGATTGCCGCGGAGATTTTGTTCAAATCTCTCCTGATCGAATGTATCGCCAGGATAAAATTGTAAACGCTCCGTGAGCACATCATCCCTATAGACTGTATTCCCTTCCCATGTGATATTGCGAATTTTGTACTGCGCTCCATCACGGACATTGATGAGTACGGAAATCTTCTTCCGATCTTCGCTGTACCATGTGGAGTCAGAAAGAATTTCAGCATCAAGATACCCGTGCTTCCGATAGAATTGCACAATGCGCTGTTTGTCCTTTTCATACTTTTTCTTATCGAACTTTGGATTGGACCAGAAATGCCACCAGGTTTTTTCCCCTGTATCTTCCATCTCATCCTTCAAGTCATCTTCACTAAATGCCGTCGAACCAACGACGCGAACTTTGTCGATACCGACACTTGGTCCTTCATCGATCTTCAATCGAAGAATTTTATGGTTTGACTTACCCACCTCAGCAGTCAATGTTTCAGGAATAACCGTAGCAAGCAAGTGACCCTCTTCCTCGTAGAGTTGTTTGATGTTGCGAACAGCCTTGCTGATATCTTCTGGCGAGAGAATTTGCCCTTTCACAAGAGGGACTTTTTTCATAATGTCGTCTTCGTCCACGTCATCCTCTCCTTCAATCTCTACTCGCTCAAGTCTTGGATATTCTTTTACCTTAATGAGAAGATAGACACCATCCGACACTTTGTTTTCGACAAGAAGTTGAACATCAGAAAATATACGAAGCACCCACAGTCGTTGAATCACCTGTCGTGTTTGTTCACTAGGTATCGTGATCTGATCTCCCATTCGTAGCCCAGAGTTCGTAATGATTGCACTTGCCTCTGTACCGCTCTCAGGATTATTGCCTTCAACAGAGATGCCGAGGATTTTGTACGTCTCAGCATTTGACCATTGACTGTAAGCAGACAACGGGAGGCTGACTATCAAAAAAATCAGAGGAAGTAGATATTGTGATACGTTAGCCGACATAACTTGCTTTTGACTTCTGGGTTTGCACTTGTTCGCTCACCATGCCAAAGCGTCGTTCTCGTTTCTGGTATTCTGCGATTGCTTTATACAACTCATTACGACGGAAATCGGGCCAGAAAAGATCACTGATATAAATTTCTGAGTAAGCAAGTTGCCAGAGAAGGAAGTTACTGATGCGAAATTCTCCACTGGTGCGGATGAGAAGATCAGGATCGGGGACATTTTTGGTTGAGAGGTATTCGGAGATTAGGTGGTCGTTGATATTTTCTGTTTTTACAGTACCCTGTTGAACATTTGAGATTAATCGCCGTACAGCGTCAGTGATATCCCATCGACCGCTATAGCTGAGTGCAAGCAAGAGGTTTAAGCCAGTATTATGTTTAGTCTTTTCGATTGCATCGAGGAGTTCATCCTGCACTTCTTGTGGGAGTGAAGAAATATCGCCGATGGCATGGACACGAACATTATTCTTATGAAGTCGATCCGTTTCATCCCTCAATGCCCGCATCAAGAGACGCATGAGCATGGAGACTTCTTCTTTAGGGCGTTTCCAGTTTTCTGTGGAGAAGGCGTACAAGGTCAAGTATTTCACACCGAGTTGACCACATGATTCAACCGTATCTCGAACAGACTCAACTCCTTCATTGTGTCCTGCAATGCGGGGTAGTTTTCGCTTCTTTGCCCACCTGCCATTGCCATCCATGATAACAGCGATGTGAGTTGGGATATTGCCGTTGCGTTTCAACTCGTTCTGAATCTTCTGGTCGTCCCTTATAGCATCTTGTACACGTCGTGTGCTCACACTGGTGTTTTATAGAGAATTCACAAGAAATGATGTAATTTACAATAAAAGTTAACTGATTTTGCCAAGAAAGTCAAGGAAACGTACCTGCATTTTTCAAACGATTCATCATTTGAACTCGTTCCCAGCGATTATCTTCTGAATCAGCAGGTTAATTTTCCAGCCGTAAGAAAGATATATTG
>JACQVI010000105.1 GCA_016209795.1 Ignavibacteriota bacterium
AAGAATTGCATTGTGAGAGTATTGTTGGATCCACGCGATAAGGTCTCTGACTGATGAGGATTAACCCCATCCCATACTTTCGACCTTCTGTTGCAATACGACGAATTACTGGAAGGGATGGTACATCTTTTTCGCCCTCCATACGACTTGGAATAAAGTTGTGTGATTCTTCAACTACAGTGAGGAATCTTGGGATATTGTCATCGATCCGATCCTCGATTAATTGACCGAGAATAGACGCTACTAGACCACGACGAATTTCATCACTATAACCCTCGAAATTCACAATGCTAATATGATCAAGCGAAATGAGTTCTTTCGAATTTTCCCCACTAGGCAAAGGTTTGGTTTTAAGTTTGCTACTAAGTGCGCGATTAGCCTTTTGCATAGCATAAAATTGCTTACCAGCCCGGTTGCATTTTCGGATTAACGGTCCAACAATACGACTATCGAAAGTTGCTAGTTGAGGAGCATTTTGAGCAAGCCAGGGTTGATGAGTTGTAGGCCAATTTTGGGTATCTTGTTTGAGTTTGTACAACAGCAACTGACCTAATCCCATTAATGCCCAGAAATGTTTTGCACTCAGATCAAGTTCAGGTAAACTCTGCCCACCTATTCTATTTGATAATTGTCGAAGGGCATCTCGTACCACCTGGTTCTTTAGTGATTCTATCATTCGATTCAAGAAATCGGCTTGAGGCCCCTCAACAGATTCACCGGACAGAGCAGAAACGAAATCTATAATGCTATCATTCTCCTCCTGAACAAGGTCTATTGTGGGATTGTAAATCACCACCTTCTCCGGAAACACGTTTTGTAAGCCTATATAATCAGCGTGTGAATCAAAAATCAAGACAGGATATTTCTGTTTGAACAATTCTTCTATCACTCGACGCGTCGCAACAGTCTTCCCTGCACCTGTCGCAGCAAGGATAGCTAAGTGACGAGCAACTATAGCATGGGCATCCACATAGACGGCAAACTCTGATCTTGATCGCAAGTGACCAAGATGTAACTTTCGATGTGACTCTAGATCGCCTGTTATTACTTTTTCTACGTCCTCTTTCGGAGCAATGTAAACACTTGATGCAGGCTGAAGCGGGTACGTAAGAGGCTCTATTTTTGCGCTATCACTTTCTTTACCTAGAACCGAACACTTTGCAGTTATCATTTCTCGGGATAGTGATATAACTGTATCAAAAGCACTTATACCCTGAAATGATAATTCTTGAGCAGCTTCCTCCGGAAACAACGGATTTATTCTCTCAATCTCAACTACTTTTGCCCAGACGCGAAATGTATCCTTTTGATTTTCTCCCGTCGAGTCAATCTTGAAGGCATCAACAGCAACAAGATCTTGTAGCTGCACACGTCCAGGTGTGATCGTAAAATAGAATTCAGATGGCTTAGTTACTCCGACGACAGTTCCTACAATGTCTTTCTTGTTAGTCGGCATGCTATTTCCTTTTAGGCTTTTGGTCTCAAGTTAAATTCTCTCTGATGCAAGTAATAAAAAAGAAGAACCCTTTCAAGTTCCTCCTGGTTCAATTGTTGATCTATAGCAAGCCTTCCAAAGTTGAACAGGACGTATTTCTTATACGCCTCTACCATCCAAGCCGGAACTTTTGCAAACTTATCGGCTATATCCAAGCCGACAGGGAAGGCATAATTCGGGAGTAATCGAGAATATTCGTATGTTTTGCACAAGGCTCGGATTCGTGCGCTCGGTACCTGAAGAGTAGGAAATTCCACCCTTATTGCTAAAGCATTCTGCACTGGTTTCAAGTAGGTATAAGAAATCAGAGGTAGTTTTTTCTCAAAATCAGCAAGCTCCCCAACAAAACCACTGTAGCGATCTTTAGCATCATAAAATGAAATGTATTCACCTGGATTTAGTATCAATGAAAAAAGAAAGGAATCATTATAATTCGTAGAGCGAATGATTTGCTCAGCATCAGCTTCGTAGTTGCGCAATGGACGGCCTAGGAATTTTTCAGTCACTCCTGAATCACTCTTCAATGCTTTGACCATGATGTTATGCGTTATCTCGGTAGCCTCAGCTCGTTCGACAACGCCAATCAAATCGACGCCTCGCTTTTGTGCTACAAGAATAACCATGTTGAGCAAGAAAGAAATGAAGCAGTTAGCCTTAAGAGTATTATCGCTTCGGTGGTTATAGCACCAACAATGATGTTGCCCTCCAAAGACAACCGGACAATCTCTAAACGATTCTTCAAATTGTTGAATCAGTTCATCTGCACCCTCGGTCATAACGTCAATGTCTTTTTTATAGAACCAGTGTGGCGAATAGGCAGATAGCCGATAAAGAAGAGGTCCATGCAACATGATCAGCGAAACATCCTTATACTTTTCCTCACTAAGCACTCGTAGGATTGAACAAAGCTCAATAATGATCCGCACGACCGTGGAATAGTCATGCCGTCCTTTCTCGCCACCCTCTAGATTACCAATCAAGACTGGAAAAAACTCGAAGGTCTCTCTTCTCTGCAAATCATGTTCTCCCTCTTTTATTCTAAAGATCCCTCCCCTCACGATTAATGGAACTCGGAAAAATATCTCAGCTTCTCCTACACCTCCGTCAATAAAGCAAGTCGTGATTTGCTCTTTCCCAAGTTTTAGATCAGACTCGTGAATCACTAAACCATCCATTTCCCCTTTTTTGATCTGTTCTCTCAATAGTTCGGCGAAATCCAGCGTATTGTCAAGAAAGTTTTTTCTAACACTCGCAGCGACAGTCATTGAGCTTTGAGCAATACGAAGAAATAAGTCTGGTTCCTGTCGTATTCTGTCTTTTATGCTTGGTGTAGTCACTTGTTTTTCAGGAATTGTAGTCCATAGTGTACAAAAAATCTCGGAGGGAATCAAAATTTCACCTCCCCTGCGTTCCCTCCTTAGTACGGAGGGAATAAAGGGGTGGTCAAAACAAAGATTCTTGAGTTGACGTTGGCGTTTTTGGAATCGTTTCTCCCCTTCTCAATGCATTCACCAGCAAATGCGCCTGTCGTGTCGGCTCGGGAATGCGGTAGCCTTTTGTGCATTGCATAACAACACGAATTGCATCATCCAACGCAATCCGATGTCCAACTGAGACAAACACAGGGCTAACATTGTCTTCTGTGCGCAAGGCAACACCAATGGTTTCATCTTTATCAATCAGCGGAGAGTAACTTCCTGCCTCCTGCGGTGGCTCTTCATATTTACCAATGAGAAGACTTTTCGCACAGCCGATTGTGGGCAGATCAAGCAATAGTCCAAGATGACAAGCAATTCCAAAGCGTCGAGGATGAGCAAGTCCCTGTCCGTCAATCATCAGTGCATCAGGAGCTACGGTTAATCCTTCCCATGCCTCAAGCACTGCAGGTGATTCTCGAAATGAAAGCAATCCAGGAATGTATGGGAATTTCACTCTTGTAACAGCAGTACTATGAGCAATCTCGACAAGCTCGGGTAACTGGAGAACCACAACTCCTGCATAAACAACGTCAGAGCCTTTGTCGAATGAAATGTCACAGCCTGCAATCGTGTGGATTGGCTTGGAGAGTTTTTCCACGATGATCTTCGAGCACAGCTCCTTCTGGATTGCGATGGCTTGTGCGGGTGTGACGTTCCAAGAGTGGAGTTGTTGCAGTTTGGTCATTTATTCACTACCAACGTCCCCGCCATGATATCATGCAGTGCTTGCTTCTGTTGTGTAAAAGCAGCCATGATGAAGCCGATGTAGAGAATGAGTCCCGAAAGGATTTTCCCGAAATATCTGCCAGTTGCCCGACCGAACGAGATCATACTCCCATTCATGTCGGTTACCTTGATACCAAGCGCCATCTTTCCAAGTGTTGCACCCTTGGTTGATTCCATGATCGCAAAGTAAAGCCATTGTCCGATGATAAGAACAATGATGGCACTCATATATGCGCCCAAGAAAAGCGCCAAGAAACCCGCCGATACTTCCTCATTGCCGTAATAATCGTGTGATGATGTAAATAATCCGATGCCTAACAAACCTAACAGCGGCACGATGATAATAAAACATGCGATAGAGATTATGATGCTATCGATAATGTATGCAGCGAAGCGTTTCCAAAACCCTGCATACGTTGCCATTGGATGTTGCATAGGGGTAGGTCCGATGGGCGGTTGGGTAGTAGATTGTTGCATTTTTCCCTCCTTCAATTGGTTTTTAATGAAGTTTACGAAAAATATTAGACGTGTTCAAGTTTTCAACCTTTTTTATCGAAGTCGTGTTGCCAAGCCCAGCGGGAAGAAATTCACACTGAAGCCGGAGACAAATCGTCCTTGCTCACCAAGTGCACAGAAGAATCCCGGGGAGAATCTCCCAAATGAAATAATGCCAGGATAGACATTGATATGAAACTTATAATTACTGATACCTGAAAACAACACTGAAGCTAACAGTGAATTGTCACGATCGTAGAAAAATCCCACATTCCATGTCAGCGTGACGGTAAGTTTGCGGGCGTTTGTTTGTTCTTCGGTGCTTACTAATTCCTTTGCTCGAAGTCCAGCTCCAAGAGAGAAGTATTCTCCACTCTCAGTTTCATATGAGAGTCCTGATAGTCCTGTCAACCCCCAATAGTAAAAGTAACTGAGGCGCTCAGAGAATGGGAGTTTGTATTTGATCGAGAAATTTTGTCCTTGATTTTCGATGGTCCGGGCGCTCGGATTGTACGTTGGCTGAGTTGACCAGTCTGCCATGTTCAGGGTTTGAGAAAAAAACTTCTGGACACCATCGATGCTGAACAAAACAATGCTGAGTGGATTGAATACATACACATCGGCTATGGGATCGACGTTGATACCTTCAAACGCATTGTTCTCGACAATCTCGTTGAGAAAATGGTAGACAGCAATTGTGCCAAGTGCAAGCAGCGTTGGATGACTGTAGTTATGGTATCGATACCATTCTTTTACAGCAACATAACTCATGCCTCCACCGATGAGATGGTTTTGATAATTGGGCCAATACTGTGCATTCTTTTTCTTGAGGCTGCCCGGATAGATTTCGTTGCCTAGGAAATTTTTCCATCCAAATTCATTAATCGAGCGAACGGGATGGGAGAGGTTTGCAATAACATTGTTGAAACCATTCTTGTATCGGATTTCGAAGAGGTTCCTGGTTCGATTGTCATATTGCAGGATACCAAAGCCGCCGTTGATGATGAGCGCAAGTGGATTGAAAATTGACTCAGAGCCATAGTTGCGTCCATGATAGAAATAGTACTGCTCCTCTTGACTGTGGGCAACGGTCGAGAATATCATGGTAAGCAGGAAAAGTGCCTTGAGAGGAAATGAGAGACAGTATTTCTGCAGCGATTCGATGTTCATGCCGTTTGCAAACTCTTGTTCAATAGAGTAAGACATTCTTCCGGAGTTCGGACAAGCTGAACATACGATGTCGCATTCGTTAAGCCCTCATGAGAAAGTTCATCCTTGAGCGTCTGGACAACGGGTGACCAAAAGTCACCTAATACAATAATCGGTTTATGCCGAAGCAGTCGTTTATTCATCTGTTCCCAGACAGCAGCGAGTTCCAGCAATGTTCCTGTGCTGCCTTTCAGGACAACATACGCATCTCCGAGTTCAATCAGCTTTAGCAAACGGTCAATGAGCGTTTTCACAACGATCTTCTGAATAATGTACGCATTTGCTTCGATACTAAATTGCTCAGTAACGACGCCAATTGTTTTTCCACCTGCCTCTTTTGCTCCTCGAGCGCTTGCTTCCATGATACCGCCATATCCACCGTTGCAGATGATATAGTTATCTCTGGCTAAAAGCTTTCCAAGTTGGTAAGTAGATTGATATAGTGGTTCATTTGGTAGCGTTTGGGAACTACCAAAGATAGTAATGGTTCGAGGTTCGGGGTTTGAGGATTGAGTTTCAGGTTTCATAGTTCAAGTTTGATTACGGATTTCAGATTACAGCATTCAGGAAATAATTAACCATGTAACCACTGACTACTCACTAGTAACTAATCCAAAAATTCCCAACTAATACTGAACCTAATCGCACGGTCAGGCATGGGATAAAATGTTGTTGTAATATACTGACGATCTAACAGATTTTCCCAGATGAGGTGAAAGTACGCATCGCCGAGATGGGCGATTAATATGAAATCTATTGCAGCTGAAGCGGGGATATCGTCCAACGTACTTGGGAGAAAAACTTGCGCCTGCTGATTATACTCGACTGCACGGTACGAGCTAAAGGCGCGTCCGCGGAATCCGGTTTTTAAATCGAGATGGTTGTTGAAGAGCTTATCCCAGAAGTAGATTCCGCCGGTTCCGCTCCAACGAGGAAGGAATCTGAATTCCTTGAAACCATTCGTGATCGTTATATATTGAGCGTTTCCTTCTACGGAGAAACTTCCAAGACGAAAAGCTTCTGTTGCTGTCAGGCCCTCGTGTATTCTTTTTCTGTCAAGATCTATTACATATTCACATGATGGGTCATTGAGCTCGTCATAAGTTAACTCAAGAGGATCTTCAATCATTCTGTAGAAATACTTAATCGTCATCCATCCTACGGGTTGATTCGAAAGTGTTAATCCTACTTCCGCAAGATGATGGTTCTCACGATACTCTCCAGCGATTTGACATTTTGTTGGGTCAATGTCCCAGTAGGTTTCTTGAAAGGTAGTGAAACGATATGAATTGGAATATCCAGCAGATGCTTCCAACCAATCTAATAACTTTGCTCTCGAATCAACGCCGTATGATAAGTCTTTGTGCCCGAGGTAACTATCGAACCGTGCATAAGGCGAAAAGATAACGGTATGGAATGGTTGAAATCCTAGCCTGCTGTACGTACTCCAAAGTGTTCTTATACGTTGTCCTGTTACATCGCTTGCAATCACACCGCGTGATTGAAACTCGGCTCCAACATCAAGTTGGTGGTTTTGTATCATGGTGTGTTGAGTGAGCTTTACCCCGTACCACTGCGTTAGGTGATCTTCCTTAACGAAAATCCCATTTGAATTCGGGCGGTTTTCTTCGTCACGGTACTCTCGGAGATTGTCAGAGAAGTAAAGCGTTACGGTGCTTATGGCATTCGTGTCGGGAAAGAACTTTGCAGCGATTCCAAGCTGCGCGTCATGTCGTGTGATTTTCTCGTAGGAATCGGTGTTTCGCATAGTTGCACGCAGGCGGTCAAATCGAAACTCGGGTGATGTCGTATCGTGGACTCCACCATTCAAGCCGAGAAAGGTCTGGTTGTACATTCCCGACGCAACTACATTCACTCGATTGCTGATGTTGTAGCGGATCTTTCCACGGACATTCCACGCATCGTAATCGCTATTGGGAAACCTTCCGTCAAAGGTATTGTGCAGTGCGCCGAGGGTGACGTTCAAACCGCGAATGATGTCTTGACTAATCAAACCATCAACCACTCCAAAACCGTAAATCGACTCGCTATAGCGAATGCGAGAGTACGGTCGGATTGCTTTCTTACTTTTGGTAACCATGTTTATTGTAGCGCCAGTGCCGTTTAAGCCATACAGGAATGCACGCGGTCCAGTGATCACTTCGATCCGCTCGATGTTTTCCGTTGGGTAAAGATTAGGATCGAATAAACCTGTCAGAGGTTCGTTCAGCAAGACGCCATCACTCATGAATGCAATGCTTCTCGCATCGAGCCCTTGGATCGTTAAGCCATGGAACTGTCCCGGACTACCAAGATCACGGATGAACATTCCCGGAGTCATGCTCAGTAAATCTCCGAGGTAGCGGTAATCCATGAAGTTGATAGTGGAGTCAGGAATGATGTACTCCGATCCAAGCGGGCGTTCGATCGAACCAACGAGTGGAATGGGTGTAATCGGCGTGCGTAGGGAATCGATCTTTTCGGTGAGTGCAGTATCATCTTGTACAACCTGCGCATAGACTTGGTTAAGAAAAGAAAACATCGTGAGCGCAATTGCAATTCGTGAAGAGGCAAGGATGTGGCGTACCATATCTGAAAATTTTCACAGAATATAGAGAAAAGAGAAGCGAGAAGCAATTGTACCAACATTCATCTCACCGCTCACTGCTCTAAGCTCTTTGCTCTCCGCTCAATCTGGCTTGAAGTGTGGTTGTGTTGTGAACACCTGATAGTTTTTGCAAAGCTCTTTGCCAGCATCGTTTGCATATTGTTCGTTGCTGAATAATCCATAGACTGCAGAGCCGCTGCCTGACAACTGAGCAAAGACGGCACCAGCATCATACAACGCTTTTTTGACTTGTGCAACGTCACGATAGGATCGAAGTATCAGTGACTCGAAATCGTTATGGAGGAAGTTCATTAACATCCGGGGATCATTGATACTCTCAAGAAGAAGCTCTTTCAAAGAGGTTTGATTTCCCCCTTTTTTCTTTTGACTTTTTAATTGAACGTTCTGATATGCCTGTGCTGTTGAGATATGCAGGCTCGGAAAGACGACAACGATCCAGTATGGGAGATCGAGATCAAAATATTCTAGAACCTCACCCCGTCCTGTTGTGTATGCTGTTCCTCGGCGAAGAAAATATGCAACATCGGAACCAAGCTGGAGTGCTATGGAGCAAAGTTCTTTGTCTGGAACGTTGACGTTCCACAATTCAATAAGACCTCTTAGTGTTGCCGCTCCATCTGAACTCCCTCCTCCCAAGCCTGCACTAACTGGAATATTTTTCTTCAAAGAAATGTGTACGCCTTGTCGAGAGTTACAGTGCTGTTGAAGCAATTGTGCTGCACGAATACAGAGATTGCGCTCATCAGTCGGGAGTGTGAGATCGGTACAGGTTAATGAAATTGTTGAAGAGGGTTCGAGTGCAATCTCGTCGAATAGGTTAATCCGATGAAAAATTGTTTCGATGTCGTGGTAGCCATCCTCACGCTTGCGAAGAAGGCGAAGCCCAAGATTGATTTTAGCATATGCCTTTAGTGTAATCATGGTGTTCTTGAAAAGTAAGTGAAACAATGTAAAGATGCAATCCAGTGCAAAACTGTTTGACTTTCACGGGGATGACAGGTATATTCCGACATGAGAATTAACATTACTAGAGAGCAATCGATATACAGCTCAATTGGGTTTTTTAAACTTGATGCAAGTGATGGTTACCCATCACAAGATAATCATAGGCTATCATGAAGGATAACAGAACGGAAATTTTCCAAACCATCAAGCGTCTCCTCAAGGAGTACGAGCCGCCGCTTGTGGCAAAGAGCGACTTTGACTCACGGTATGAATTGTACTCGCCGAAAGGGGTGATAATAGCTGGGAGAAAGAAGAGCGAAGTCTGGTTCGCTGGCTTGATCATCCAGAGCAACTACGTCGGCTTCTACTTCATGCCCGTTTATACCAACACCGAGCTGAAACAAGTGTTCAAGAAAGAACTCCTCTCAACCCTGAAAGGAAAGTCATGTTTCCACATCAAGACGTTGGATGCCAACCTGACGAAGCAAATCAAAGAAGCCATTGAGCACGGGTACAAGCTGTACAAGAAACGAGGGTGGATTTAAACGTGAGACGGACCTCAGGGTGAGTCGCGCCTGGCTTAAGACTGTTTGATTTTCGCGGATGTGTCATGTATATTGTTGATACGGAATAGAAACTAAGAAAAGTTATGAGACGTCACTTTACAGTTGACAAGGAGACTTTCTAACTTGAGACAGTTCACGTTGATAACACTTTTCATTGCATTCTTATACTTCAGTACAGTATGTGCACAGCAACTTGATATCCCCACACTATACGATTCACTCTCTCATCCAATTCTTGATGAAAACGCAGCAGCATTATTAACTAACCACCTTATCATCAGAGGAAGACAGGAAATTGCTTTTACGAACGGAATGCTTCGTCTTGTGGTACCAGTGAAAGGAAATGTTTTTGGAGCTGTCTATACAGGGCATGGTACATTTACACTATCACCTGCAACTCCTCTGGAGAAATCTGAGTTCGAGCGGCAAACTTTCTTGAAGTTACAAGATGGAAAATACATCTTCACCTTTGATCGGGCAGTGCTCTGGTTTCATGACACGCTGTTCCATGAACTTGGGCAAGGCATCCGCTACGAGCGAAAGGATATTGATCGAAAGGAACGGGAAGCTCTTGAACGCAGCTTGAGATATTGCACCGACAAAGTCAATGACAATGTACTTTACCACCTCATGACAGAAATGCTTGAGCAGGATCCAAAGCCATATCTGTTTGCGCATTTCTTTCTGCCTGAGAAAAATGAGATTTTTTTTAGCCATGACTTGCGCCGCTTTGAAGAAATAACTATTTACAAACCACCATTTGAAGCAATTACTGGTTCGGTGTACTGGCTTCAGATGGTCAATTCCTTTCATCTCCTTGAAGAATATTCTTCAGCGACAGAGTATGAGCTTGCAGGTGAGAAAAAACAGCGGTACGATTTTCTAAGCAATACTATCATCTTATCTATTGAAAAAGGAGGAAAAACACGTGGACGTGCAAATGTTCACCTCCGCGCCATTACTCCCTATCATTCTACTCTTACATTTATGCTAGATCCGAAACTGAGCATTGATTCTATTACTACCCCTGCTGGCGATCATGTCATCTTTCATCGAAATGAGGAAGCTTGGGAGGGATTTCTCCAACTTCCTCAACAAGATTCTCTCGATTACTTTCTTAACTTCTCATACTCAGGTAATTTTCTCAAGCCATATATCGGGGGTGTGTTCAGAGTACGCGAAGGCTCCTACGAAGCGCGTGATCAATTTTATGACACCCGAAAGGTAACTGGAAGTTTCTATGAACTCTCATCTTCAACCGGGTGGTATCCAAGTCAAACACACATCGATCGAATGTTATTTGATATAACTTATCGTGTACCATCCGACATGCAACTTGTTTCTGCTGGTAGGAAACTAAGTGAAACTACTGAACTAGGGCAGTGCGTTCTTCGCTACGTCATCAAAGAGCCGTCAATCAACGCATCGTTTAGCCTCGGCTTTTACAAGCCAAAAACTTTTCATTTTAGCAACGATGAACCCCCCGTAACGATATATGATATCGAAGGAGGTGACCCGGAAGAGGTAGCAAAAGATCTGCATCAGTGCTACAGGCTTTACAAACATCTCTTTGGTAATACACTTGACGCCGAGCTAAAAATCGCTGCTGGGCCAAAACATCATGGAGAAGCATTTCAAGAATTTCTTCATCTGCCATGGTTTGAAGAGTATGTTAGGAAGAAAAACTCACGTATCCCACTCGGTCGTGCACATGAAGTGGCTCACACTTGGTGGGGACATGGTGTGGGCGCGGAGAGTTATCATGATTGGTGGCTTGGAGAAGCATTTGCTCAGTATTCTGCTCTACTTTATGCACCGTTCATCCTAAAGACTGACGATCCATTTTTTGAAAAGTTGAAGGAATGGAAGCAAAAAGTCATTGGAGTTCGGCAATTTGCACTAGGCTCAGGCCCAGTACTGGGCTCTATCTGGCTTGGCTACCGAGCTTCATCGGCACAGACTCCTAGTGATTATTCTCTATCTACCTATTTGAAAGGTGCCTGGGTGCTACACATGCTTCGCATGATGATGCTTGATCTTGCCACACTTAAAGAAGATGCTTTCAAATCGATGATGGCAGAGTTCTATCAAACATATCGCGGCAAGGATGCATCGACAGACGATTTTCGAAAGATTGTGGAAAAGTATTTCCGCGCCGATATGCATTGGTTCTTTGATCAGTGGGTGTATGGGGCAGAAATTCCTACACTCAAGTGCAGCCGATCCATTACCAAAAAACCGAATGGAAAGTATTCTGTCTCGCTAACAATTGAGCAAAAAGATGTATCTAAACCATTCATACTTTATCTGCCTTTCGAGTTGAAATACAAGAATGGCACTACTGCACGGGCACGGTTACTTATTGATCAGCAAAAAAAAGATTTCAACTATGAGCTTGATCAAGAACCTGAAAAGATAACGTTCAACATTATGGAATCCGTGCTCTGTACAATTGAGGACTGAGAATTAGAAATGTGCAATGTCTGTCCAGCGTAGCAACCCGCGTTGGACAAGGTGCATCGCATGTTTCCTCCGCTTTCCCTTTTTCCCATGATCTTCGTATCTTAGCTCGTGTCATGAATCCCACCCCTTTTTCCCTCCCTTTAATAAAGGGAGGGATATGGGAGGGATTTTCAAGGACTGCACTAATGAATCCATCATCAAGAAAAACACTGCTTCTCGTCTACGACGGCGATTGCAGCTTCTGCCGTCTCTGGATCGAGCGATGGAAACAGATCACCGGTGACAGGGTTGCCTACGAACCGTATCAAGAGGCTGCACAGCATCTTCCAGACATTCCTGTTGAGGAATTCAAACGCTCCGTTCAGCTCATCACGAAAGATGGCGAAAGATTCAACGGCGCAGAGGCTGTGTTTCGTTCGCTTGCACTCGTCCCTAGTAAGCGCTGGATGCTGTGGGTATACCAGCACTTGCCCGGCGGTGCGTTTGTCTCAGAATCGTTTTATCGTTTTGTTGCAAAGCATCGCAGCGGTCTCTATAAACTCACTCGCTTTTTCTGGGGTAAAAATCTTCAGCTGCCAACCTACGTCCTCACCCGGTGGCTTTTCCTTCGATGTATTGGACTCATCTATCTTATTGCCTTTGCCTCGTACGCCTCACAACTTCTTGGCTTGATCGGAAGTAATGGAATTCTTCCTGCACAGCAGTATCTTCAGCTCATTCGCGAGAATGTTGGTACTGTGCGTTTCTGGCAGTTCCCTACGCTTGCCTGGCTCAGCACAAGTGATACTTCTCTCCAGGTTCTCTGCTGGGCTGGTGTGGGACTTTCGCTCCTTCTCATCGCTGGAATCTGGGCAAGGGTTGTTGCAGCACTGCTGTGGGTTTTATATTTGTCTCTCTATGTCGTTGGGCAAACATTCTTATCGTTTCAGTGGGACATTCTGCTGCTCGAAACCGGCTTCCTGACAATTTTCTTTGCACCAGGACAATTCCTCCCAAAGCTTGCTCGTGAGCGACTGCCATCCAAAACACTGCTCTGGCTGTTTCGTCTGTTACTGTTCCGATTGATGTTCTTCTCAGGCTACGTGAAGCTTGCCACCAACGACCACTTCTGGCTTGATCTCACAGCACTTACCGTTCATTACGAAACACAGTGCATTCCTACTCCAATCGCTTGGTATGCGCACCAGCTTCCTCTCTGGTTTCAGAAGTTCTCCTGCGGCACCATGTTCGCAATCGAACTGGTAATTCCATTCCTCATTTTTGCTCCGCGGCGTTTGAAATTCTCCGGAGCCTGGACAATCATCTTTTTCATGCTTCTTATCATATTGACGGGCAACTACAACTTTTTCAATCTTCTTACCATTGCATTGTGTGTATTGCTTCTCGATGATACGGCTCTGAAGCGATTTCTCCCGAAGAAGTTAGTGGAGATAATCGCATTTGTTAATTCTGCTGTGACAATGAGGCGGGTCAAGCGGATAGCTTTTGCTCTGTTTGCTACTATCATCGTATATTTGAACATCGTGCAGTGGATTGCACTATTTGTGGAGTGGAAAGATATGCCAAAGCCCATTGTCGCACTTGAGCGCTGGGTAACACCTTTCAATCTCGTCAACCATTATGGCTTGTTCAGAGTTATGACAAACCCACGCTACGAGATTATTATCGAGGGAAGCAACAATGGGAGGACATGGCTTGCGTATGAGTTCAAATACAAGCCGGGCGATGTGAAGCGAGCACCGCCGTGGGTTGAGCCACACCAACCTCGCCTCGACTGGCAGATGTGGTTTGCTGCATTAGGAAGCTACCAGCAAAACCAGTGGTTTGTCAATTTCTGTGTGCGATTGCTGCAAGGCTCAGAGGATGTGATTGATCTGATTGAGAAGAATCCATTTCCGAATAATCCGCCTCGCTCAGTTCGCGCGCTATTGTATGAGTATCACTTTACTGATTTCACAAGAAGGCAAAACACAGGAGAATGGTGGAGACGGGATTTGAAGGGCTTGTACATGCCA
Organism: Ignavibacteriota bacterium; assembly: GCA_016209795.1. Taxonomy (GTDB): domain Bacteria; phylum Bacteroidota; class Ignavibacteria; order UBA10030; family SZUA-254; genus JACQVI01. The sequence goes on from JACQVI010000105.1 coordinate 14,022, forward strand.
GCGATTTCTCTAAGGATGGAGTGACATTTGCTCAAAAGTGAAAGGATCAATCATAATACTCCAATCCCAAGTGTGTAATCAACTCCTCGCCTTTCAAGTACCGCAAGGTATTCTTGAGCTTCATCAGTTGGATAAAGAGATCGTGCTCAGGATAGAGTCCTTTCGCAACCATCGGACTCTTAAAGTAGAACGAGAGCCACTCCTGAATACCTTTCATCCCAGCACGCTGGGCGAGATCCATGAAGAGCACTAAATCCAGCACGATAGGCGCTGCAAGTATCGAGTCACGACATAGGAAATTGATTTTTACTTGCATCGGGTAACTCAGCCAGCCAAAAATATCGATGTTATCCCAACTTTCTTTGTTGTCGCCGCGCGGTGGATAGTAGTTAATGCGGACTTTGTGGTAGTAATCTTTGTAGAGATCGGGATACAACTCTGGTTGCAAGATACCCTCAAGAACGGAGAGTTTGCTTTCCTCTTTGGTCTTGAAGGAATCGGGGTCATCGAGCACCTCGCCGTCGCGGTTGCCGAGGATATTGCTGGAAAACCAGCCGCTCAGTCCGAGTAGTCGTGCTTTCAACATCGGAGCGATGACAGTCTTGACAAGTGTTTGACCTGTTTTGAAATCTTTACCGGCAATCGGAACATTGTTTTCCTTTGCTAATTCAATCATTGCAGGCATATCGAGCGTGAGGTTTGGTGCACCGTTGGCAAATGGCACACCTTCCTTCAGGGCTGCATACGCATAGAGCATACTCGGCGCAATATCGGTGTGATTTTTTTTCATCCCTTCTTCAAAGCGCTTTAGATTCTTATGTACACCGTTCATGCTGATGAATACTTCTGTACTTCCGCACCAGATGAGCACACAGCGATCCAGCTCTTGTTGTTCCTTGAACGAACGAATATCTTCACGCAGTTTTTCCATCCAATCAAATTTTGTCTTCCCTTTCTTCACATGGGAGCCTTGCAGACGCTTGACGTAAAAACGATCGAAGACTGCCTTCATTGGTTGAAGAGCTTGGAGTTCTTTCTTCACGGCATCGAGATGCTCACGATGAAGAACACCAGCATGGACAGCCGACTCGTAGCAGTTCTCATTGCGAATATCCCACCCACCAAAGGCGAGATCATCAAGCTTTGCAAGGTCGACGAGGTCTTTGATGAGCGGAGAACGGTGCTCTGTTCGCTTTCCAAGACGGATGTGTCCCATCTGTGTCAGTGAGCCGATTGGTTGTGCCAATCCTTTTCGTACTGCCATTACACCGGCAAGGAATGTTGTTGAAACTGCGCCGTTCAATCCAACAAGAAGAACTCCGAGTTTACCTTTAGGTTTTTGAATTTCATGTAGTCTTTGCATAGAAGTTCCCTTTCAAAATTACTAAATTCCTATGGCAAAACCTCTATGACCTCACCTATCATCCTCCCCTAAGTAAGAGAAGCTGGAATGGCTCAAATGATGGAAGACAATTCCTGTCCCTCTTCTTATGAAGAGGGGTATGGGGAGGTCATAAAAAGTATTTGTATACCTTATAACAGAATACATTTGATTTCCTGAAATTTACTGATCGTATAATCCGCCGCATCGGTCGATGATGGTTCTGACCAACTTTTTCCCTTGAGCCAGATCGTTGTGCAGCCAAGCTGTTTCGCTGGAACGATGTCATTTTCATATGAGTCGCCAACAACCCATGCATTTTCAGGTGTAACACTCAAATTCTTGAGTGCAAGCGACCAGATAGCCGGATCGGGCTTTCGCAACCCAACAACTGCTGAATCTATCAAAGTGTCGAAGTATTTCACCAACCCAAGCTCTGAACAAACTTTGTTTAGGTTGCCATAGAAGTTGGATACGAGCGCTAATGTATAGCGAGGCTTCAATTCGTCCAAGACGAGACAAACTCGTTGAACAATCAGTCGTACGTCACGCAAACAAGCATCAGCCATTTCTTCTACTAATCCATCCATCGCACCCACATCAAGCATCTTAAACTGTATGGTTAATTGCCTTTTCACCGTTTCCTTGAAGCTCATCTCGGTAATCTGAGGTTCAAGCCCAACTTGCTTATCCGATTCCAAGAATGCTGGCTCGTAGATGTTCTTGTCGACTTTTACACCAAAACGCTCATACAGTTCCCAGAGCTTCTCGCTCCAGTGAACGCCATCGGTATCGATGGTACCGCCAAAGTCAAATAATACTGCTTTCATCCAACATCTATCATCGCATTTTTCTCAGACGCCTTATAACTCAAATCCAGCATCTTCATTACATTGAACGCTTCACATAGAAAATCATCTGAGGTATTCTGCTCTTCAATACGCTTCACGAATTCTTTGATGAGTGCTGCATACCAGCTCACATACTGATTCTTATCAGACACATCAGGCATAGGAATTTCTTGTGTACCAGCTGAGTTTGAGAAAAGAAGTGCTTTCTCGTTGTAAAAGAGCGAGCCTTCCGTACCAACTATGTGCAGACTGTTCGCCCGCTGGTTCGCCGCCCATGTGAGATTCACCTGCATCAGCGTTTGATCATACTCGAGTGTGACAAGTGCCGTATCCTCGACATCATAGTCAACGTGTTTCAACGTGCGAAGCACAGAAAATACTCTCTTTGGAACGCCGAAGAAATACTGTGCAAGGTAAAAATAGTGCGCACCGGTATCAACCAAAATTCCCCCGCCGCTATGGTTCCGCTTCGTCCGCCAATCAGGACTCCATGCCGTCGTCCCTGAATCAGCATGAAGGCGAAAGACGTTGAATTGTGCAAGCGTCGCCGTTCCCAATTTTTTCGACGCGATAAACTCATGAATTGTCTTCCAGAGCGGAGAGTATTTGTACTGATGACACGGCACAAACACAATGTGACTCTCGCGGACGAGTTTAACAAGCCCCGATGCTTTCGCATAAGTCTCCGTCAAAGGTTTTTCGCATAGGATATGAATACCTTTCGTGGCACATCGTTGGATGTAGTCGGCATGCGTATGTGGAGGTGTACAGATATCAACAAAGTCGAGTCGCTCGTTTTCCAACATTGATAGAAAGTCGGTGTAGAACTTTGCTTCGGGGAAATATTGCCTCAGAAGCTCACGGTTTTGTCCAACAACATCCATCACAGAAGCGATCTGAACCTTAGAGCGAAGGACTTCATCGCTGAGATATGCAAGGACATGCCCCCGCACGGCAATATTGCCGAATCCTATTATTGCTCCCTTTAACATTATGCTAACACCTTTCCCGAAGGGATGAATTTCCACTGTTCGTCAATCTGCTGGAGAAGCTGCGCGCTGAGTTTTTCCTGATGCGTAGTGACAAGCACCATGACCAAATTGATGCCGATAACCTCAACAGCGAAATAGAACGGCACAACATCCAGAAGAACACAGATCGCCATAACGATCATACGTGTGTTTGTTGTCAGGATTGCGTAGTATTTCATAAGCGGCTTGTTCATTTTGCGATACGCATCAGCAAACCATTGCGGAATGTTTACGCCAAACTCTAGATCAACACGCTTGCGGAGCCTTTGGAAGTTTTTGGAAAATGCTTCTTGCTCAACCGTGTAGTTGAGGTATACACGTAGGAGAATTTTTCGTATCGGATGTTTGAAAAACGACGTTGCAAGATATTCTGCCCGGATTTCATCTGCACCCTCAAGCTCAGATTTTGCTGGATCGACAACAAATTTAAGATAGGCATTACGATAATAATCGGCGAGTGCGCTTTGAATTGAATGACTAACACCTCCAGCCAGCGTCAACAGAAAAAACAGGGACCAGGGGAAATCGTACGTCACTGCCATCCGAGCAAACAGATGGAGGTAAATGCTTATGAACATAATGTTGCCTCCGAGTCCATCGAGGATTCGTCCGATCTTCGAGCGATGATTGGTCATGCGAGCAAGCTGTCCATCGACACTATCGAGTGTATCTGCGATGACCCAGAGGATAATGCCATAGAGGTTCAGCGTGATGTCCCTATAATAGAGAAGGTGCCCACACGTCACACCAATGAAGATACTGACGATTGTGACAATGTTTGGTGTAATGCCAAGCCTTTGACAGCCCAAAGCTATGGCATAGCCAAGCGGACGATAGAAGTAAATATCAATCGTCTCTTCGACATCGCGCGCTTTATAAGTTTCTTCGATCCGCGACATGAGTAAAAGCTACTTCCATGATTTCTATGCCTTCCTCAGCTGTTGCCTCGTCAATAATCAGTGGTGGATTGATACGAATATCGGGATTATATCCCATCACGATCAAGCCACGCTTCAGGCATTCTTTAAAAAACAATTTGCACGTTTCCTTGTCAAGTTTTTCCTTCGTCTGTTTATTCTTAACAAGCTCCACACCGATCAGCAAGCCTCTGCCGCGGACATCGCCGACAAACGAAAATTTTTCTTTGAACGCCATCAATTTATTCAGCATGAAGGCACCAACACGTGCAGAGTTTTCCACCAATCCTTCATCGATGATCGTCTTGACAGTTGCATAGGCTGCGGCAGCTGCAAGTGGATTACCACCGTAACTGGATGAACTGCCGCTTGGATTGGCAAATGGTTTTGAAAAAATAACCTCATCACGTGACATCAGCCCTGTCATTGGATACCCACCCCCAAAACTCTTGCCAATGGTAATGATATCCGGTACGATGCCATCATGCTGGCAACCAAACATCTTTCCCGTTCTCCCAAAGCCTGTGATCATCTCGTCCACAATCAACAATGCCCCGATTTCGTCAGCAACACGACGGATTTCTTTGAGATAACCAGCAGGAGGAACGAGATTACCATTTGTTCCTTGAATTGGCTCGACGATGATTGCCGCGATGTTGTTGGTTGTCTCGAGCTGTATTTTCTGTTTAATAAAGTCAACACATGCCCATTCACATTCAGGGAATGTATGGTTCAGTGGGCATCGTCGGCAATTTGCGTACGGAGTATTGTAGACTCCAAATGGTAAGGGTCCTAGCTGATGTTTAAAATCGTCTCCGATTAGTCCAAGAACACCGAGCGTTTTTCCATGAAATCCTCCCCAGAAGCCAATGACTTCTGATTTCTTGGTGTATGATTTTGCAAGTCTCAGTGCCGCTTCGACTGCCTCAGCGCCGCCGCTATAATATTGAGTGCGTCTCAAATCACCTACAGCATTCTCAGCGAGGAGTTTTGAAAGCTCAGCGCGAACTTTTGTTGCAAAGCTGCCAACATGAATTTTCGCAACCTGTTCCTGAATCGCTCTTACGTACTTAGGGTGATTGTATCCCAAACTTGAAACGGCCACTCCTGCAAAGAAATCGATGTATCGATTGCCGTCAACATCTTGAACAACACAGCCTTCACCTTTCTCCAGGACAATCTGAGAGAGCGTAGCAATTGTCTGAATGCCCGGAGAAATATACTGCTGTTCGAGGTTGAAGATCTCTCTCGACTTTGGTCCCGGTACCTCTGTTCGGACAACTGCTTTTTTAGCCACTGGTTCCTGAAGTAACATACTCTTGTGCCTTTCTGTAAATCACTTGTGCAATGCGTTGGCTCGCCTGCTCACGAATCGGCGCAAAGCTGGGCCAATCGTTGATATCGATAATCGTAATGCTACCGTCTTTGCCGATGATGGCATCACCGCCGTAGACGAACAAGCCTAAAATTTCTGCCGATGCCGAAGCAAGCTCGCGGAGTCTTTTCGTATCGAACTTAACATTGTACACTCCGTTGGTGTAGTACCAGTGGAACAGATCAGACTCACGAACAGCATAGAACTTCACCGTATCGCCGTCAACGTGTTCTTGCAAGATTGCCTGCATGATGTCTCGTGCGTGAAACTCCTTAAGAAGTGTTAACTCTTCATCGTCTGTATTCGCAAGAGTCACGTCCTCCTTGTGGACTGCGTGCACGTCACCTCGTTTGATCCAGAGTTTCGATGTTGTAAATCCTGCTTCTTTTCCATTGGTGTCAGAGTCCGTCGCTACAACAACGCTTCGCGGAAATGGAATGCCGGCTTCCGGCAGCAACTTCACCATGTTGATCCGGTAACAATTGATCACACTTCGCGGTGAATTGATAATGTATGCACCGCGCTGTTCAATCTTCATCAATGTGTTCGATCCAATGGGACCCTGAGCCATAGAAAAGACGAGTTTTTCCTTCATAGTCTCAGGCGTGATAACCCCTTCATCATACATTGTCACCTCCGCGCCAAGTTCTTTCAATGCCTCACCTGTTTGGTTGATGATGAGAAGATCGTTCACCACATGGTTTGGTGAAAATTCTGTTTTTCGTCGTATGCCTGCAAAATGAATTTTCATGAGAATAATCTAAATAAGTATGTTAACAGCGATGGCGGATCTTCAGGTTGTGCAAATCCCATTTTGCGTTCTGCTTCACGTCGAAGCATTGCCTGCATATCAATGTCCCTCTGAAGACGATAATCAACCATGATTGTCCCGATGACAAACGTTGTTAAGTTTGCAAAAAAGATCACATGTATTGCAAGATCAAAGCCACGAACATTGAACAGCGCCGTTGCAACATACCCAAGATAGATCATGAATCGTTTGAACCCCGGGTCAAAGTGTGAAAGCGGATGCACTACGGTAACCAGAACGATCGCAACGAAGGCGAGAATTGCAATCAAGAAGCTTGAATGACCTGCGTATGCAAGAGCCAACAAGATGGCAAGCTCATTTAAACGATCATAAATGATTTCAAGCTTCTCTCCTTTCTGTGACCGTAAATTGTATCGCCGCGCTACGCCACCATCCAAACCGTCAATAATTTGTGAAACTGCTAAACTCATCAGTCCAGTTACAACGAATCCAGCAGCAAAAAGAAGTGCAGCTATCATTCCAACCAGAAAGCCAACAGTGGAGATCTGGTTTGGTGTGAGTCCAAGTTTTTCGTGCGACACTCGAATCAACCCACTCAACACACCGTCAGTTTGACTTCCCATCGTCAGCTCCCGGAAAAAATATTCGTAGCAAACTCAGCGAGGTGTTCATAACCCAAGATCACAATGAACACACCACAGATCATACAGGTCAATAGTTCTTTTGCTGTATCGGAACATCTCGGGAGCAACCCCTCAGTCGAATACGTACTAAACGGATAGAATGGCCGCTTTTCATAACTCACAAGATAATCAAGAAAGAAATGCGAGACAAAAAAAAGTGTAGGCACATATGTCCCAAGATAAATCGATAGCGGGATAATCCAGAGCAATGCAATCGGTTCTTGAAGTGGTGTCCGCCAATGATAATTTTTTTCATTCTTTCTTCCATTCTTTCTTAGATACAATGGTAACTTGATAGGATGATCAATAACATCAATTCCATAACCAAATGCATACGCAAAGATGATGTCCCTTCCCTCTAGACCTAATGCCTGGATGCCGGCTGTTGTTAACAAAAGGTGAGGAATGATTGTCATGTCTCCAACTCTAATCTATTACACTGGTTGAACACCATTGCCACTAAATCCCTTCACAAGCGTTTTAAAAAGAGAGAGCTTATCATTATCAATCTGAGATGCACGATAGACGCAGTCGACAGCGCAACCTTCTTCGCACCCTTTTTCCGTTTTCGCGTGTGTTCGAATATCATCCAAGGTATACTCAACGACTGGTTTGTTCAAACGACCACGCTGTGAGGCACAGAACTGCACCTTTCCAAATTCATCGACATAGAGCGAGCGCGATCCAGCTCGACATATCCATGATGGACGCTCTCCTTGGAGAAGTTTTCGACTGTACTCATAATCGACCATGCTAAATCCAAAGTGATTGGATATCTTCCCATAGTACTCGTATAATTCCAAATATCTCTCACCTGAGATCGCTATCTGCCCTACTTCGTCGTGGATCACACTAAGACTCATCGGGATACCAAGCTCTTGCGCTTCGTGGAGAAGATCTTTCAATTCTTCTTTTGAATGCTCGCAGAGCACTGCCGAAAGGTGCAGATCAAATTGTGCAAGCTTTTTTAGTCGAATCAGTTTCGGTCGAAGAACTTTTAAGGATTTCTGAATATAATTTGTAGGGTCCTGTTTCGATGTATCGACGCTGATCTGCATATGACTAAGCCTCGCTTCATTGAGCTGCTGAATCAGCTTCTCCGATAGAAAAAATCCATTTGTGGTGATCGAAACAGACGAATGTCGCCGAGCGTATGCAACGATTTCAGCGACCTTTGGATGCATCAACGGCTCACCACCAAGCAAACTAATGTGCACTACCCGAAGCTTATGCAGCGAATCAATCCAGCGACATATCTCGTCAAACGGAACTGGTGCTGATGTGTTATCATATTCAAAGCAATACCCGCAGCTCAAATTACAGCGCCGTGTTACAATCAGTTGCGCCTCGATGGGTGCTTTTTTCACAAGAATGTTATAGAGCGTCCGTATGGGTCGTTCGATTTTCAAATGTCGTTTTCCTTACACTCATTAAAACACCGAAACGCGAATATACCGATCAGGATGCTCTTTAAGATCAATAAGAAGAACATTCAAATCTTTGATGAGCGATAGCAACTGGTTATAGAAAGTACCGTCGTTGAGGAATTGTGAAACAGTGCTTGAATCATGTGATGCTTTCTTCAACAATGTATCAGCTCGGGCAGTAATTGATGAAAGATCCATGTATAAACGATCTTCCATAATGAGTTTTCCCATCGTTCCTTTCCCCCGACTTATCTGCTCTGTGACACTTTTGAGATTTGCAGATACATCGCTTACATTCTTTGATAATACCTCATCATACACAAACTTTCCAAGGGTGCCTTTTTTATTTTCAACGGCAGCCATAACACCGTTCAATGAATGAAGGAAACGCTCCATCTCACCGGAAACGGAAGGGTGCTTGATCAACTGCCCAATCGAGCCTTCACCTCTCTCTATGGATGCGGCGATTCTTCGTGCGCTTGCCATCAATGCTGTGAAATCTGCGAGTGAGGATTTAAACTGCGGACCAGCAGTCTCAATATCAAAAGACTCCATGAGGGGAACAAATGCCCCCTCTGCAAGCGGCTTCTCATTTGGGTTACCGATAGTAATATCGATGTATTTATCTCCTAATAATCCGATCGTTTTAATCTGTCCGACCGAGTTGGTTGTGATCGACGAACGGTATTTCGACAAGACATCGATTGTGATCTCGACGCCGTTGGTATCGTTGCGAGAAACAAACTGCATGTCACTCACATAACCAATCTTCAATCCGCCCAACGTGATCATTGCGCCATTCACCAGACCGTGAACATTTGTCACAAACAACTTGAGAGAGTAGGTCGACGTAAAAATATTCTGCTCAGTACCAACGATACTGACGATGAACACAAACACAATGAGACCAATCAACACCACAACGCCCACTTTAAGATTTGACCATGTCATTTGTTCGGGCTTCACGCTTCCGTCATCCTACTGCAATAATAAGTTTGCTTCTTCACGGATTTCAGAGAGGAAGCTTTCAATGAACTGATCTGTCGAGGAAACAAGATCGTGCGGCGAACCATCGATGATAATGCGTCCATCATTCATGAGAGCAAGCGAGTCACCGACGGCAAATGCGTCTCGCAGGATATGTGTCACGACAACCGATGTGATGCCACGTTCCTTTTTTAATCTCATTATGAGTTCCGTGATGATCTTTGCATTTAATGGATCGAGACCCGTCGTTGGCTCGTCGTATAAGATGATTTCAGGATGAAAGGCGATCGCTCGTGCAATTGCCACGCGCTTCTTCATGCCGCCGCTGATTTCTTCCGGCAGTAAATCTTGTGTATCCTGAAGGTTGACGAACTCTAAGCATTCCTTCACGCGTTCCTTAATCTCTCGAGGTGTCATCTCAGAATGCTCCTGGAGAAAGAAGCCAACATTTTCAGCCACGGTCAATGAATCAAATAATGCATTGCCTTGAAAGACCATCGACATGCGTTTGCGAATCGGCATTTTGTCACGCTCGCTCAGATCCGTAATCTCGGTACCATCAACAAAGACTGATCCTCTGTTGGGTTTCCAGAGTCCCAAGATGATCTTCAGGAGAGAGCTTTTGCCAGCGCCGCTTGGACCAAGCATCACTTTTGTTTCACCCTGAATGACCTGACAGGAAACATCATCGAGAATCGTTCGATTCTCAAACTCTACTGTAACATGCTCGAGACGAATCATTTACAAAATCGACCAGACGACTTTCGTGAAGATAAAATCATTAAAGAGCACAACAACTGACGCAACCACAACGGCGTTCACCGCAGCTCGGCCTACACCGATTGTTCCACCAGTGGTCGTAAGTCCATAGTAGCAACTAATTGTCGAAATAAAAAAAGCAAACACAAACGGCTTTGCGAATCCCACAAATAAATCTTTCATCTTCAGATCATAGATTGCAGAGTGCCAGTAAAACGATTTATCAACGTGCAGCCAGAGGTCTGACACGAACATGCCGCCAAGCAGACCAACGAGATCAGCGATAAGCGTTAGTGGGAAAAACATCACGAGTGAAGCAACAAGGCGCGGCACTGCAAGCTTTTCAATCGGATTTGTACCAAACGCACGTAGTGCATCGATCTGCTCACTCACTTGCATCGAACCGAGCTCGGAGGCGTTTTTTGCACCCGTTCGCGCTGCCATAAGTAACCCCGTAATCACAGGACCAAGCTCACGGACGAGAGCAAGTGACGTTGTTCGTCCAACAAGAAGCTTTGCACCAAAGGTCTCCAATCGATGCCCGGATTCAATCGACATGATCACACCCATGAAAAGCCCCGCAAGAAACACGATCATAAACGCTTGTGCTCCAATCAAATACATCTGTTCCAACGTATCTTTCCGATACCGCCATACACTGGGCAACGCATACAGATTTTCAAAGACAAAAATGGAATACTCTTGGAGACGAAACAGTGTACGTTTGAACGCACGGATAGGTATTATGACCGGTCTCGCTTCAGGCATGATCATGAAGCACGTAAAAACTCTTCTGCATTCTGGATATCGCGGAGATGATCCACGTCGACAATCTTCGAAAAGGGAAATGCTTCAAGTGAGTATCCTTTGTTCAAAAGATACCTTAAGAAGTTTCTTAGACGTTCGATCCCCTGTTTCACTACGGCATCCATCTCATTGAAGATCCTTGGTTGAAAAACGTAGAGCCCACCCGTAACCCATGGTGTTTGTTCAGACTTGGAAAAGCTGTTAATGCACATTCGATCATCAACCTCAACATAAAGTGGTTTTTCATCATCAATAAAATTCGTGACAGCGAGAATAGCATCGAACGTTTGGTTTCGTTCAGCATGGTTCAGGAACTTCAAAAACTCATCCTCTGAAAAGATAGAATCGATTGTGGTAAGCAGAAACTGTCTAGTCTGCAAGTGCGGAGCTAAAGCAAACAGACTATGCATTGAGCTTGTGGTTGTCTTTACAATAAACGTTATTGGAATGTTAAACTGTTTTCCTTCAACAAACTGCTTCACAACTAGTGAATATTCATTCACGATACAAACAATCTCTGTAATGCCACCACGGATGAAGGATGTGATCAACCGCTCAATTAATGGTACGCCATTGACGGGCACCAACGGCTTATGCAGAGTAATTCCCTCCGACCGCAATCGACTACCTTCTCCTGCTGCTATGATGCCTGCCTTCATGGTAAACTACATTAGGTGTGAGTAAATAGAGTTTTCAATATTCGTTTTAAAAATATGTGAAAAGATACCAAAAATCTCAAAGATTTCCAAGCTTTTTGAAAGGAGGAAACAATGCTTGACATGGGCTTGAAATTTTGGTATGTTTAGACAATTGCTTCCGGAACTGGAATGAAGAGGGTTTAATTTTTATTTTCACCCTGAACTAAGGAAACCATCTTCATCCAATAACTATTCAACCACAATACAACGAAAGGACGATACCTGTATGAAAAACATGATCAACTGGTTCGAAATCCCCGTCATCGATTTTGATCGGGCAAAGAAATTCTATGAGAAAATTTTTGATGCCAAAATTGAAGTACAGGATATGATGGGGTTCAAAATGGGATTCTTCCCGTACTTCGAGGGCAAGGTGAGTGGTTCCCTCGTAAAGGGAGAAGGCTACACACCAAACATGAACGGTACACTTGTTTATCTAAACGGCAATCCTGATCTTAATACAGTTCTTAACCGTATCACCGGTGCTGGGGGAAAAGTACTGGTTCCCAAAACGCAAATCACGCCCGAGATCGGCTATTTCGCCATCTTCACAGATTGTGAAGGGAATAAAGTCGCACTGCATTCACAGCAATAATTCACAAAAGAACATGCCTATGAATGTGACAACTCGTGGTGGCATCCTGATCGGTGTCCTGTGTGGGCTCTGGACGTTTGTCATGGGCTTTACAGGATGGTACAAAGATCCAGCACTGCTGTATGCATTCTGGCTAGTGATTCCCATCCAGATTGGAGTACTGATCTGGGGACTGAGAAAAGTTACTAGTACAGGTAAACAGTACGGTGGACTTGTTGGTGCTGGCACACTCATGTCTGCGATTGGTGGAGTAATACTCATTTTTATTTCGCTCCTCTTCACGACTGTTGTTTTCCCTGAGTACTTCAATGAGCTTCGTGCAATTCAAGAAGAGATGCTGAGGAACTCTGGACAATCGGAAGCTGAAATCGCCGCTGCACTCGAAGCGTCTTCACAGACGAATACTCCAATTATACAAGCACTCTTTGGATGTATTGGTACTGTTGTGACCGGATTTCTTGCCTCGCTGATTATTGGTGCCGTTGTAAAGAAGAAGATAATATCTCAGCCATAATGTATCAACTTCCAGGACGATTCAACGTAGTAAATGTAATTCTCTGACTTTATCAAGGAGATATATATGCTTACAAGTAAACTTCTCATCGCATCCCTCCTCGGAGGAGCTGTGCTGTTCATCTGGGGTGCGCTCTCGCACATGGTGCTTGGCTTGGGTGAGGCAAGCATCAAGCCGATTCCAAATGAAAGAGCAGTACTCACAGCTATGCAAGACAACATTCGAGAACCGGGATTTTATTTCTTTCCTGGCATGGAAAGCTCACCTAATATGACTAAAGAAGATCAAGAGGCTGCCATGAAGCGCTGGGAAGAAAAATACAGTGTGGGTCCGTATGGAATTCTTATCTATCATCCCGATGGGACACAACCCCTCTCACCCAAGCAATTACTCATTGAACTTCTCTCTGATATCCTCGCAGCATTCTTAGCCGCTTTTCTCTTAGCGAGAGCATTGGGAGGACTCAGTGGCTTCGGTGGGCGCGTTCTCTTTGTGACGCTGCTTGGCTTGTTCGCATGGATGGCTATTGAAATCGCTTACTGGAATTGGTACGGGTTTCCGTTTGGCTATGCATTCTCTTCGCTCATTGATCAAATCGTTGGCTTTTTCCTGGTAGGACTTGTGCTTGCTACGATGATCAAGAAGGCGCAGCCGGTAAGTTAATTCGTTCTGACTACTTTGTCCCAATGGTATAGAGATACTACTGCATTAGTAGGGGGAAGAAATTTTTCTTCTTTACGAGGAAGATGTCCCAAAGGGATAGAGAGGGCAAAACCGAAACAACAAGGAAAAGATATGACTAAAGTAATTGTCATGGCATTGTCGTTATTTCTAACAATCGTTTTCTCTTCTTCCCAAGAAAAGAAAGAAACTTCCCTATCCATGCGAAAACCAACATTCAATCCAGAGCTGGCGAGACTATCATTTCTCGCTGGGGAGTTCGCTACTGAAGGAAAGATTCACGAAACACCAATGATGAAAGGTGGTTCCACACAAGGTAAGTCTAAAGGATACTGGAGTTTGGACTCGTTATACCTAATGATTGACGAGGAGAATGAAATGGGAGCAATGGGAATGTTCCGCGGTCACAGCATATTAACCTACGATGCGAGAGAAAAAAAATATAGAATGTGGCACTACAATAATTTTGGAGACACACCCTATTATGAAGGCGATTTTACTGGTGATACTCTCTCGATGATAACTGAGATCAACAGTCCCGAGGGTTCGTTTAAGCAGAAAATATCATGGTATCTCGAAGGGAAGAAAATATACTTCCAGGTGATGAACTACATGGAAGGGGGTTACACGCCGGTGTTTGAGGAAACGGCGACACCAGAGATTATTAAATCTAACATCATTAATATTGGAAATGCGATTCCTGTATTCATTAAAGAATTTCATCGAGAAGTCAAAGTCAGCTATGAGGCAAAAAAACTACTTATGAATTGGCTAAGTGAAGAAACTGATTTTAACCCTCAGAATAACAAAGTAGAAGCAATTGATGAATATCCTACTCATTTTAATTTACGATTAACCACATCGATAAGAATTGAAGGACGAACATCTGGAGTACTAGGATACAGCATTTACAAAATTTCAAAGGATGGCAAACTATACGGATATTGCTTTTCAAAATGGTTACATGAATCCAGACATTTATAGATATATGGCGAAGCAAACTAAATGGATTGATCGTACATTCGACTTTAACTTCCCCCTTGGTGTTTTCCCTTGCATACTTGAACGCTTACGAGGAACACCTGCACGTGTGGAAGAACTTGTACGTTCATTCCAACCTGGTATCTTGATTAAACGAGTTAGTAACAGCTGGTCGATACAAGAACACGTCGGTCATCTCCTTGATCTGGATACACTGCATGACGGGCGGATAGACGATTATCTTGCTGGGGCAACAACACTTCGTCCTGCAGATATTACGAACAAGAAGACATGGGAAGCAAATCATAACGCCCAATCGATCGAGGAAATTTTGAAATCATTTCGTTTAGTACGAATGCATGTTGTTCATCGCCTTGAAGCACTCGATGAAGAAACACTGTCACGAACAGCCATTCATCCACGCTTACAACAGCCTATGCGTGTGCTGGACATGGCATACTTCGTCGCTGAGCACGACGACCACCACATTGCACGTATGACACAATTAGCAAACATCCTAAAGGATTGAATTCATGAAATTAATTATCCTTATCGCTCTTACAATTTCAAGTTTTCACACATACGCCCAGCGACTGGCATTTACACCCGCACCGGGTTCACCGTTCGGAGTAGGCACAAGACCTGTGGATGTTGCCATAGGAGATTTAAATGGTGATAGGAAGCTCGATATTGTCACCGCCAATTCCACGAGCGGTGATCTCACTTTACTCTTTGGTGATGGAAAAGGCGGCTTCACTCGCAGTTCAGATACATCGCTCATCATTGGACCAACGGCACACCTTGTCACGATCGCCGACGTCAACAACGACGGTAAATCGGACCTCATTGCCACTCAGCATGACACGTACAACGTGGCTGTGTTGCTTGGCACCAGTAATGGGAAATTCACACCCGCATCTGGTTCTCCGTTCCAATACCTTAAAGCTTCTAAACCGCATAACCATGGTCTTGTCCTCTGTGATGTCAATAATGATGCAAACCTCGACATCTTGACAAGTAATCATGGCAACAACAGCATTTCAGTGCTCTTGGGGAATAGGAAAGGTGTATTCATTGCTGCCCCAGGCTCGCCGTTTAGCGTAGGAAGAGGACCCTACCCACTTGCCGTTGGTCATCTCGATGGAGATGGCAACTTCGACATTGCTATACCGAATCTTATGGGCAACAGTGTATCCGTTTTATTTGGGGATGGAAAAGGTGGCTTTACATCTTCAAAAGGCTCGCCATACCCGGTGAAACCTCGACCCTACAACTCCGTTATCGGTGATATCAACGCCGATGATAAATCCGACATCATCACCTCACATGATGATATGACAAAACTTACCATTCTTTTAAATGACGGTAAGGGTGGGTTCGAGGCTGCTCCAAACTCACCGCTCGACGTTGGGCATCGTGCATACAAAATTATCGTCATCGATATCAATAATGATGACCGGATGGATTTAGTGATGTGTGCATACCCACGCTATGTCGTTATCATGATGGGAAACGGTAAAGGTGGATTTTCACAAGCTGTTGGCTCTCCCTTCGAAGTCGGACGAGATCCCAACGGTATTGCTGTCGACGATCTCAACAACGATGGGAAATTAGACATTGTTACTTCAAACATGGGAGATAATACAGTAACAGTTATGATGAGGAAGTGAGCACCGCTGATTCTCGAGGCAGGACACCTCTCAAGAGTGCTTAAAACAACAAACCCCGCCCATTTCTAAGCGGGGACTTTTCTTTGGTTAATAGTAGCTCCGTTTTACTTCCTGACGTAAATATAGAGCTCTTGACCAGGACGCACAGCAATGGATTTGAGGAGATTCCATTTCATAACCTGCTCCACAGAAACATTATATTTCTGCGCGATACTGGTCATGGTTTCGCCGCGCTGGACGGTATGGACAGTAAGTTCTCCTTCGTCGTCAGAGGATGAGGTCTCAGTTTGGGTTCTTGCGCCTCTTTGGCCGGTTGGGGGAGGCGGTGGCACTTGAGTCCTTTGAGACTCTTGTTGCTGTGTTCTTCTTGTGGTGCGTTGTTGTCGTGGTGGCTGCGACACCGGCTGATCAGAAGCGGCAGGTTTCGGTGACTCTTTTCTTTCAGTAACGCGTGGCTGCGGAGGTACTTGCTCTTTTTCAGTTCGTACTATTTCTTCTTGGGTTGTAGGTAGCGGTTTTTCTTTTTGCACTGAAGCTACGTGCGTTACTTTTGAAAGACTGCCGGTTTGTTCAAGAGGTTTCAGTAATTGCTGAGCTGCATATTTCCCAATCACAAACAGTTGTGGGGTTGTTGATGCCTGAACATAGTACCTT
Organism: Ignavibacteriota bacterium; assembly: GCA_016209795.1. Lineage (GTDB taxonomy): Bacteria > Bacteroidota > Ignavibacteria > UBA10030 > SZUA-254 > JACQVI01. Next base: position 30,805 of record JACQVI010000105.1, read on the forward strand.
GATGAGTCCGGAAGCGACGGATATAAGTTCAACCGCAGTTGTTCATTTCCTTTAATGTCAACGGTAATTGGTAGAGAGGGAAATTTCATCGCAGTATCAATGAAATCATCAGCTCTCAAGTTATTGAGCGAGGTTAGCAGCGGATTGATGGTGCTCAATTCGATTTCCTTCTCTCCTATTTTCCATACTGTCGTATCCCGCTGGAGTACATATTGCTTGCTTCCATGCGTATACGTAACCATCTTGATGGAATCCGAGACTGTTGAGAAGATTGTTTTATCTCGCCAGTCTTTCACTTCTCGATTGAGCGTCCATGAATCAATTCCTTCACCAAGATAAACATTTTTCTCGTCTGGAAGCCTAAAGTAAACCTCTGAGAATGATGGTCCCATTTTCCCGACAATCAAACTTGTCGTTTTGCCCGATCGTTCCGTGAGGATAAGTTTAGTACCTGTTGTATCGACTTGAAAAATGCTTTGCTTTTCAGGATTTGACGAAATGAGGCTGCCAACTTTAAACTTCTTCATTCCACTGATAATTTGCTTTACAGGATTCGGGTCAGCAATGACGTGGATTGGCGAGGTGATTGTCCACTTGCCTCCAATGTTTTCAATCGTGAGGGACTTTGCTTTCTGATGAATTTCAAGTTTGACGACGGAAGCAGAATCGATAGCAAATGAAACTTGAGGAACATCATCGCTTCTTTGCCGCTCTTCTTCGGAAGGTAAGATAAAATAGGTGATTGCCCCCAGAATAAGAAGTAATCCTATGAGTATGACTGTAGAACGATTCATTCCACACCGCCCTCCGTTCCTACAATCCCTTTGTTTCAAGTCGTTTGCGCATTGCAGCACGCCACCGCCAACGCGCAATACCTACCAGTACGACCAGAAGTGGTGGAATTGTAAGATTAACTCCTTTAATCCATGCTCTTGTTCCCTCTGCAACTTCATCGAGTGGTTTACTCTCACTATCTCGCACTCGGATTGATGCGAGACCGATATCATCTGCAAGCCAGTCCACTACATTGCTTGCGAACAAGAAATTATCTTTGTTTCCGCCTGAGTATTCATTCTGGAAAAAATCGCCATCTCCAACAACCACAATCTTCGATAAGTTACCTGTGAACAACCTGTTCGTTGTGTCAATCGACGATTGAACTGTCAGATCAAGGGCAATCGGCTTGTTGCTAAAAGCGCTTGGAAACGCTCCTTCAATTGCGACAGCGAGCGGTATCCCTGATTCTTTAAACATATCTGGCGTTACAGGTGCTGTCGGATTGATAAGAAAGAAGTTCTCCTGTCTACCGCTCTTTGTTGAAGACTTCACGAGGACGTGTGGGACTAAGCCCTTCGCTTTAGCAAGACTCGTGTCAATAGAACTAGCGAAGAAAAAGATAACTGAACCTAATCCTCTCGTAATAGGGTTCGTTTTATCGAATTCGGCCGTCCTTGGCAAATAGTAGAATGGGACTTGATTCTGGATAATCATGAAACCAGCCTGCTGACCGATCGTTACATACGCACAATTAACATCGCGGACGAGATCGTCGTTGACGCGGACTCCATAGCTTTCGAGCATATCATCGATCTCGAGATTGAGTGTCTTTCCCATCTGATTCTGTAAGGTAGCACTGACTTTATTCAGAAGGAATGCTACTTTACCACCCCTCATCAAATACTGATCGATGAGAAATTTTTCCCAATTCTTAAACGGTTGTGATGGTGCAACAATCAGAAGTACTGCGATGTCAGAAGGAATTGCTTTCCCTCCCGAGAGATCGACAGTCGTGACCAGATATTGCTTTGTCAGCATTTCCTGCAATCTGCTCATCTGCTGCAGCGAAGGCTCGCCATGACCGGTCAGGAAACCGATCTTCTTCAATTCCTTCGTAGTCAATTTCTTCAGAGCAGAACTAATTTCGTATTCGAGGTTAGAGGTAGACTGGACAACTGGAACTCGTTCCTGCTTATCACCATAGAGAAAAACCAACCCCATGTATGCTTTTTCAATTTGGAGTTTGTCCTCTTTTAGAACTTGAACCTGAACTGGCGGAATACCGTAGCGTTGTGCCTCTTGCTCAATTTCTTCTTTCTTACCGGGATCAATGAACTCATATTGGAAATTACCGCCGGCATAGGCACGATATTCATCTAACTGATCTTGCAAATAACGACGGTTGTTATTGTATGGCGCCGGAAGATCGCTGGTAAAGTATGCTTTGACAAGAAACTTGTCGTCAAGCGACTTGACCAGATTTTTGCTTGCACCCGAAAGAGTATAAATCTTGTCTGAGGTCAAATCGACACGGCTGAAAAATTGCACGGCGATGATGTTCACCAGAACGATAATCGCAAAAATAAGAAGAGTACGAACGATAGTCTGTCGTTGTTGGTTCATGTGATCAGCCTCCTCTTTAGACCCACCGTCTTTTCTGAAGAACGATCGTTCCCATGAACAGCGCGAACCCTACTGCTGATATGTAGTAAATCATATCGCGTGAATCGATAACGCCACGTGCAATATTAGAAAAATGATAATCAACACTGATATACTCAAACGTTGAAGCCAAATTTCCAGGAAGATAGAATAGAATTTTATCAATCATGAAAAGTGTAAACACAATCAGGAAACTTACGATAAAGGCGACAACCTGATTCTCCGTCATGGAAGACCCAAATACACTGATCGCAAGGAACACAGCTCCGACGAACATCAGCCCCAGATAACCACCAATAATCGGACCAAGGTCAAGCTCTCCGAGAAGCGCTACCGTACCGTAATAACACAGTGTTGGTAACAGCGTAAAGAAAAAGAGAACCCATGCAGCAAGGAATTTTCCGATAATGATCTCAGATTCTTTGACTGGTTTGGTCATCAAAAGCTCAAGTGTGCCAGTTTTTTTCTCCTCGGAGATCAATCTCATCGTAATTGCTGGAGCGAAGAAGAGGAGTAAGAACGGCGTCATCTCAAAAACAGTACGCAGCGACGAGATGTTCGCAATGAAGAGATTGCTTGTGAAGAACCATCCTAAAATAACAAGGAACACAACGATCACGATATACGCTACTGGTGAATTAAAAAACGAGCGGAGCTCCTTCACAAAGATATATCTGATATTGGCAAGGCTCATTGCTCAGAATCGGTTGTTAATTCGCGGAAGATTTCTTCGAGACTTGTCTGCTCTCGATGGAGTTCAAGAAGACCCCACCCTTTTTCTACGCAAAGCAGGTAAAGAGCCTTGCGGACATCGATCGCTATTGAAGTCTCTATACTAAATTTCTTCACACCATTACTTTCATCGATCAATGATACTGTTTTGACTGCGGGAATCGTTTTGACTTGGAGCGAAACCATTTCAAACGATTGCCCATCTGGTACCTCAACCTCCATGACGATTTTTTCACCTCCATGTAGGCTACGCTGCAAATCTGCAATCGGGCCATCAGCGACGATCTTACCTCGATTAATGATGATCACTCGATTGCAGGTAGCTTGTACTTCGGGCAGGATGTGAGTAGAAAGAATAACGGTCTTTTCTTTTCCCAAGCTTTGAATGAGACTTCTGATCTCTACGATCTGATTTGGATCCAGACCACTTGTAGGTTCGTCGAGAATTAACACTTTAGGATCGTGGATCATCGCTGCAGCAAGACCGACACGCTGGCGGTATCCTTTGGAGAGTTGTCCAATGTCTTTGTGTTTCATCTCGTCCAACCCACAGACATCAACCATTTCCCTCATGCGACGTGGAATCAATGAGTTGGAAACACCCTGAAGTTGTGCTGCGTATTCGAGATATTCTAAAACATTCATATCTAAATAGAGCGGGTTTTGCTCGGGCAAGTACCCAACAACTTTCCGCACTTCCAAGGATTCCGTTTGGATATCCCGTCCCTCTACTTTGACAGTGCCGGCACTCGGAGAGAGATAGCACGTGATAACACGCATCGTTGTTGTTTTCCCAGCACCATTAGGACCGAGAAAACCGAGAATCTCCCCTGAATGCACCTCAAACGAGATGTCGTCGACAGCCCTGGTGTCTGCGTAAAACTTTGAAAGATTATTAACGAGAATGGACATCGTTACATGAGGTCAATATGTTTAGGAGTAATTAACGCCGTACGTCTTAGGCTAAAAATATCAAAATTTTCCCGCTAAAATGCAAGTTTGTCAACCTACGACTGTCCCGTTGTGTCTCATTAATGTTCACTATGACCGATTTTAAGTAGAAACTGTGCAACTTTTTAACAGCTTATGTCGTCTAATAACGTGTTCATATGATTCGAAAAGATCCACCATGCTCAAGATATTATATTTTCCAATCCTACTGCTTTTATCGACCTGTTTTCTTTTCGAAGTAGCAGTTTCCAACGAACTTGATACGACTCTGACGCGACCTACGGTAGTAGCTCTTCGAGTCACAAATCCGGTTACCATAGATGGCATTCTTTCTGAACAGGAATGGCAGCGTTCTGGCATTACAAGTTTTACACAGAGAGAACCCATAGAAGGATCTCAGCCAACGCAAAAAACAGAGGTATGGGTTGCCTATGATGATGCCGCATTGTATGTTGCTGCACGACTTTACGACAGTGCACCAGACTCGATCATTAGAAGAACTGGGAGACGAGATTCCGATCTGAGTTCTGATTGGTTTTATGTCGGGATAGATTCATACCACGACCGAAGAACCGGATTTTTTTTCGGGGTCTATGCAAGTGGTTCCATTGTCGATGGCATCCTGTATAATGATTCATGGGACGATGATTCGTGGGACGGCGTATGGGACGCTGTCACGACGGTTGATGACAAAGGATGGACTGTGGAGATGCGAATTCCATATTCACAGTTACGCTTTCCAAAAAAGGATGAGTACATTTGGGGAGTGAACTTCGCTCGTCAGATTGAACGCCGCAAAGAAGAAGACTATTTTGTCATGGTTCCGAAAAAAGAAAGCGGGTGGGTCTCTCGTTTTGCAGACCTCATAGGTATTAGAGACATCAACCCTCCCCCTCGCATTGAAATTCTCCCCTATGCAGTATCCAGTTTCAAAGAGACTAATCAATTTGAGCGGAACAATCCTTTTCGGGACGGCACAACATTCTCTGGCAACACAGGCGCTGACTTCAAAATAGGATTAGGAAGTAACCTCACACTCAATGCGACCATCAATCCAGACTTTGGACAGGTAGAGGTTGATCCTGCTGTTGTTAATCTTACACAATTCGAGACGTTCTTCGAAGAGAAAAGACCATTTTTCATTGAGGGCTCAAATTTTTTTGACTTTGGATATGGAGGAGCAAACAACAACTGGGGTTTTAACTGGGGAAGTCCGAATTTCTTTTACAGCCGCCGCATTGGACGACCACCAAGGGGCTCCGTTCAGCATGATGGTTATGCTGACATTCCAGATGGAACAACAATTCTCGCTGCAGGGAAAATTACAGGAAAGATCAAAGAGAGTTGGTCACTTGCATCTCTGCATGCCTTCACCGAGCGAGAATATGCACAAGTAGAAGATAGCAGCGGGAAGCGTTACGATGATGTTGTGGAACCATTTGCTTCGTACAATGTTATCAGAAGTCAACGAGAATTTAATCAAGGTCGTCAGGCAATTGGCATCATTGGAACGGCTGTGTTGAGAGATCTCAATCAGTCCTACCTCGTTGATAATTTTAACCGACGCTCATATGCCCTCGGTATCGATGGGTGGACAAATCTCGATTCCGATCAGAAGTATGTTATCACCGGTTGGTTCGCAGGAACGCGCGTTAAAGGGACATCCAAGCGCATCCTCACGCTTCAGCAGTCACCTCTCCATTATTTCCAACGTCCCGATGCTGATCATGTCAGCATCGATCCCAACGCAACATCGCTCTCAGGATACGCAGGTCGTGTTGCCATAAACAAACAAAAAGGGAATGTACGATTCAATACTGCGCTTGGGATTATTTCTCCAGGGTTTGAATCGAACGATCTTGGATTTTTATTCCGAACTGACGTCATCAATGCCCATATAGTGATCGGGTATAGCTGGTTCCAACCTGATGGTCTCTTCCGTCGGAAATCATTTAATGTGGCAACATTCAGGAACTACGACTTTGGAGGACATAAAATCAGTGATGGGTATTTTCTCTTTTACGGTGGACAGTTTATGAATTATTGGAGCTTCGATGGAAATCTTGTCTTCAATCCAGCAGTACTTGATAACCGCAATACCCGCGGTGGACCAATGATGAAAACAACAAATGCATACGGTGGCTTCATGTACATGAGTACAGATGGACGAAAAGATTTCGTCTTTAATATGGAGATTGATGGTGGGAGGAGCGAATCCGGAGGATATCGCTTCGGCTTTGGTCCGGGAATCGAGTGGAAACCCAGTACAAACCTCAACTGTAGAGTGTCTCCCTGGTTTTTTCGGGATATTACTATTGCCCAGTGGGTAACAAACCAAGAAGATGCTACTGCAACGAATACCTATGGTAGCAGGTACGTCTTTGCAAAACTCGATCAGAAGGAATTTTCCAGCAGTATCCGAGTGGACTGGACGTTCACACCAAAACTCAGCCTGCAGCTATATCTCCAACCTCTCATCTCAGCAGGTTTATACAATGAATTCAAAGAACTGAAACAGCCGGGGACGTACACGTTCAACCGGTATGGAGAAGATAACGGCTCTACAATTTCACAAGCCGACCACGACTACTATTTATATCCCGATCCTAATGATCTGACAGATTCGATTAAAATCTCCAAAGGTGATTATGTTGTCGATGCAGATGGCGTAGGTCTATCACTTCCATTTAAAATTTCAAATCTGAATTTTAATTTCAAATCGCTTCGTGGAAATGTCGTCTTACGGTGGGAGTACCTTCCCGGCTCGACTGCGTACCTCGTCTGGACGCAAAGCCGAACTAATCTTGATAATCCCGGGGAGCTTAAATTCGGAAGAGACTTTAGACGACTTCTTTTAGCGCCAGACCATGAAAATGTCTTTTTGATTAAGATTGCGTACTGGCTTAATCCTTCCACGTTACGATTTTAGATTTGTTCTACGCCAAAGCATGAACGTAGGGAACCGTCAGTAAAAGGATTTGGAGTGAGGGAGGAATTTTTAATCCGGGTAGCCTGATTGTTCGAATTCTTAGCGCTCGTATATCCCCGTGATCTTCGCTGAGGTGATTACTTTTCCCTCAAGAGCTTTTTTGAAAGCGTTGAGGCTCGCATTTGCAGAGAGATCTAGTTTCTCGACGTTAAGCGCATAAAGTGTCACCTCATACGGATGAGGTCCTGAGCCTTTCGGTGGCTGTGGTCCACCATAGCCCATCGTCCCATAGGAGTTGTACAATTCCTTTGATCCGGCAGGCATACTTGCGCCCGATGCTCCCTCAGCGAGAGATGTTGCGTCCTTTGGAATGTTAATGACAAACCAATGCACCCAGTTGTTTGCTATCGGATGTGGATCAACAATGGAGAGTGCAAAAGATTTTGTCTCTGCAGGGACACCGCTCCACGAGAGTGGAAGGGAAACATTTTGTCCGCCTGTTACGCCATGATACGCATGCTTTGTGGGTATGGGCTTCCCATCTTGGAATATGGAAGAGGAAAGTTTCATTGCTGGAATCTCACCTTTGAACAGTTTTACTATGGTTTTGTTTTGAAGCTTGATAAAGCTCGTTCAACCGTTTCGTACGTATCGAACACTTTCACAAGCTGCGTGATGACAAAGAGGTTCTTGACCTTGTCACCAACCCGAGCAAGACGAAGGTCACCGCCGGCATTCCGCGTCGTGGTAAGGGCAGCGATAAGTGTTCCAAGCCCCGAACTGTTTAGGTAATTCACCCCCCCCAGATCGATTACGACTTTTTTGACATCATCACCGACAAGGCTATGGATTTTGTCCTTTACCTTAGAGGTATCAGGCTCGCCAAGGAGATCACCTTTCAAGGTCAGAACCGCGACGTCGTTTTCCATTTTCTCTTTGATCTGCATAGAACTCCTTCCGAAATGGTTCATAATGAGGTGGTTAGAAAGCTAATGTTCCATCATACAAAAGTCTAGACAAAAAATCAACTTATGTGGGTTGTGTGAACAGCTCAACGTACTTGTACCCTGACCCCGTGTTAAAAACAGTTACCGTGTCAGAATCAGCAACAAATCCTATTTCAATTAATTGACGAACTGCAACAACAGCTGCGGCACTTTCTGGACATAGGAAAATACCTTCTTTAGCAGCAACATGCTTCATTTCTCTAATGAGATCGTCGTCCGAGACTGCTATGGCAGTACCACCGCTTTCGTACAAAGTATCAAGGATAAGTGTATCAGCGAATGCTTTTGGCACTCGAAGCCCCGATGCAACTGTTGTGGCGTTTTCCCAGCAATGAGATACTCTTTGTTTCTCACGAAATGCCTTTACAATTGGTGCACATCCTAAGGTTTGCACAGAAACCATCTTTGGTTTCTTTCCCGATATCCATCCGAGTTCTTCCATCTCACGAAATGCTTTCCACATACCGATTAGCCCAGTACCTCCGCCAGTTGGATAGACTATCACATCAGGAAGTTTCCACCGAAATTGTTCTGCAAGTTCATAGCCCAGAGTCTTTTTCCCTTCAAGTCGATACGGCTCTTTCATGGTCGACATATCGAACCAATTCTTCCCCCGTCTCATGTCATTCATCTTCTTCGCAGCATCGCTAATCACTCCCTCTACTAAATAGACTACACCACCATACATAGAAACTTCTTTGATATTGACCACAGGTGTGTCCTTTGGAATGAAGACGTGAGTTTTGATTTTCGCTTTTGCAGCATAGGCTGCAAGTGCACCGCCAGCATTGCCCGCTGAGGGCATAGCGACCTCTGTAATCCCAAGCTCACGCGCTTTTGAAACTGCGAGACATAGCCCACGCGCTTTGAACGAACCTGTTGGATTTAAACCTTCATCTTTGAGATACAGGTTTGGAAGTCCAAGTTCTTTTCCGAGTTTTTTCATGTGCAGCAACGGTGTCCATCCTTCTCCCAACGAAATAATCGATGCATCATCAAACATTGGCAGGAGTTCACGATAGCGCCAGAGCGTTCCCTCACGGCTGGCGAACAATCCTGGCGTTACATATTTCTTTGCACTGGCAAGGTCATATTCTGCAAGTAAAGCCTTGCCGCACTTTTGGCATGTAGTCTGCACCGACTCCGGAGAGTAAGTTTGATCGCAGTAATTGCAACGGAGGTGAGTGAAGAATGTTTTACTCAAGTTAATCCTTTAAATGATGTGCTAATATACTCGCTGATTTTGTTAGAAGCAACGTGTTCGATTTTTTCCCAAGAATTTTGTAGATTCACACAACAATGAACAGCAAAGCATGACAGGCAAAACAATCCTTATCCTCGGCGGAGGCATTGGCGGCATCGTTGCGGCACGCGAGCTACGAAAACACCTTGCTGCTCATCATCGCGTTATTCTCGTCGATAAGTCTGCAATTCACTCATTTCCTGCCTCATTTCTTTGGGTCATGGTGGGATGGCGTAAACCCTCGGCGATTCAAAAGCCGCTTGCTTTGCTGGAAAAGTATGGGATTGAATTCCACCATGCAACTGTTCAATCGATCGATGTCGATCACCGCACTGTTGAAACTGATCGGGCAACAGTTCACTTTGATTATCTCATCATAGCACTTGGTGCTGAACTTGCCCCACAGAATGTCCCGGGACTACATGAATGTTCACATTCATTCTACACGTTAGAATCAGCAGAGAAACTTGCCAGCACCCTCACCACGTTTTCAGGCGGAACGATTGCCATTGTTGTGTCGAGTATTCCATATAAATGTCCCCCCGCACCTTATGAAGCGGCATTTCTATTGGAGTCATTCTTTTCACAAAAGGCACCAGGAAACGTAGAGATTAAGATATTCACCCCAGAACAAGCTCCACTTTCAGCTGCCGGTTCGCAGGCAAGTCAGATGCTTCAGGAACTGCTCCGTACACGCGGCATAGCATTTTCAACACAGTGTAACATCATGTCAGTCAATCCCTTAAGCAGACAGCTTACCTTTGAGAATGGATCAACCGCTTCATTCGATCTGCTCATTGCAATTCCTCCGCATCAGGCCCCTCGCGTCGTTCAAACGGCTGGTCTGATGAACGAATCCGGTTGGATTGCAGTTGATGAACGAACGTTGCGGACATCGCATTCAAACGTCTTTGCCTTGGGGGACGTTACGACTATACCACTTGTAAGTGGTTTTTCACTTCCAAAAGCAGGTGCGTTTGCTGTCGGTCAGGCGGAAGTCGTTGCACACAACATCGCAACAGAAATCAATTATAAAGGAATCTCAAAACAATTTCTTGGCACCGGGTACTGTTTTCTCGAAACAGGCAGCGGGAGAGCTGGCTACATCAGTGGAAATTTTTATGCCAAACCAGTACCTGAAATAACATTTCATGAACCGAGCGTAAAGTACCATTGGGCAAAGGTCGTATTCGAAAAATATTGGCTCTGGAGATGGTTCTAACATCTTTCTGTCGTGACAAGGCATAGCTCTGAGTTTTTATGGAACCGTGAAAATTTGTATATTGTTATAAGTATTGAGACTCATCCTCCTATGTTGGTTAGTGAGATGGTGGATTAGATATGGTGGAATAGGTTAAGGGTGAGCATAGGGGCCGCTACAGCCAATAAATAATTCATGGTATCCTCCCTGTAGCGGCTTTCCTTTTTATTGTCTGTTCATCACTCAGCTTCTCACTATTAAAGAGTCTGTGCTGGGGATATATTCCTGCACAACCGTTTTCTTTGCTTATCTGACAA
>JACQVI010000106.1 GCA_016209795.1 Ignavibacteriota bacterium
AGTCTTATGCAAAAGAAATTCTCTTTTCTAACCCTTAGTTTACTCTTTCTTGTTGCGCTCATTCTGGGGGCGCAACTTCAAAGTGTGGTTTCTGGGGACAATATCTTTGAACAGCTCAATAAGTTCAAAGATGTTCTCAGCCTGGCTGAGAAGTATTATGTCGATGAAATCGATTCTCAAAAGCTTGTGGAGTCTGCGATCAATGGCATGCTCGAAAATCTCGATCCACACTCGGTCTATATTCCTGCATCGATGGTACCGGCAGAAGCTGAGCGTTTCGAGGGAAGCTTTGAAGGCATCGGTGTAGAATACGATATCATCCACGATACGCTGATTGTTGTAGCACCTGTCGCTGGTGGTCCCAGTGAAGCGTTGGGCATCATGTCTGGCGATAAGATCGTTAAGATTAATGATACATCATCTATTGGCATCAAGCGCGAGGATGTTCCCAAAAAGCTTCGAGGTCCCAAGGGTACACATGTCAAGGTTACTATTTACCGATCAGATGAAAAAGTTTTGTTTGAGTTTGACATCACTCGTGATAAGATTCCGCTCTACAGTGTCGATGTTGCCTACATGATCGATGATCGAATCGGTTATGTGAGTGTCAATAGATTCTCGAAGACAACACATGATGAATTTGTCAGCGCACTTGATAAACTCAAAGCACTGGGCATGAAGCGGCTTATCCTTGATCTCCGAAATAATACAGGAGGGTATCTTGATCAAGCCTTCAAGATGGCAAATGAGCTGTTACCCACCGGCAAAAAAATTGTTTATACAAAAGGACGCCGACCAGAGTTTAACGAAGACTACACCAGTACTGGCGGAAAGTTTACCGATATTTCATTAATTGTGCTTGTCAATAATGGCTCAGCCTCTGCAAGTGAGATTGTCTCTGGTGCTGTTCAAGATTGGGATCGCGGCTTGATTGTCGGAGAGACGACCTTTGGCAAAGGACTTGTTCAACGGCAATTTTCACTACCTGATAAATCGGAATTTCGCATGACCATTGCTCGATACTACACTCCGTCCGGACGCCTTATCCAGCGACCGTATGGAAATGATCGAGAAGCATATCGAAAAGCGGCATTCGAGCGGCAGGAACCTGAGGGTGAAAATGTAGAGCATACGCAAGAAGGCGATAGTGCACGTCCAGTCTTCAAAACTGCTTCAGGTAGGACTGTATATGGTGGAGGTGGTATTACTCCTGACTATATTGTTAAAGCTGAAAATGCCTCACCCCTTGTTGTGCAATTGCGTGGTAAGGGTGTTTTCGCGGAGTATAAGACGGGATATATGGATCGAAATAACAAGCAGCTCCGTCAGAAGTACGAGAAGAACTTGCCTCGATTTGTGTCTGATTTCCAGATCTCTGACGAACTCCTCGATGAGTTCACGGCAATCGGGGGGAAGAAAGGTCTTCTGATCGAACAGGACCAGTTTCAGAAGGATCGACAGATTATTTCTACATTGATCAAAAGTGAAATTGCGTATGCTATTTGGGGCAATGAAGGAAGATTTAGGGTCTTGCATTCATCGATAGACGATCAATATCAAAAAGCGCTGTCACTCTTCCCTGAAGCTGAAAGAATTTCTGGTCTTGCACAAAACTAAGTGGTTTTTGGTTTAGACTGATTGTTCTTGTTATTCTCTTCTAAACATTGGAGGTGTGGGGTACGCTTCTTCATCTCCACTAGTTTCGTTTTCTACCTTATTGTTTTTCCAACTCATTCTTCTACACAATCTACAGCCCATACATTTTTCTTTACCGCCAGTGATTCATTGTTTCAAATTGGAGAGGACTTAATCTACAATGTCAGTTATGCAACGATCGACATAGGACAGGTACGCGTCAAGCTTGTTAACAAATTTTCAAAAGATCAACTAACGTACTACAAGGCAACAGCATATATTGATTCATACAAGGGGCTTCCTTTCGTCAACGTTCACTCCGTTTATGAAAGCACAATGCCCGAGACGATCTATTCCACATGGTTTCGAGCTCGAACAAAAATTAAAGACCGATGGATTGCTTTCGAGTACAATTATGACTATCCCAATCACGCCTTGCATATTAATGAAAGCATTTGGGAAACAAATAAAATCGTGAAGCGAGATACTCTCTATATGGATACACTCTATCAAGATGGACTTTCATTATTCTACTTTGCACGTCAACAGGTACTGCAGCGACAGGAGATCAGCATACCATCAATTATCAGCGAGAAGATGGGAATTACCTCCATTAATTTCATGGTGGAACGGACCAAAGAAAAAATTGATGCAGTAGATTATCCCATTGATGTTGTTCATTTTGAAGGTGAGGCCGGCTGGGTTGGAGTATTCGGATTGACGGGCCACTTCGAAGGATGGTTCAGTAATGATGCAGCACGAGTACCCATCCTTGCAAAGATGAAAGTCATCATTGGAAATATCCGCATCGAGTTGATGAAGTGGACTCGTCAGGGATGGACGCCGCCTCGATATGTTGAAGAGAAAAGCAGATGATCCATCCTTATTGTGGTGTCGCCCCTAACATCCATCATCGTGTTTTTGTCGCAGAAGGTACACAAATTATCGGTGATGTTATCCTCGGCAAAGATTCGAGTGTGTGGTTTAATGCGGTCATCCGTGCGGATGTGAATTACATTCGTATTGGAGAGTGTACAAACATCCAAGATGGCCGTCTGCTTCATGTCAGGCACAAGACGTCTCCTTTGATTATTGGTTCTCACGTTACGGTGGGTCACGGGGCTATTGCACATGGTTGTACGATTCACGATTATAGCCTTATCGGTATGGGTTCTATAGTTCTTGATAATGCAAAAATAAATTCCTATACTCTCGTTGTAGCAGGGGCAGTTGTACTGCCGGGGACGATAGTGCCTGAAGGGGGTCATTGTTGCAGGAGTTCCGGCAAAAGTCGTTTGAGAACTCTCTCCTCAGGAACGAGCGATGATAGAAGAGTCTGCACAAAACTATGTCGAGTATGCTAAGACCTATAAAGAAACGAGGTCATAGGAGTTTGTTATGCGATTGAAGTTCTGGGGTACACGAGGCTCAATTTCAACCCCTGGAAAGCAGACTGTACGGTATGGAGGCAACACGCCGTGTATTGAGCTTCGCCTTGCTCATAATGAGCTTGTCATTCTTGATGCAGGAACTGGTATCCGCAATTTTGGTGAGCAGCTCATAGAAAATGGTGAATCAATCAAAGCGTATCTTCTGGTTTCCCATCCTCATTGGGATCATATTCAAGGCTTTCCGTTCTTTAAGCCAGCATTCATCTCAGGAAATGAATTAACGATAGTCGGCGGCGAAACTGACAAGGTCTCTCTTCAAAAGATGATTGCAGACCAGATGAATAGAATTTACTTTCCTATCCAGCTTAAAGAACTAAAAGCGACTCTGAAATTTTTTCGCGTCAAAGAAGGTCATTTTTCTATGTTTAATGCTCAGGTACAGACACTATATCTAAATCATCCGTCCTTCGCGATCGGTTATCGAATTACTCAAGGAGGAAAGACGGTTGTTTATATCAGCGATAACGAGCCGTTTGATAGAAGAGTGGCACAGGCAATGAAGAACGTTGAAAAAGTAATTGTTGATAAATACTCTAAGTCAAATGGAGATCCAAACCAGAGAGTTTTCGATTTTGTCTACGGTGCCGATGTCTTAATTCACGACGCTACCTACACCCCAGAGGAATACGTTGATCGTGTTGGCTGGGGTCATTCACATTATCTCTTTACGTTGAACGTTGCAGCTGAAGGGAATGTAAAACGCCTTGTCCTTTTCCATCACGATCCTGCCCACAGTGATGAAACAGTGGACGAAATTCTGAAGAAATGCAAAAAAGAAATTCGTAATCGTCAGTACAAATTTCAATGCACCGCTGCAGCTGAGGGAATGGAAATAGAAGTTTGAAATACTGCAAATACTTCTCATAAAATTAACAAAACAACAAAATTTTAAGACATCACTTGACATTGATGGTAGTATGATAGTATATTTGCAAAATATTAGTCTTCAGAATGCTTAATTAATCTAAGATCTTCTATTTTATTGAGAAGGAGAATGTCTCAATGGCAAATGGTAAAGTAAAATGGTTTGATAGCAAGAAGGGATATGGATTTATCGTTCCAGAGGAGGGGAGTAGTGATATTTTTGTTCACTACACAGCTATCAAGAGTAATGACGAGTTTAAGACATTGAAGGAAGGGATGTCGGTAACGTTCGATGTCGCAGAAGGAAAGAAAGGGTTACAAGCACTTAACGTGGTTATATCACAATAAGAAAAGCGAAACACATATTTTACCTGCCCCGAGTATGAGTTCCCGACAAGTCGGGATCATCAGTCGGGGTTTTTATTGAGTAGGCTTGAATCAGAAATACTGAATGATGGCATTGGTATTTAAGGAAGAAGATTTCAAAAAACTGAGTAAGGTTCTTGGTGTTCCTGCAAAGCACAAAGGAAACAATATCCGCTTTGAGCTGGAAAGCAGAGGGACACAGCGTAAACTTGCCCTTGAAATTTATCCTAACATAGCAATAGGGAATCGCCGTGGTAATCTTGTTTCTGTATACACACCTAATGCACATTTACAACTTCACTTTTGCTCTGGTTTTGTCATAAGTGAAATGTTGCATGAAGTAACGTTTATTGGTGAATATAATGGAAAGCTTTCAGGGCTGATTGTTGAAAAGGAAGGAGGCTGTTCTCTCTATGCTAATGTTGACCGAAAAATTCTCTCGGGCGATTTTACAAAGTTAGGGCCTGAGATCATGCTTTCGGGGATTGCCCTTTCGCTTACTGAAACGATTCTACCAGAAAAGAAAGTACGTGTCAAACGGAAACGCTCATGATGAGGATAAAAACATTCAATGCACACCCAAAGTACAAAATACGGAATCGTGAAACTAAAGAACTCGCCTGTCATGTTCTTAAGAAAGAAGGACATAGGAAAGTAGAATGCTCAATTATTTTTATTGATGATCGGCGCATGAAAGAGCTAAATGGTACATATCGCCATCACTGGTATACAACGGACGTCTTGAGTTTTTCACTTAGTGAATATAACAGCAAGATAGAAGGTGAAGTGTACATCAATGTGGACCAGGCACGAAGACAAGCACGTCGGTACAACGTGAGTATAAAGAATGAAATTTCGCGTCTGGTTATTCACGGTCTTCTTCATCTTATTGGATACGAGGATAAGACAAAGAAAGAGCGTGATTCAATGACGAAATTGGAAAATTCCTACTTAGCTGGTGTATATTAATAGGTAGATAATGGTTATATTGAAACGCAATTATTTATGAAAGACATAATGGATAAATCATTAATCATAGTAGAATCGCCTGCAAAAGCAAAGACAATCAGTAAGTATCTCGGCAAGAATTTTGTTGTTCAAGCCTCGGTTGGCCATATAAAAAATCTCCCGAAGAGCGATCTTGGCGTTGATGTGAATGACGATTACACTCCGACCTTTGAAATTATTGACGGGAAAGTGGATGTTATTAAGAAACTGCGGGAAGCTGCTTCCAAGTCAAAGGATGTGTACATCGCAACAGATCCTGACCGTGAGGGAGAAGCCATTGCAGCGGATATTGCTGACGAGATTGCAAAGGACAATCGGAATATTTATCGTGTTCTCTTTCACGAAATTACGGAGAATGGCATTACAGAGGCTATGAAGGTACCGCAAAAGATCAATCATCGGCTCGTTGCCTCCCAGCGAGCTCGTCGTGTCATGGATCGAATCGTTGGGTACAAAATTAGCCCGTTTGTCTGGAAGACAGTGTACTATGGCTTATCTGCAGGACGAGTGCAATCTGTAGCTCTGCGATTGATCTGTGAGCGTGAAGTGCAAATCAATTCTTTCATCCCAACTGAATATTGGTCGATCATTGGTGAGTTTAAGACACAGATGAGCGATCCCTTTCTTGCGAAACTTGTTAGGATAGATGAGAAGGACTTGATAGTTCCTCGCAAGGAGATCCTTGCTGACATTGAACGGAAAGGAACGCAAAATAACTATACATATATTCCCTCTGAAGCTGACGCGAAGGCTTATATAGATGATGTTCAAAAGCAGACGTTTGTTATTTCTGATGTCCAGAGGCGGGATGTCAAGCGAAATCCCCCCGCACCATTTATCACAAGCACGCTGCAGCAAGAAGCTGCAAGCCGACTGCGGTTCCCCTCGAAGCGCACAATGTCACTTGCACAAAAGCTTTACGAAGGTGTGAAACTTGGGGACGAAGGTTTAGTGGGGTTGATTACGTATATCCGTACCGATTCCACTCGTCTTAGTAACGAAGCTGTTGCTTCGGTGCGCGAGTATATCTACAACAATTATGGAAAAGAATATCTTCCCAATCATCCGATTGTTTACAAGAAGAAAAAAACTTCTCAGGATGCACACGAAGCCATACGCCCGACGAATTTGAGGTACACACCAAAGTCAATCAAGAAGTACCTCGATGAAGGATTGTATGCACTCTATGAGTTGATTTGGAACCGTTTCGTTGCATGTCAAATGAACCCTGCCATCTACGATCAGGTCACGGTTGGGGTAAAGGGAGGAGAATATCTATTCAGAGCAACGGAATCTATCCCAAAGTTCCGCGGATTCCTGCAGGTCTATGACGATTTACTTGGAGAGGACAGCACATCGGAGGACGAAGATCCGACATCGAAAGTTCCGCAAAACTTACATGTCGGAGAGCGTGCTTCGCTTTTGAACATTATTCCGAAACAGCACTTCACCAAACCACCACCACGTTATACAGAACGAAGTCTGGTCAAAGACTTGGAAGCGCTGGGCATTGGTCGTCCGAGCACTTATGCGATGATTGTCAGTACCATTCTCGATAGAAAATATGTAGAGCAAAAAGATCGGAAGCTCTATGCCCTTCAACTTGGAATGGGAGTAAATAGACTTTTGACGACCAACTTCCCGGACATTTTCAATGTTAAGTTTACGGCTAAGATGGAGGAGGAACTCGATACGATTGCATCCGGAAAACGCGATTATAAGACAGTATTAGATGATTTTTACCTTCCATTCAACCATTCACTGGAAAGGGTGTCAAAGAACGCTTCCGCCATTAAGAAATCAATGCAGGAAGTGACTGACGAAGTATGTGAACTTTGCGGCAAACACATGATTATCAAGTGGGGGCGCAATGGCAAGTTCATGGCGTGTAGCGGTTATCCTGAATGTAAAAACACGAAACCTTTGCCGGAAGATCAGGAAAAACATCAGCACCTCGCAGGAATGAAGTGTGATGTATGTGGTGGTGAGATGTTGGTACGTTCGAGTAAGTTTGGAACATTTCTAGGATGCTCTAATTATCCAAAGTGTAAAAACACGAAGTCGATTTCCATGGGAATAAAATGCCCAAAGTGTAAAGAGGGGGATCTCATTGAACGCAAAACAAAACGTAAGCGTACTTTTTATGGTTGTTCTCGCTACCCTGATTGTGACTTTGCCTCATGGGATAAACCGACAAACCAGCCGTGTGAGACGTGTGGCTCCCCCTACATGGTCATCAAATACTCAGAGAAGCGGGGCGAATATCTCAAATGCCCTTCATGCAAAAGTGAGGTCGAAAAAGAAGAAGTTGCTGTGGTAAGCTCATGACATCATTGATAAGTGAACATATCCAGCAATTTCTCGAATATCTCGGCAAGGATAGAAACTACTCCTCTCATACAGTTTCTGCCTACGAAGATGATTTACAACAATTTCATGAATTCTTGCGTAGGCATTTTTCGGAAAGATCAATTCATTATTCAGATATTGATCACGTAACGATCCGACTTTTTCTTGGTGATCTTATGGAGAGAGGGAAAAAGAAGAGTAGTGCGGCTCGTAAACTTGCCGCTGTCCGATCGTTCTTTAGATTTCTCGTTAAACGAAAAATCATGAAGCACAATCCTGGATTACATGTTCTGACACCTCGGTTGCCAAAAAAACTTCCATCGTTTCTTGATGAGCCTTACGTCGATCAGATGATGAATCTTCCTGACCGATCCACGGTAGAAGGACTGCGTGACCGAGCAATTCTTGAGCTTCTGTATGGTACAGGTATCCGGTTAAGTGAGCTTGTTGATCTCCGCCTTGAGAATGTTGATTTTAACAATGGGACAATCAAAGTGTTGGGAAAGGGAAGCAAGCATCGGGTTGTACCGATAGGAAGGAAAGCTAAGGAAGCCTTGAAAAGCTACCTGAAAGGGCGAGATTCTTTCTTTGCAGACCAGACAACAGAAATAGATCGAGATGCTATTTTTCTAACCTCGCGTGGACAACGAATCTACCCTAAAGCAGTTTACCTGATTGTTAAGAAATATATAAGTCAGGTTTCGGATATGGTGAAGAAAAGTCCACACGTATTACGGCATTCATTTGCCACGCATATGCTTAATCGTGGAGCAGACCTCCGTGCCGTTAAGGAACTTCTTGGTCATGAAAGTTTATCAACAACACAATTGTATACACACGTAACCGTTGATCGATTAAAGCATATCTATGAACAGGCGCATCCGAAAGCGTAACATGATATTGGTTGGAAAGGGATAAGCGATGCATATTCATTTTACAGCAAGAAAATTCAAAGCACACAATGATGTCAGAGAGCATGCCATCAATTCTGTAAAGAAGTTAGATAAATACTATGACGGCGTCGTGCGAACGGACATCATTCTAAGCTATGAACGGCCCTCTAACAGTGTTAAAACCGCTGAGATCAATTTGCATGTCCACGGAACCATACTGACCGCAAAAGAACGTTCAGAAGATTTTCACAAATCGATTGATCTTGTTATCGGCAAGATAGAGAGGCAGCTCGCAAAGTATAAGACAAAAGTCCGATTAAAAAATAAAAGAAAGTTACGTCGGGTCAAGCAAGAAACAGTTGAAGTACTCAGCGAGGACGAAGAATGACTTTTAAGAATCTCAAAGAAACTATCAAGCAAAGTATATCGGTCGGTTTCTTGTATGAATCAAACAAGGAGCGGCTACGACTAAGCTTGCTCACTGGAGAATCAGGCTTCCACAAAGAAATCAAGGACAAAAATCTACACAGACCGGGTCTCGCATTGGCTGGCTACGTAGAGCTGTTCAGATACGATCGGATCCAAATTTTTGGGAACACCGAAATGTGTTACCTCGATCAACTGGAGTCATCGCAACGGTTAAAATCCGTTCAAACACTTTTTCAATTTGATATCCCCTGTATCATTGTGACAAACAATAACAAAGTTGACGACATACTGTTACAACAGGCACAAGAACATCAGGTGGTAATATTTCAGACACCATTTGAGACAACAAAATTGATTTACTTTTTGAGTGATTTTCTTGATGATCAGTTTTCACCGCAAACTGTTGTTCATGGCTCGTTCGTTGATGTCTATGGTGTAGGGTTGTTGCTCATTGGACGATCGGGAATAGGAAAAAGTGAGATTGCACTCGATCTGGTTGAACGGGGTCACCGGCTTGTTGCAGATGATGTCGTCATGATTACCCGTAAAGGAGAGGGCATATTGATGGGCTCGGGGACTGATTTAGTGAAGCATTTTATGGAAATCCGCGGTCTTGGACTCCTTGATGTGCGAAGTATGTTTGGCATTCGGGCAATCCGTTTTCAGAAGCGAGTCGAAGTTGTGGTTGAACTGCAGGAGTGGCGACCTGATGAAGATTATACCCGGACGGGTCTTGATGATGAAGGTATGACTATTTTGAATGTGCAGCTTCCGCATGTTGAATTGCCCATCTTCCCAGGGAAAAACGTTACAGTTATCTGTGAAGTGATTGCGCTCAATTACCTTTTAAAACACTATGGCTATGATGCTGCAAAGGAATTTACGAAAAGGCTGGAAGCTGTTATCTCAGAAAAAAGCAAGCATATCGGCGAACGGGCAATTGATTATTTCGAACACGACTTTGAGTAATCTCACGTTTTTATAAAAAAGTCTTGACAAACAGGTAAATTATGTTTACTTTTGAGCCAATTCAATGGTTTTTAACGCCCATTGAAGGGTTTTTTTGAAGGAAACAAAGTTTTAGGAACCATGTATTGAACGTGGACTTGATTAATCATAACCGACATAAAAAAATTTTTTGGTATTCTGATAACCAACTAAAACTTCACGAGATCAAGTGGTTTTGGCTAAAATTAGGTGGAATTATACTCGGGCTGCTAGTGTTTTGCTTGGTCCTCGTGTTTGGTGTCAATCAGTTCTATTATAATTTTTTGCACCTCGGTAATAGTCGCCTGAACGAGTTAGCACAAGAAAACAGAATGCTGCGAGAGAACCTCAGGAATTTAACTTCAGAACTGGTAGATCTCAAATCACATCTGGACAAAGTAGCCAAACAAGGCGACCAATTACGGTTATTGGTTGATTTACCGCAACTCGATAATGAAACGAAGGTAGCTGGAACTGGTGGCGCAGTCAATGAGCTACTATTTTCCGGAATTTCAGGACAGACAAATCAACTTCTTCAATCGATTTCATCCACATTGCAGTCGTTGAATAGTGAAGTACGAGTGCAAGCACAAAGTTACTCAGAAATAATTCGAAAGTACGATTCGAACAAGGGACTGTTTGCAGCTATGCCAGCGCTAAAACCAATGGATGGTTTTTATTCTGCGAAAGATTTTGGTAAAAGAATGCATCCTGTGTTAGGAATCTTTAAGGCGCACGAGGGTCTTGATATCATTAATGATGTTGGCACTCCTGTCGCCGCTGCGGCCAACGGTATCGTCCAAGTGGCTGGACAAAGTGGTGGGGGGTATGGAATAGTAGTTGTCATTAATCATGGTTATGGTTATCAAACCCTTTATGCTCATCTCTCTAAAGTGTTGGTGCGCGAAGGACAGCGTGTGAAACGTGGAGATCTTATTGCGAAAAGTGGGAAAAGTGGACTCGTAAACGGACCTCATCTTCATTATGAAGTACGACACCATGGAGTTTGTCGCAATCCCGCTGATTTCTTTTTCGATGATGTCAGTCTGCAAGAGTACCAGAGGCAACTCTTAGCTCATTAACACGATAACTGTATGGTATTGTAGGTTTTTGTTTGTGAACTTTTCTATGAAGAACTCTGTTATTTCTTTTGAGAATGAAGTTTGAGGAGTATTAACTATGATTTGGACAATGGAATTAGCTTCATATCTTGATGAAGCACCATGGCCTGCTACCAAAGAGGAACTGATAGACTACGCTATGCGTATTGGTGCCCCTGTCGAGGTGATCGAAAACCTCCAGGAATTGGAAGACTCTGATGAGCTGTACGAGAGCATGGAAGACATCTGGCCAGATTATCCAAGCGAAAGTGATATGTTTTTTGAGGATGAAAGCGACGAATATTAATTATCACTATCTCTAACAGCCATCACTACGGTGCAAACGTAGGAGATAGTGTTGTATACAATACACCTTTATCTATCGTTTGTCAAATAACCCGTCCATCAAAAAATGGATGGGTTTTTTTATTAATTTTCTACTATCGTTACTGGTGTTCATAGAAAGCTTGTAGCGATGAAGC
>JACQVI010000103.1 GCA_016209795.1 Ignavibacteriota bacterium
AACAATAGTAATGAAAAGTAATAATTTGCTCATAAGGATTGAATGGTATTAGTTATTACGTTGTATAGTTGTCAAACCTGAAAATGTTGTGCATCGAATTGTTTACCAGTGACATTCTTTGATTGACCGGATGCCAAGTAGAAAAACACATCGAGAATATCCTCGGGCTTTTTAAGCTTTGACTGATCTTCCTCAGGATAAGCTACACGTCGCATTTCTGTTGCCATTTTCCCGGGATTTACAGAATTCACTCGTATACCATAGTGCTTCACTTCATCTGCAAGAACCTGAGTCAAGCCCTCAATACCAAATTTAGAAACTGCGTATGCGCCCCAACGTGCTCTGCCTGCTCTTCCTACCGATGAACTCACGTTGATAATTGACCCACTTCGTTGATTCTCCATGATCGGGAGAACATATTTCGTTAACAAGAATGTTCCGGTAATATTGATATCCAGAACATCGTTCCACTCAGAAAGGGGATAGGAAGCGATATCGGCACGTGGTCCTAGGACAGATGCATTATTGGCGAGAACATCGATTTTTTTCCATTGACTTGTAACTTCAGTGATGAATTGTTTGACTGCAACTTCATCTCTAATATCGAACGCTTGATAGATATATTGGGCATGGATTGTTTCCAACGTTGCTGAAAGATTTTTGAGTCGGCCTTTATCTCGTGACAAAAAAGCAACCAATGCTTTCTTCTTCGCAAACCCAAGAACAAGCGCTTCACCCAAGCCGCGTGATGCACCACTGACAAGGATGACTTTGCCATCGAAGTCTTCATTCATGGCACCCAATCTGCAATGAAGATATTGGTCTCTCCTTGTACTTTTGCGTTACGATTGGAGGCAAAAACGAGCTTCTTGCCATCAGAACTGAACATAGGGAATCCATCAAAAACAGGTGAATGGGTGATTTGCTCCAGTCCAGTGCCATCGATGTTAATCAGATAAAGATCAAAGTTCATAGGACGACTTGATGTATCAGCCATGTTCGATGAAAAAATAATTCGTTTGCCGTCTGGGTGGAAGAAAGGTCCAAAGTTTGCAGCCTGATTATTGGTAACCTGATGCTTGTTTGATCCATCTGCATCCATCATCCATATCTGTAAGCTCATCGGTCTAATTTTTTCTTCGGCTAACAATTTCTTGTAATCAGCGATTTCTTTTTCAGTCTTTGGGTAATAGGCACGATAGACAATTTTCTTACCGTCTGGTGAAAAGAAAGGTCCACCATCGTAGCCAGGTTCATGTGTCAACTGGCGCACTTCAGTCCCATCAAGGTCCATTGAGTAAATATCAAGATCGCCATTGCGTGTTGACGTGAAAGCAATCCTATCTCCTTTTGGAGAGACTACAGCCTCAGCATCATATCCAGGGGTGTCGGTTAACTGCTTGACGATGGCTCCGTTCGTATCTGCAACAAAAATGTCAAAGCTTGAGTAAATTGGCCACACATAGCCCTTCTTGCGATCTGGCGTCGGGGGACAAGTGTCTCCAGCAAGATGTGTTGATGCATAGATGAAGTGAGCACCATCAGGGAGAAAGTACGAACACGTTGTCTTGCCTTGGCCCGTAGAGAACAGTTTTACATTCGTTCCGTCTATGTTCATTGAAAAAATTTGATCACACTTGAAAGTATCCCGTTCAGACTGAAAGATGAGTTTTTGATTGTCGAATGAGAAGTACGCTTCGGCGTTCTGTCCACCGAATGTTAGCTGTCGGATGTTTTTGAGATGTTTCTCTTCAGGAAGATGGAGCAAATCGATGGTTTGGGTAAAAGTTACTGACACAAGGATGAAATTCCAAAATACAAATTCGAATGCCCAAATAAATCCCAAATTCCAAGAGAACTTGAATCGGCTACAAAAGTGTGTCATATTCAAAACTGGTTATCAGAATTTATTTGAGATTTGAGAATTGGAGCTTGGATTTTGCTACTGCAACTTCTTCAATGCTTCCTTCAGCTTCTCAAACGAGCTTAGGTCTCTTGCTTTATATTCAAGATCGATATAAGTGATCTTCCCCCGTTTGTCGATGATGTATACAGTGCGCTTGTTGTACCCGTAATCAGGATTATAGCTGCTGTAGGTCTTCGCTACCTCGTGATGATGATCGGCAACTAATTTGAATGGAAGATTGTGATACTTCGCCCACTCGTGATGCGACCACTCATAATCTCCGCTGATGCCGAGGATTTCAGCGTCATGCTTTGAAAGGTCAGCGAAGTTATCACGCATCGTGCACATCTCCTTCGTGCATCCACCGCTCCAATCAGCAGGGTAGAAGGCAAGGACAATGTTTTTCTTTCCGATGAGACTTGAAAGTTTTAAATCTTCAGATACAACGGAATCCCTTGTTGCATACGGAAGAGTGAAGTCAGGAGCTGCGTCGCCGACTTTGAGCTGCTTAGGGGAACTATCTTGTCCAAATATGGAAATTGTCATTATGAATATGGC
>JACQVI010000109.1 GCA_016209795.1 Ignavibacteriota bacterium
AGCACTGATAGTGCTAATCTTTTGTTTTTTTATTTCATCCTCGGCGAGTGAAAAGGAGCAGAAAAGCCACTCTCAACTCTCATCCGGGTCGAAAGGGTCCAGAGTTGTTCAGTTGAAAAAAGGAGCGGCTGTTGTCGATCCTAACATTCAAATCCATCCAAATCCCGGGATGCAGCAATATGAAGTATCAATAGCGACACATCCTTTAAATCCGAATATCGTCTTGGCTACGTGGATAGCAAATGATACTGGCGCTGTTGCACGCGCACGCGTGGGGTGGCACTATACTTCCGATGGTGGAGTTACGTGGACCGGAAGTGATACTTTGCCTACGGCGAACCCGTCTCACGGCATAGTAGATCCTGCGGTTGGGGTCGATATCGATGGAAATCTCTTTGTGGCAGCATTAGTGGTTCGATTCCCTGGCTCAAATGTGATGGTTTCTCGGTCAACTGACAGCGGCCTGAACTGGGACTCGACCACCTTTGCATTTACGGATGATCTGCTTGTAGATAAGCTCCACATGGCGGTGGACATAAATGCAACCAGTCCCTACCAGAATTATCTATACACAGCCTATTCCGATCGAAATTTCAATCCCTGGCCCGTCAAGTTTTCCCGTTCCACAAATGGAGGGCAGGATTTCTCGGCTCCTGTAATAATCAGTGGGACGATTGTCGGAAACAAGATTCCCCCTAGTACCGCTGGAGTTAATCTTGCAGTGAGTCCCGATAGTGTATTATACGCGACCTGGTCAGCATACGACTTAGGGGGAGGAAGCCTCCTGGGCTTTAATAAATCGACCGACGGCGGAGTTTCCTGGGAGACCGCTACAAGTATTCGCTCAATCAATTACGAAGGAAGTAGTAAGGGTCTATTATACTTCAATTATCCATCTATGGCTGTCGACCGCGGTAGCGGTCCACGGCGAGGATGGATATACATTGTGTACGCCGAAGAAAATCCCACACTACCTGATATTTTCCTGATTCGCTCCACTGATGGAGGAAGCAGTTGGAGTTCTCCCCAAAAAGTAAATCAGGATACCAGCGGCAAAGACCACTTCATGCCTTGGATGAGTGTGGATCCGATTACCGGGGCTTTGTTCGTGGTATATTATGATAGCCGTAATTTTCCCGCCAATGACTCTGCTGAAGTTTATATCTCGGCCTCGCTCGACGGGGGAGAAACATTTGAAGATATTTTAGTGAGCGATGTTCCTTTCTTGCCTAAAGGGGTTCGCCGCCCAGCGGGTGCTGTTAATTATATGGGTTCCTACATCGGTGTTAGTGCTTTGCAGGGGACCGTCTGGCCATGCTGGATGGATAATAGAACCGGCTTTCACCAGGCATACACGTCTAAGGTTACTTTCCTTGAAATTGGAACGCCCAAGATAAGTGTGTTACCTGATACACTTGACTTTGGAGATGTAATTATAAACCAGGCAGAAACACTTACCGTGAATGTCAGAAATTTGGGTTATCCGGATACTTTGGAGGTTTCCAACATTGCTTCTGACACGTCGGTGTTTTCTGTTGACCTCACAACTTTTTCAGTACCAGGTGCCTCATCTCAACCAGTTAAAGTGACTTTCAATCCATCTCTTCCATCTGCTGGTGGATTAGTTAGCGCTACTCTTACTATAACCAGTAGTGATACCTCAAACCCATCCCTCGCTGTGCCATTACTGGGCTGTGTGCAGGTAATAGTTGGAGATCTGGCTACACCTTTAAATGGGAACCGCACTCCAGCAGATGTGGTGACTTTGATTAATACAGTATTCAAGTCCAAGCCTTTGCCTGTGGGAGTTAACCCGTGTTCAGCTGACGTAAACAAATCAGATGGTCCACCCAGTCCGGCAGACGTGGTGACTTTGATTAATAATGTATTCAAGTCCAAACCTCTGCCAGCCGGAGATACCTGTGGATGTTAAATTTTCTGCTATTGGTTTGTAGAGACAACATTAAATGATTTATTCTCTCTCCCCTTGAGATGATAATCAGGGTG
>JACQVI010000104.1 GCA_016209795.1 Ignavibacteriota bacterium
CACTTTTGTTGTATCATCTTCTCCTCTACACTGCAATGCGTACGCTCTCGTTTAGTTCATGTGTGCCCTGAAAGGCACCATATTTTTGGCTCGTGGCAAATTCTTCCAACTCTTCACGGAAATCTGGATGCGCTATTTCAATTAATGCCTTTACACGTTCACGAACCGTTTTCCCATACAAATCAGCAACACCATATTCCGTAACAACGTAATGAACATCACCGCGGGATGTTGTCACCCCTGCGCCCTCGGCAAGGTGTGGGACAATTCTTGAAAGCTCTCCACACTTCGCTGTTGAAGGCAATGCAATAATCGGTTTGCCACCCTTACTGCGAGCAGCGCCGCGGATGAAATCAACCTGTCCACCAAAGCCGCTGTAAAATTGCTTTCCGATGGAATCGGCACAGACTTGTCCGGTGAGGTCGATTTCAATTGCCGAGTTTACCGCAACCATCTTATCATTCTTTGCAATGATGAATGGATCATTAACATAGTGGGAAGGGTGGAACTCAATAATTGGATTATTGTCAATGAAATCAAAAAGCGAGCGGGAACCAAGCACAAAGGAGGCAACGATCTTTCCAGGATGCAGTGTCTTTCTTTCATTAGTAATAACTGCTTCCTCGACAAGACTCACGACGCCATCGGAGAACATTTCTGTGTGCAATCCTAAATGGCGCTTGCCATACAGGTGCGACAAGACAGCATCAGGTATACTGCCAATCCCCAATTGCAGCGTAGAGCCATCTTCAATCAGGTTGGCGATATTTTTTCCTATGCGGCGAAAAACATTCGCCTCTTCGGGAGTGACGTCTTTATCAACCTGTGGTAGTTCCTGAAGGGGCACATCTGCTTCAACACAGTACGTCAACTTATCGACATGAATGAAGCAGTCTCCGAGTGTGCGTGGCATGTTAGGATTGACCTGAGCGATCACGATTTTTGCAACTTCCGTCGCTGGCTTCGTGCACTCGACTCCAACACCAAAACTGCAGAACCCGTGTTCGTCGGGTGGGGAGACTTGAATCAGGGCGATATCGATGGGAAGAATGCCGCGATAAAACAAGTCCGGTATCTCGGACAGGAAGACCGGCGTAAAGTCGGCCCGACCATCATTAACCGCATCGCGGACATTCTTCCCAATAAACAATGCATTATGACGGAAATGACCTTCCATCTCGGGTAACGAATAACGCGTCTTGCCGACGGTGAGAAGGTGAATAACCTCGACATTTTCAAGCTCCAGGTACCCTACGCTCATAGCATTAACAAGCACACTGGGAACTGCACAGCCGGGATGTACGTACACTCGCTGACCTGATTGAATACATCGTACTGCCTCTTCGGGAGTTTTCAGCTTCGATTTATAGCGGTCAATCCAATGCATACTGATTCCTCAAACAGCCACAAGTGAGTAAACATCAATAGACGGAAGCTCAAATCGTCGAGCGATAACATCTTTTGTACAGGCTCCCTTGTATGTGCATACACCACGAGCAAGTCCTTGATTCTCATTGAGTGCACCATCAATCCCCTTTGCTGCAATTTCAGAAAGGTATGGCAGCAGAGCGTTAGTAAGACCGTAAGTGGCTGTGCGTGCAACATTGGCTGCCACGTTCGGCACACAGTAGTGGATCACATTGTGAAGAATGTACGTTGGATTTTCCAATGTTGTCGGACGACTTGTTTCGATGCAGCCACCTTGATCAATGGAAACATCAATGATGATTGATCCGGGTCTCATTTGTTTCACCATTTCCTCGCTGACAACATGTGGGGCTCGTTCACCTTTCATGAGGATAGCACCAATCACCACATCGGCATGACGAAGAACCTTTACTAGATTATATTGATTGGTGACTACCGTACTTACGTAATGACCACATCGATTTTCAATCGATCGCAATCGACTCAAGTCCTTGTCGAACACGATAACTTTTGCCCCTACCCCAAGCGCGGTGCGAGTCGCTACCTGACCAACGGTTCCTGCGCCAATCACAACCACCAATGCTGGAGGAACACCGGAAATTCCTCCGAGCACAATTCCGCGTCCATTATTGATGCTTTCGAGATAACGAGCTGCAATATGAATCGACATCTGACCTGCAATTTCACTCATCTCCTGCAGAATTGGCAAATTCCCTGAACCATCTTCAATCAGCTCATAGGCAATTGAACAAATATGCTTGCGCAGAAGTGTTTCCATGATACGAGTTTTTGTGACAGCCAAATGGAGAAAAGAAAAAAGAATCTGAGAATTAGTGAGCCGATTACATTCTTCCTCTGTCGGCGACAAAATCTTGAGAAGCACTTCAGATCGCCCAAACACTTCATCACGCATATAAACCACATGAGCTCCAATATCTTTATAGTCCTCATTGGAAAAATGTGAAGCGTCTCCCGCATCTTTTTCAACGTAAACAATGTGTCCTACACTGACGAGAGATTGTACAGCCGCAGGCGTCAAGGCAATGCGCCGCTCACGACGTGGATCTTCTTTAAGGATACCGATATTCATCGGCGACAGAGATTGCTAGTAAAGTTATAAATATTTCTTACAAAAGTTCTAATTCTGATCATTAAAATGTCAATTCTTATGCCAGATAAAGAGCTTAGTTTAAAGGAGAATTAACAGGATATTACGCAAGAAAATCTGTAGACTCTCAGCACTGAGAAATATATCCACCAGCCCTTTCATCTCTGATAAGAGAAAAAGGATTGTGTGGGGTACGGAAGATAATTTTAACTGTTTTGAAGTCGGTATATCCTTTGCATAAGTAGGAAAGCGAAATATCAACTGATAACTTTTTCGAGGAGATTACATGGCAACAAAACGCGCATTTGTAAAGCAACTGCAAGGAATTACTCTTGCAGCAAAATCGGATTCAAACCACTGGGTTATTATGGATGGACCTGCAGCTTTCGGAGGGAGTGAAGCCGGTTCTCGTCCAAAAGAGTTACTCTTAATGGCACTTGGAGGATGCACTGCAAGCGATGTTATTCCGATTCTGAAAAAGAAACGTGTTCCTCTTGAGGGGTTTGAAGTCAATCTGACCGGTAATGTTCGAGAGGAACATCCGCAGGTCTTCACCGATATTCACGTTGAATACGTATTCTATGGAAAGAACATCAATCCGGCAGAAGTCGAGCGTGCCATTGAACTTTCTACAACGAAATATTGTGCCATTTCAGCGATGATACGAGCAACAGTGACTATAACTCATTCTTATAGGATCGAACATCCTGAAAAAATACAAGTCAACCAAGGAGCGGTTTTGATTGGTTAAAACTTTTGGGGTCCTTATCATTTCAAATGTTCCTTATGAATACAACATCTCATCGAAAAATGATGACCATCGACGGCAACGAAGCAGCCGCCTATATTGCACATAAGTTAAACGAAGTCATTGCCATCTATCCCATTACTCCATCATCTCCAATGGGTGAATTGTGTGATGAATGGTCTGCACAAGGCAAGAAAAATTTGTGGGGGACGGTTCCGCTTGTTGTTGAGATGCAAAGCGAAGGAGGAGCCGCAGGTGCTATTCATGGTGCACTGCAAACGGGGGCGTTAGCAACGACGTTTACCTCGTCGCAAGGGCTTCTCCTCATGATTCCCAACATGTTCAAGATTGCTGGCGAGCTGACATCAACAGTCTTTCATGTCGCAGCGAGAACAGTTGCCACACATGCACTTTCAATCTTCGGCGATCACAGCGATGTGATGGCTGTTCGGTCAACAGGATGGGCACTATTAGCATCGAATTCTGTTCAAGAGGTAATGGACTTTGCCTTGATAGCACAGGCGGCAACTCTTGAAGCACGCGTCCCTTTCATCCATTTTTTTGATGGCTTTCGAACATCCCATGAAGTAATGAAAATCGAGCAGTTAAGCGACGATGATCTTCGAGCAATGATTGATGAAGAATTGATCCGGGCGCATCGTGCACGAGCACTTTCACCAGACCATCCTGTGCTCAGAGGTTCTGCACAAAACCCTGATGTATTCTTCCAGGCACGAGAGACTGTCAATCCATTTTATGCCGAATGTCCAGCCATCGTGCAGGGCGTAATGGATAAATTTGCAGAAGCAGTTGGACGAAAATACTCATTGTTTGATTATGTCGGTGCACCAAATCCCGAACGTGTCATTGTCATGATGGGTTCGGGGACAGAAACAGTACAAGAGACCGTTGAATATCTCAATGCAAAAGGTGAGAATGTCGGCTTGATCAAAGTACGACTGTTCCGACCATTTTCCGTTGAACATTTCATCAAGGCTCTTCCATTCACAGTAAAATCAATTGCTGTCCTTGACCGCACCAAGGAACCCGGTGCTATTGGCGAGCCGTTGTATCAGGACGTTGTAACTGCCCTTTTTGAGACAAGTCTTAAATTCCAAACCTCAAATCTCAAATCTGTTATCTGCGGTCGGTACGGTTTGTCATCCAAGGAATTCACACCAGCGATGGTGAAAGCGGTATTTGACGAACTGAAAAAGGATCAGCCCAAAAATCACTTCACCATGGGCATTACGGACGACATCACACGCACAAGCCTTGAGTACGATCCCTCTTTTACGACAGAATCGAATGATGTCGTACGGGCGATTTTCTACGGTCTCGGCGCTGACGGGACTGTGAGCGCCAATAAGAATTCTATCAAGATTATCGGTGAAACGACAGATTTCCATGCGCAGGGATATTTTGTGTACGACTCGAAAAAATCCGGCTCAACGACAACTTCGCACTTACGTTTTGGCCCAGAGCCAATTCATTCATCATACCTTATCAATCGAGCAAATTTCATCGCCTGTCACCAGTGGTTCTTTATGGAAAAGTACGATGTCCTTGAGACTGCTGCACCAAATGGGACATTTCTATTGAACAGTATCTACGGTCCCGAAGACGTCTGGAACAAAGTTCCTCGGCAAATTCAGAAACACATCGTTGAGAAACATCTGAAGTTTTTTGTCATCGATGCATACAAAGTTGCGCGACAATCAGGAATGGGTGGACGTATCAACACGATTATGCAGACGTGTTTCTTTGCAATCTCTGGCGTATTGTCCCGCGAACAAGCCATCGCTGCAATCAAGCAGTTTATTGAAAAAACGTACGGTAAGAAAGGCGAAGACGTTGTGAGGCAGAATTTCAAGGCAGTCGATGAAACGCTTGCAAATCTGTTTGAAGTCGCGGTGCCAGATAAGGTGACAAGTAGCGTCGATACCGCGCCACCGGTTTTAGAAAAAGCTCCGGCGTATGTTCGCAACGTCATAGGTCCAATGGTCGCAGGAAAGGGCGATACTCTGCCTGTCAGCGCTATGCCAATCGACGGTACCTTCCCCGTCGGAACGGCACAATGGGAAAAACGCAATATTGCGCTTGAGATACCCGTATGGGAACCGGACATCTGCATCCAATGCAATAAGTGTGTTATCGTGTGTCCTCATGCAACGATTCGTGTGAAAGTGTATGAGTCAAATCTACTGTCGAATGCACCTCCTACGTTTAAGTCGATGGATTACAAAGGACTTGAGTACAAAGGAATGAAATACACAATTCAAGTTGCTCCAGAAGATTGTACGGGCTGTGGTCTCTGTGTTGAGGTGTGTCCAGCAAAGAGTAAAACAGAAACAAGAATAAAAGCAATTAACATGAAGCCCCAGCCTCCTCTACGGGAACAGGAACGATTGAACTATGACTTCTTCCTGCGGCTGCCCGAAATTGATCGACGCCGGGTAAAGATCGATAGTGTGAAAGGCTCTCAATTTTTACAACCGTTATTTGAATACTCAGGTGCTTGTGCAGCGTGTGGTGAGACACCATATGTGAAATTGGTAAGCCAGCTTTTTGGTGATCGATCAATCATTGCGAATGCAACTGGATGCTCGTCAATTTACGGTGGCAACCTCCCTACCGTTCCATGGACAACCGATGCAGAGGGACGAGGTCCCGCATGGTCAAATTCCCTCTTCGAAGACAATGCAGAATTCGGTCTTGGAATGCGCTTGACGATTGACAAACACACTGAGATGGCAAAAGAACTTCTAGCCAAGCTTGCTTCAGTGGTTGGCGATGTTCTTGCGTCTGCCATCCTGAACACCGATCAGTCTCACGAAGCAGGCATTTACGAGCAACGAGAGCAGGTCAAAATCCTGAAAGAAAAATTGCAAGCTATTATAGATTCTGATGCCAAATCCGATGCTTCTGACAAGGCTTATCACCTCCTAGCCATTGTCGACAACCTCGTCAAACGCAGTATCTGGATCATAGGAGGTGATGGATGGGCGTACGATATCGGTTACGGCGGTCTCGA
This sequence comes from Ignavibacteriota bacterium, assembly GCA_016209795.1. Taxonomy (GTDB): domain Bacteria; phylum Bacteroidota; class Ignavibacteria; order UBA10030; family SZUA-254; genus JACQVI01. The sequence continues at coordinate 6,319 of JACQVI010000104.1, forward strand.
TCATGTCCTTGCATCAGGACGGAATGTTAACGTCCTCGTGCTTGATACGGAAGTATATTCTAACACTGGAGGGCAAACGTCAAAAGCAACTCCGCGTTCGGCTGTTGCAAAATTTTCTGCAGGAGGAAAACAGACAGCAAAGAAAGACCTTGCTCTCCTTGCGATGACGTACGGAAACGTGTACGTCGCGCAAGTTGCATTGGGAGCGAACGATACGCAAACTCTTCGTGCATTCCTCGAAGCGGAAGCGTATGATGGTCCTTCACTTATCATTGCTTATAGCCATTGCATCGCCCACGGTATTGACATGGGAAAAGGAATGCACAACCAAAAAGTCGCTGTGGATACAGGCTATTGGCAGCTTTTCCGCTACAATCCAATGCTTGCAAAGAAAGGTGAGAATCCTTTCAAACTCGATTCAAAGCCGCCGAAACTTCCATTGAGGGAATTTACGCAATTAGAAACACGATTTAAAATGCTCGAAAAGAGTTACCCTGAACGCGCAAAAGAATTAGCAGCATTCGCACAAGATGATGTCTATGTGCGGTGGAAAATCTATGAGCATCTTGCACACGCTACTAACAGCCAGCATTCCAAAGAATATATTCCATCCACTCTACAGCATGTGGATGAACGAGAAAATTGATGCTACGATACTTCAATCCCTGTCACCTTGGATTTAAACTTTGAGGTATGCTGGTGTAAGAAATCTCAGCAGTGCATGTTGAAGATTTCTACATCGTGATTCGTTTTACACTGTAAAGACTTACAACACTTCTCAACCTTTCTCCGTTCGAATGTTGAATTTCCCAACATTGTGCTAAGTTCAAGGTATTCATTCTCATTGATTTCCGGAGGTTTTACTCTGGCATGATTCTTTCACTTATAGAAGATGAACAAAGAAAGAAAGGAGAAAAACCATGACAGTTCTGTTTGTCATTGCAACCATCATCATCTTCTTGACCATTGATTGGATCATCCAACGACGTAAGCAGCCGGTGCCACAAACAGCAGTCGCTACAAGAAAACCTGCAGAGACATTTGCAGTCCGTCTGCCTGAAGGAATTTTCTTTGCACCATCGCACACGTGGTTGAATTTGTTCCCATCTGGCAAAATCCGGATCGGCGTTGATGATTTTATTTCAGGTCTGCTCGCGCATCCTGAAATCACCTTGTTAAAGCAACCTGGTGAAGAAGTACGAAGAGGAGACCCAATCATTTTGTTGAAAGAGAAAGATCATCTTCTGACGATACGCTCACCGATTGAAGGTCATATCCTCACAGCGAATGATGAGCTTCCAAAAAATCCTAAATTATTAAAAGAACAGCTCTTTAGCGATGGCTGGGCATACATGATCAAGCCACTCAAGCTCAAGGAGGTGAAACATATGTTGATCGGCGACGAGACGCGAACATGGATTCAACACGAATTCCATCGCCTGCGTGATCTACTTGCCGGGTTAGGACGAAATGGATCGCTTCAACCTGCTTACTTGCAGGAAGGTGGCCCACCGATTGCTGGCGTATTAAATGTTATGGACGATGTAGTCTGGCAGCAGATCGATCAGGAATTCCTCCGAGTGCAATAATTCAAGAGGAGAGAGCCATGAAAAAGAAAGCGCTTCTCATCGACCTGACAATGTGCATTGGCTGCAATGCGTGCCAGGAAGCATGCAAGAAAGAAAATAATCTTCCTGAAGGAGAAGAGAAAAAATTATCAGCCACTGCTTACACAACGCTAGAAGAGCACGATGATGTCTTTGTACGACGACTGTGTCAACAGTGCATAGATCCCACATGTGTTTCCGTATGTCCCGTCGGTGCCTTCACGAAGACTGCTGAGGGTCCCGTCCTCTACGATGAATCAAAATGTATTGGCTGTCGGTATTGCATCCAAGCCTGTCCGTTTCAAGTACCTCGGTATGAATGGAACAGCACCTATCCCCGTGTCCAGAAATGCCGCTTTTGCTATGACCGCATCAAGCAAGGCTTACAGCCAGCATGTGCAGAAGCGTGTCCAACCGGTGCTACAAAATTCGGTGACCGTGACGATCTGATTCGGGAAGCTTATGAGCGAATTAAAGCAGAACCCGAAAAATACGTTGATAGAATTTACGGATTGCAAGAAGTCGGTGGGACATCGGTGCTGTACTTATCGAGTATTCCGTTCGAGCGGCTCGGGTTTAAGACGCAGTTAGAAACCACTGCATTGCCTTTGTTGACCTGGAATGCACTTTCAAAAATTCCGACTGTCGTCACAGTTGGCGGGGTGTTGTTGTATGGCATCTGGTGGATCACAAACCGTCGAACCTATGTACGTGAGTACGAACGAGCACTGCAAAAGAAGAAAGACCAGAAGAATAACGAGCAAGGAGATAAGCATGAAGAACTATCTTAAATCTCTGACATTTTGGAAAACGGTCGGGACAATAATCATCACCGCTGGAATCTATGTTACTTACGTCAGATTCGCGAAGGGACTCGGTGGTACAACGAATCTGAGTGATGAATTTCCATGGGGATTGTGGATTGGCTTCGACATTCTTTGCGGAGTCGGTCTCGCCGCCGGTGGTTTCACGCTTGCAGCAATCGTTCACATTTTTCACATCAAACGATTCGAGCCAATCCTGCGACCGACAATCCTCACAGCGTTTCTTGGCTATCTCCTTGTCATCGTCGCCTTGCTGTACGATCTGGGACGACCGCTTCAGATTTGGCACGCCATTATTATGTGGAATCCGCACTCAGTGATGTTCGAAGTTGCTTGGTGCGTGATGTTGTACACAGCCGTACTTGCACTGGAGTTCTCTCCCGTTGTCTTAGAGAAATTCAACATGACTCGAACGCTAAAAGTCTTCAAGCGCATTACTCTTCCACTTATCATCATCGGTGTGTTATTATCAACGCTACACCAATCGTCACTTGGCTCTCTTTACCTTATTGTGCCTGAAAAACTTTACCCACTCTGGTACACACCGTATCTTCCTGTGTTCTTTTTCTTCTCAGCAATTGCTGTGGGATGTGCTATGATCATTTTTGAGTCGTTCTTAAGTGCACGGGCATTCAAGAAAGGATTGGAGCTACACCTCCTCGCAGATATTGCCAGAGCAAGTGTTGTGATTCTTGCAGCCTACTTAACAATGAAAATTATGGACTTGATAGATCGCTCGACAATCTCTCTGCTCTTTCTGCCGCGGATGGAAACATATCTTTACTGGCTGGAAATTGTTGTAGGTGTTGTTGCACCACTGTTTCTACTCTCTTTGCTGAAAGTCAGACAATATCACAACGGACTTTTTTTCAGTGCCGTGATGATAATTCTTGGATTCATCCTCAACCGAATGAACATCAGCATTACCGGCATGGAAGCATGGGCGGGTCTGTCATACTTCCCAACATGGATGGAAATCACTGTGACGATGGCAATCGTCACGGTAGGATTCATCATTTTTAGACTTGCTGCAAAGTATCTACCGTTATTCACACACGAATACGAGACACAAACACTAAAACCCATACTTGATCTCGACGAAGATTTGCAGTTGATTTCTCAGCCGAATTATCAGTCTGAAACCCATCCCTTCGGGAGAATCATACCATGAGATTTACATCAGATGATAAATCGTCTCACCCTATCGTACCCGAAAAATTGCGATGTATCTGGATGACGGCTGGCATACTCTCTTACCAGCTGTGTAACCGCCAGTTCGACTGTGAGAACTGTCCGCTCGATAAGGCAATGCGGATGCACTTCTCTCCAGGATCCCACGGTGCATTCTTTAACGAACAGTACCACTGTGAACTTCCGAGCGAAGATTGTCTCTTTAGCAGAGATCACTGCTGGGTGAAAAATATGAATGAGGACATCATCCGTGTTGGGTTGGAACCAGGGTTTGCTGCTGCCCTCATCTCCCCAAAGGCGATTGCTCTTCCCTCTGTTGGAGAAAATGTGGAACCAGGCAAATTTTGCTGCTGGATTATCTTAGAAGGTGAGACTATTCCACTTCGTTCACCAGTCAGCGGTAAAATTGTTACGACGAATGCCCGTATCGCTGATGAACCCCACGAAATCTGTCAGCGTGCACTTACATCGGGATGGCTCTTCGAGGTGCAAGTATATGACCAAGCGCTCGAAGCAGACAATCTCATGACAAAAGAGGAGGCAGATCAGTGCTACAGCAGAGACTTCACACGATTCACAACAATGTTAAATGAAGCGCTGCGAGAAAACAATATGCAGGTCGGCATGACCATGCAAGACGGCGGGGCAGTTTTGCGAAATGTTTCTGATATCATAGGAGCAAAAAAATATTGTGAGCTTCTTCGTACTGTATTCTTAGCCAAGTAAAGCGTTCTCACAATTAAGAATCTTCTCTCTTCTGTTTTCACCAATGAGAATCCTTCTTTTAAAATCAAGAAGCTATGTGTGCAATTGACATTTCCCAATGGCATATAACTTGTCCATTAATTGAGGGAATGCGTATATCATTTTTCCACAGTCTAAGCGCTCGTGTCCTCATTGGCTCAATCGTCCTACTGTTGCTGCTTGTTGGCTGCTATTCCTATTTCACTGTTCATTTCTACAGCGATCAGATGGTGAAACAAGTTCTCCAAAGCGCCAACAGAATGAGCGATGTGATCAAACAATCGATGAACTACAGCATGTTGCTCAATCGTAAGGAAGACGTTTACCATACAATCAGACTGATTGGGAAAGAGCCGGGCGTGGAAGGCATACGTATCTATAACAAACGAGGAGAGATCATATTCTCCACTGACAAGCATGAGGAACGGTCAGTCGTCGATATGCACGCCGAGGCTTGTTTTGCATGTCACGACCAAGAGAAACCGCTTGAGTCGCTGACTATGAACGACCGCACAAGAATTTATGAGGCATCGGATGGATATCGAGTGCTTGGCGTCATCAATCCGATCCGCAACGAAGCTTCTTGTTCAAATGCTTCATGTCACGCACATCCATCCGACCGCACAGTCCTTGGGGTACTGGACGTACGAATGTCATTAGCAGAATTAGACGGAAGCATCGTAAAAGCACAGAATACGATGATTCTCTTTGCCATTGGTGTGAGCTTGATCGTTGCGGTAGTCTCTGTTCTTTTCCTGTCGTCAACAGTTCTTAAGCCTGTAAAAAACCTAGTAAAAGGCACACGTGAAATTTCCTCCGGTAATCTTGCTCACCAAATGACGATCCACACGAAGGATGAGCTTGGAACACTTGCTCAAGCATTCAACGAAATGACTCGTTCACTCTTGCACGAAAAAGAAGAAAATCGCCGCTGGTCTGAAACACTTCAACAACGCGTCCGTGAGAAAACAGATGAGCTGAAAACAATCCATCAACAGGTCTTACACATCGAGAAAATGGCGTCGCTCGGCAAACTCTCTGCCACCGTCGCACACGAACTTAACAATCCTCTTGAAGCGATCCTCACGTATGCGAAACTCGTCGCACGGCGCCTCCGAAAAGACGAAGCCCTGCTGCAAGCCAACAAGCAAACGCTGGAAGACATTGAGTTGATCGCTAAAGAAACTGACCGCTGTGGAACGATCGTGAAGAATTTACTCCTCTTTTCGAAAAAGCAAGTTGGTGAATTTGGGCTTGCACCAGTGAAGCATATCGTTGAACAAGCTGCTAACCTTGTTCACCACCACTGTGAGATTTCCAATGTTCGTATGAGTGTGAGCTGTGATAGTGATGTAACTCTTTTATGCGATGAAAACCAAATCATACAAGCACTCGTTGCACTACTTGTCAACGCTGTCGAAGCAATGCCAGAAGGCGGCACCATCACTGTCGACGTCAAACAATCAGCGCACGGCGATGAAGTGCTCATTGCTGTATCGGACACGGGCGTAGGAATTGCACAAGAAGATCTTCCCCATATTTTCGAGCCATTCTTTACTACAAAGAAAGACGGAAAAGGTGTTGGGTTGGGATTATCTGTCGTGTATGGAATTGCCGAGCGTCATGGCGGAAAGATTTCCGCCATTTCAGTACAGAGTAAGGGGACGACTTTCACACTTTCTTTACCCAACGCGAAGAGTACACCGCCAGTCTCTAAATCAGAACAACAAGTTAAACCTGTAATGCTATGAATTCAAATTATTCCATTCTCATTGTTGATGATGAAGCCATCGTGAGAGATTCTCTCTCGAAGTGGTTTCGCGAGGACGGCTTTGTTATTGGGGTTGCAGACAACTCCGCAACTGCATTACGACAACTTCAGGCTCATCGGTGGGATGTCATTCTTCTTGACATCAAGATGCCGGGAATGGACGGCATAGAACTGCAACAACGAATCATAGAACTTGATCCGAACGTCACAATTATTTTCATCACAGCTCATGCTACCATAGAATCGGCAGTACAAGCTTTGAAGCGAGGCGCATTTGATTACGTGACCAAGCCTGTGGACCCTGACCATCTCTCCCATCTTATACAGAATGCGCTTAAACAGCGCAAACTTACTGGTGAAAATATCAAGCTCAAAGAATCTATCACTGAGTTCTTCAAAGCTGATGATATCGTTGGCGAATCGCCACAGATGAAAAAAGTATACGAATTGATCCAAACCGTCGCGTCGACTGAGACAACAGTAATGGTCCGGGGCGAGAGCGGCACAGGAAAAGAATTGATCGCCCGTGCGATTCATAGTAACAGTCAGAGAAAATTTTTCCCTATTGTTACTGTCAACTGCGGTGCGTTGCCCGAGGGAATCCTTGAAAGTGAGTTGTTCGGCCATGAGCGTGGAGCATTTACGGGTGCTCAATATAGGCGAAAAGGAAAACTTGAGCTTGCTGACGGCGGAACGCTTTTTCTCGATGAAGTCGGCAACATTACAATGAAAACCCAAATGGACTTGCTACGTGTACTCGAGACAAAACAGTTTACACGTGTCGGGGGGAACGATATCATCAGAGTCGACTTCCGAGTGATCTGCGCAACCAACAAGGATTTAGAAAAAGCCGTCGCAGACGGAACTTTCCGCGAGGATTTGTATTATCGGTTGAATGTATTTTCGATCACCGTCCCGCCGCTTCGAGAACGAAAATCCGATATCCCACTCATCGCAAACTATTTTGTGAAGAAATATTCGCAGACGATGGGGAAACAAATCAATTGTATATCACCTGAGGCAATGGATGTTCTTGTGAGGCATGATTGGCCTGGCAATGTGCGAGAGCTTGTAAATGCAATTGAGAGAGCAATGGTTATTGGAACATCGCCTGCCCTCAAGCCTCAGGATTTGCCCTTTCAGCTTTTGAATTTGGATAAGAAAAAGAAACCATCATCCGGCTCGTTAGCTGCAGTTGAGAAGGAACATATCGAACTGATTCTTGAACAGAACGGCTGGAATATTTCTCGTTCGGCAGAAATCTTGGGCATCGATAGAGTGACGTTGTACAACAAGATTGAAAAATATGGACTGCAAAAACCATCGTGATAAATGCGATTTATATCCTCAACGCTTCAACGCTACAGGAGCAAGACTTGGATCGCATCGTTCACACGGTGAAAACCATATTTCGTGTCCCTGTTTTCGTGAAGCAGGTGGGTCTTGATTTCGGAAGTGCATTTGACGGCTCACGAGGACAATGGAACTCCACTGTACTGCTCTCTCAGATCATCACGAACAGTGTAGGAGATGATGAGAAGCTGGTTGCCATCGTTGATGTTGACTTGTTTATCCCAGTACTTACATTCGTCTTTGGTGAAGCACAATTTAAAGGAACAGCGGCTATCGTGTCGACACACCGCCTTGCGAATCAGTTTTATGGTTTGGAAGAAGACAAGCAACAACTGCTACAACGACTCGAAAAAGAAATCGTCCATGAGCTTGGACACACGTTTGGACTTTATCACTGTCGACAGTTTGAGTGTGTGATGCGATCGTCAACATACGTTGGGGAAATCGATTTAAAGCAGGTTTTTCCATGCCAAGATTGTCAACGATTGCTTTTAAAAAACTTTTCATAAACATACTTCAGGTCGATAGCCTCTTGAAGTCACCCATCTCCCTTACCGTCTCCATTATCTTACAAAAGAGAAAGAAGGTTCGAGGGGGTTAAGTTATGAGACGGGTTTTCAATACACACGAATAGTTTTGATCATGAACAATGCAATCGAACGAACATATCGACCAACTCATCATTCGCTTGAAAAAGCCACAGTATAACAATCGACAGAAATTCTAAATCATTAAATAAACATTAACACAAGGAGATCACAATGTCAACTCAAACAGTCACCACCTATTACGAATCAGATCATGATCGTCTGGATGAGCTTTTTAATAAGTTCCAGCAGTTGAAGCGTATCGACTTTCCAAAAGCAAAAGAATTCTTCCAAGAGTTCAAGTTCGGTCTCCAGCGTCACATCGTCTGGGAGGAAGAAATTCTCTTCCCTCTCTTTGAACAGAAAACAGGGATGTACGACCAGGGACCGACAGAAGTCATGCGGCAGGAACATCGCCTCATTAAGAAATACCTTGAAGCGATGCATGAGAAAGTGAAAGCATGCAATCCGGAAAGTAATGATGAAGAACAACTGCTGCTCAATACCCTTTCGATGCATAACCAAAAGGAGGAGCAGATCCTTTATCCTGCGATTGACCACTCGCTCAGCGATCACGAGCGAGAAACGGTCTTTACATCAATGAAGACCATTCCCGAAGAGCGATACTGGTACTGCTGTACTCCAGACATCGAAAAGAAACGATATTTTCCCTTTCGTCGTCATTGATCAGCAAATCCTGAAGCGATAAGATACGGAATCAGTTTGTCATAGCAGGAGAGGCTTTACAGCCGGGTTGTTTTCTTATGCTCATATTCCGACATGATCACACCAAGTGCAATTGACAGCACTTTCGCATCACTTTTATCAGCACGAGAGGGAATCAGAATCGGCACCTTTCCACCGACGATAACGTGTGCAAGTCGCAGTCCTGCAAAGTAAGTGGTACTCTTCGCAAGACTGTTCGCCGACTCAATATTGGCTGCAATCAAAATCTCGGCTTTGCCTGCTACAGGCGAGTTCAAATGTTTCTCAGCAGCAGCTTCCTCAGAGATTGCATTATCGAGTGCAAACGGCCCATCGACGATACAGCCTTTGATCTGTCCGCGCTCGTTCATTTTGGAAAGCGCTGCCGCGTCGAGCGTGGATTGGAGATTCGGAAGTATAAACTCTGTGGCAGAGAGAACAGCCACTTTTGGATTGGGATTGCCTAGAGCATGAGCAACTTCGACGGCATTGTTAATCAACTCTACTTTATTCTTGAGATCCGGTGCAAGTGTCATCCCTCCGTCGGTGATCATAACGAATTTATTTTCTTCGCGCTGAGGAAATTCCAAAATGAAAATGTCTGAGAGTAATCGACCAACCTTAATCCCTGCATCCTCTTGTAACACAGCCTTCATCATAGAAGATGTATCGACACCTCCTTTCATTAGAATGTCGCCCTGCTTATGGCTGACAAGCTCGATCGATTTTTTTAAAGCCCCTTGTACCGTTGGCTCAACAACCACCTCGATGTTAGGCAAGTGCTGCTGACCTTCAAAGAGCTTCTTGCAAATGATATTCTCATCGCCAACTAAAATAAATCGAGCAAGCTTCAGTTCTAATGTCCGTTTGACTGCTGCAAACGTTTCGTCATTATTCGGATAAATGACAACAACACGCTTCCCTTCTACCTGAAGGGCTGCATCAAGAAGTTGTTCAAAATTTCCTATCATGGGTCAATACTCCTTTACTTTTTCTTCTCCTCGTAGCGCACGGTGTACTGCCTGTGCCAGCGCCTCCATCTCATCGCCGCCAGGGTACACAATTACCCAAGCTATAAATTGCACACGCTCTTTAATCCACGTCATCAACATGGACGATTGTGCAAGTCCTCCGGTCAAGATGATTGCATGAACGTCTCCCTTCAGCACACACGTCATCGCGCCAATCTCTTTCGCAATCTGATATGCCATAGCTTGATAGACTTCAAGGGCAACCTTATCCCCGACATTAATTCTCTGCTCTATTTCTGCTGCAGAATTGGTTCCAAGGTATGCAACGAGACCGCCCTTCCCCATGACCATTGCTCGTATGTCGGCTTCGGAACTTTTGCCTGAGAAACACAGAGAGATAAATGGCTGAAGTGGAAGGCCGCCAGTGCGTTCAGGTGAAAACGGTCCATCGCTCGCAGCATCGTTGACATCGATGATTTTTCCATTCAGCACTGCTGCAATTGAAATCCCACCGCCGAGATGTGCAACGATGAACCGTGAACGTGAAAGCTGGATCGATAGTTCTTCAGCAGCTCTGCGAGCCACTGTGTGAATGTTCAACGCGTGGGAAAGGCTTCGCCGTTTCATTAATGGGTGCCCAGAATAACACGCCAGCGGTTCGAATTCGTCGACAGAAACAGGATCGACAACGAAGGCATTGCAATGGTATTGCCGTGCCAATTCATTGGCGAGAGCACAGCCTAAATTGGATGCGTGTTCACCTTGGAGATTCATCCGGGCATCATCAAGCATTCTCTGATTCACATAATACACGCCACCGTCCAGAGGACGAAGTAAACCGCCGATTGCAACAACCGCTGAATACTTACTTCCATGGGCTTGAGCCCATCTCTTACAGAGTTCCAAACGACAAGGAAACTGCTGCCACACATTGGAAAAACGAGCAAGCTCATTTGCAGAATGGCGAAGTGTCTCGCTACAAACAGCGTTCTCGTTTGCATAGACTGCCACTTTGGTCGATGTTGAACCCGGATTGAGGATTAAGAGTGTAAGTTCTTTTCCCATTGATCTGAGGATTGAATTCACCGACTATTTGATAAGAACCATTGATCGCCCTACACTAAAGTTTTTGGCAGTCAACCGATAGAAGTATACTCCACTTGGAAGTCCGTTCGCATCCCACTGCACCGACTTGTATCCAGCCTCTTGAGTCTCATTCACCAGTGTCACCACTTCATGCCCCAGCAGATCATAGACCTTCAAACTTATTCTGCCGCTGACAGGCATCCGATATCTGATAACGGTTACTGGATTGAACGGATTTGGATAATTCTGTTCTAACTTGAAACCCATCGGATATGAGGCTGTCACCTCCACACCAACAACCGGAGATGCTTGAACACTGTCTGACAATGGGCTTTCAAGCCCCAGTAAATCAACAGCACTCACACGGTAAATGTAGGTTTCTGCAACAAAGAGAGAGTCAATACAAACGGTGTCCGTGTATAGCTGAGAATTCAAGCGGAGAAAATCTGTTTCAGAGATGGATCGCCGATAGATATTGTACCCACGGAGATCCATATCACGATTTTTTTGCCACAAGAGTATAATGCTGTTTGAAACACCTTGCGCAATCAAACCAGTTGGTGTTGTAGGAACTTGATCGAGCGTGAGCAGGGTCGCAAGTCCCGATTTGATGATTTCACAGGCATACGGAATGTCAAGTTTCGATAGTGAATCTGACGGCTGGTGATAGTATGGATTAAAATCACGCTCGATGACAAACAATGTGTTATACCCATGTTGATAGAACGACCAGCTATCGCTGGAACTTCGAAATTGTGTAGTCAATATTGGCGTCAGCGGCGTATACTCTCTTACCACTGTTGTATACAAATTCGAATACGCCTCACTGCCAGGATACCAAACAACATTACAATCCCGATCACTGCTTGATTGATCGCGATAACCGATCATATCGTAGTTGAACATAATCTTGATGTCACGATGTTGGTGCTGAGCCTTCTGGGCATAGTCAAGACTCCCTTTCAACCCAGCTTCCTCTGCAGCAAAACCAATAAACCGTAACGTTAGCGAGGGTTGATAATTTGCCTGCCTCAGAGCACGAGCCATCATAAGGACAGCAGCGGTACCACTGGCATTATCATCTGCACCTGGGGCACGTAAAAGATCAGAAGAATAAGAATCTAAGTGCCCGCCGACTATCATTTCCACTCCTGGGTTTACAACTCCTTCAATTGTCGCTATGATATTCTCTTGCCGAGTACCAGAATATTCAAAGTTATCAACAAACACATCGGTAATGCCCATTTCTAAAAAACTATTTTGCACCCAAGTGAATACACTATCACGATTAGGATTATTCCAATAGCGTGTTCCAAATCCCTGCAAGCCACCTATGTATGCAGTGACTGTGGATTCCTTCACCCCAGAGATAATACTGACAATCCCACTGTCCTGACTTAGTGACCACTCCGGAACTCCAAGGATTTGTCCACACAGTTCGTCTGTCCCATGTAGAACAATAATAACCAAACCAATCGTATAGTACCAAGAGGATATCACAGTGATATTTCCTGCTCACTCACTCGGACGAAACTCAAGTTTGTATTTCGTCAATCAATGAAGTCTCTAACAAAGCTTCGAAGGATTTAGTGGTGTTCATTTCGTTTTGAACGCACGTAGTGATGAATTTCACCATGAACGTTGACAGCGAGTTTCGTTGGAATGAAACCGTCATAGATAATAAGAATAGAATGTCGCTTTGTCATGCTTTAAGTTTCATAAATGTTCGAAATGAGGAAAGGGTAAGTCCTAAGCGTTCAGCATCGAGTTTAATTCGGTGTTCGTCGCCCCAATCGCTCCAATACACACCTTCGATGGGAATGACACACAGCCGGTCAGGAATCTTCTCCAAAATGGATTTAGAAAAATTTCTCGATGGGAGAGTCGTAAAGATACTCTGGACGGTCGCCGCTTCTTGAGGAGAGCCTAACACTTCACGTATCTTCGCGAATGGCTCATAAACCTCTGGCAACAGATTCTGGAACTGCTCGAGGAATGTCATCACGAGACCGACGATAACAAGCGTGTTCCATAAGCAACCGCTATTCTGTAAACGGGCGGCAGTCTGCGCGGACGGCTTCTCCCAAAATCTTCTTACCCTATGAATCACCATCTGGGGAAGTCGAAACAGTATATCACCCTTCTCGATCCAGCCATATTCGGTGTCAGGATATTCAGGCGTTATTCCAAGTACTGCCAAATAGTTAGGATGTGAACGTACAAATGTAAATGCCTGAGCGACATATGCCATGAACTTATGTTCTTCCAGAATGAAATGGTCAGAGGGAAAGATCGCTGCAACAGCGTCGTGATCTCTATTATGAATTTGAAGCAATGGTAAGAGTATACCGGGGCCCGTGTCCCGACAAAACGGCTGGATAATTACTGTCTCCGGTGGTTGATCGCGAAGCTGCTCTTGAACATATTGACGATGATCGCTGTTGACAATCGTAAGAATATGGTTCTGCCGAAGAAGCCACTTTACACGATCAAGCGTTTGCTGTAACATGGAACTGTTGCCGATAATCGCTGCATACTGTTTCGGCCGGGCAAACCCATAGATCGATTTGGTGTACCTCTCAAGCCGGTGCCCTTCACCACCTGCAAGAATAATACCCCACGAATGTTCGCTGTCCAACAAATCCCTATATCTCGTTGAACTCATTTAGTAATCAGACCCACACCGTTCTGGCTCGGCTGTAATTACGTTAGAATGATCTACTGTACTTGTTCTTTTACCATCCAGTTTTGAAAGGAGATAGTTATGAATCGCCATCGCAGCGGTTTTTCCATCCCTCATTGCGAGAATCACCGTAGCACCGCCGCGTGCAAGATCACCACCAGCAAAAACGCCTTCTCGACTCGTGAGTTGCTGCTCGTTAACAACAACTGTCCCGCTCTTGCTTATCTCCAAGCCCGGCGTAGTCGACTGAATGATCGGATTCGGTTTCTGCCCAATCGCTTCGATGACCGTTTGAACCTCAATAACAAATTCTGAATCTCTGATAGGCACCGGTTTGCGTCGACCTGACTCATCAGGTTCACCCAGTTCCATGCGCTGACATTCGATTCCCCGAACCCAGTGGTTTTTATCCCCAAGAATCTTGATAGGATTCGTCAGCAAAATGAATTCAATCCCTTCTTCTTCGGCGTGATGGATTTCCTCCTCGCGGGCGGGCATTTCCTGTCGAGAACGGCGATAGATCAGATATGCATGTTCCGCTCCGAGCCTTTTCGCCGTTCTCACAGCATCCATTGCCGTGTTGCCGCCGCCAATGACAGCAACGTTCTTCCCAATTTTGACGGGTGTGTCATAGTGTGGAAAGTCATACGCTTTCATCAGATTAACACGGGTGAGAAACTCGTTGGCTGAATAAACTCCACTCAGATTCTCTCCGGGAATTCCCATGAATAGAGGTGTACCTGCACCCGTTCCAAGAAAAATCGCATCAAACTTCCACTCGTCAAACAACTCGTCGATTGTTGCCGTTCTTCCGACTACAAAGTTAGTGAAGATTTCAACCCCAAGTGCTTTCGCTCGCTCTATCTCGATGTCGAGGATATGCCTTGGCAATCGGAATTCAGGAATCCCATACCGCAAGACACCACCAGCAGCATGAAGTGCTTCAAAGATTGTCACCTTATAGCCGAGTTTTGCAAGTTCTGCTGCGCAGGTGAGCCCCGCTGGTCCTGAACCGACAACAGCAACCCTTTCACCACGAACTCCTGAGATAATCGGGAAAGTAAAAAGATTATGTTTGATCTCGAAGTCAGCAACATATCGTTCTAATTTACCGATGGCAACAGGCGGATGTTTTTTCCCAAGCGTGCACACGACTTCACATTGTGATTCTTGAGGACACACCCTCCCACAAATTGCTGGGAAATAATTGGCTTCCCGTATTTTTTCGACAGCTCCTATGTAATCTTCCTGAAGAATAGACTGAATAAAGCTCTTGATATCGATCGCAACGGGACACCCTTCAATGCATACGGGATTCGCGCATTCGAGACAGCGCGAAGCTTCAACCAGCGCACGTTGCTCATCCAGTCCATGTGATACTTCAGAAAAATTTGCCACTCGTTCAAGAGGGAGCTGTTCAATGGAAGATTGCCGAAGAATCTTCATCCGCTGTGATGGCTTCAGTGGGTTAATGTACTTCATTCATCAAGGATTCATGTAGGTTTAACTCATCTCGTTTACGAATGTGGTATTCAGAATCTTTGCTTGCACAATACCGAAGGTCTGAAATCTGCTCCAAGTCAACATAGGTTTGATTGCGCATCATTAATTCATCGAAATCGACGTTATTGCCATCGAACTCGGGTCCATCAACACACGCAAACTTCATCCGACCACCAACCGTGACTCGACAGCCTCCACACATCCCCGTCCCATCGACCATGATGGCATTTAAACTGACAATTGTTTTCACTCCATATTTTTTTGTGAGGGCAGAAACTGCCTTCATCATGGGGAGCGGACCAATAGCATAGACTGCGGAAATGCCAAGCGGTGCATCAAGAAGTTCCTTTAGCGGTTCGGTGACAAGACCTTTACGTTTATATGAACCGTCATCTGTAGTAATAAACATGCCGTTTGAAATCTCCGACATTTCTTTCTCTAAAATGAGACGCTCTTTCGTCCGCGCTCCTATGACGGAATACACCGTGTTCTGCACCTCTTTGAGTGCACAAGCGATGGGATAAAGCTCTGCCGTTCCCACTCCACCTCCGATACATGCAACACCGCCGTAATATTCAATCGGGGTAGGATTCCCCAGTGGTCCCACAACATCGACAAGCACATCACCACTGTTCTTGGACAGCATTGCCTTCGTCGTTTTTCCAACTGCTTGAACAATGAGAGTGATGCTACCTGCGGAGCTATCGCTTTCAACAATAGTCAACGGAATGCGTTCTCCCGTCTCAAGTAGGCGAACGATGACAAAATTTCCCGGACGATGCTTCCTTGCAACATATGGGGCTTTGATAACAAACTTCGCTATCGTTGAACAAAGAAATTCCTTCGATACAATTGGAAACATGGCTATCTCGAATTTTTAGACACCATCATCTTTGATACAATCCATCGGACACACCGACATAGCTTCGCGAATATCAGCTTCTTCTCGTTCATCAATGGGCTGCTGATAAATGTAGTAGTACGAAGAATCGTTGCTGTACATAAAATTTTGGAGTGCAATAGAAAAGCAAAGTCCGCATCCATTGCATGCATCGGTGACATAGAATTTTCCAGGGGCGTTCTCTTCGAGTCGTTTACTAGCTACTTCCATGGTTATGCTCCTTTACGAGTACCATTCATACAGTTGTTAAGAAACAGATACCGTTGATGAAATGATATCATGCCGCAGTTGTTTATATTCGTCCGATGTTAAGACTTGCTTTGCCCGGGGAAACAGTATAGTATTTTCTTTGGCAATATGACTTCGCAGCAACTCGATGACAGCCATCGAACATTTGATCAGATCATGAATAGTCGATGGATGGATCCGAAGTTCCTCAACATCCTTGATGCATTCCTTCAATGCACTTAATGCCCGCAACAACTCACGATGTTCATCTCGCATTAACGCCGGCGACCCATTCCCATGCCGATCCATCAAGGGAAACAGGTACTTTTCTTCCTTTTCATTGTGCTTGGGGATTTCCATATTGATGTATAGTAACGCTTCTGTTATCTGTGCGAAGGCTTCGTAGGAAAATCCATTGACTTTGATATACTCGGTGGCATGTGCCAATCGATTGAGATGTTGGAGCACTTCATCATGCTCTTTCATAAGGATACCGATGGGGTCGCGGGGATTATTCATGTCGAGATCTCCGATCTCTAAAACCGGAATAGTTACACATTTTCACTGCCCTTTCACAGTTTCATCTGTTCTTATGTCAGTACTTTATTCTATTACAACACTTATGCCACAGAGAGATTGACAAATGCTGTCAAGAAATGGCAAAGTACTCTGGAATTCATGTCACTCAAAGAAAGAAGGAATTCTTGTTATCAACTGTGACAGGATAGGCAAGCACTTCTTTCAAGCTTGATAACGGTAACAACGGATATCTGATTTTACTTAGTGCGCGGCTGTGGAATCAAGAAAGAGCCCCTCTCAAGACACCAATGATAGCAACATGGGCAAGGTGAAGTGAGTTGAGTGTATAACTGCTGGATGGCTTTGAATTTTCTGGTTTAGGATGTAGTGATGCCGGTGAAAATACCAGAGGCTGTGTTACAAATTAGTCCATTCTCCTCTCCACGATTTTCTTCGTCTTCATCAACACCGAAGAAACCGAAAAACCCGAAGAATCCGAAGAATCCAAACAGTCCGTAGAGTGCTGGATTGTCCATGAACGTCCCTAACAAACCGAGTAACCCTAACAGACCGAGGAATCCCAAGTATCCGAGATGTTGTTTCTTCATCGTCGTAGCTCCTTTCTCTTTGAACCTACTATCCTTTTGATATTCTGCCACCAAGAAGATTGTGGTCATTTGATACTATCGTAAGAGAATGAGTTTTTTAGTTTCAACGAATTGACCTGCCTGCAATCGATAGAAATACACACCGCTTGCTAACTTAGATCCATCAAATTCAACCTCATACCTCCCCGCTTCCTTCTTCTCATTCACTAACGTTGCCACCTCTTCTCCCAGCACGTTGTAAACTTTCAGCACAACGTGGCTCTGCAAAGGTAACGAATAACGGATAACAGTTAACGGATTGAACGGGTTGGGATAATTTTGATACAATGCGAATTCCTTCGGTAATTCATCAGCCGAGGCTGGTAAAAGCCTGAGCTTAATATTCGGTTCGAGACGTGGTATGCGTATTTCTCCTCTGCCTTTCATTGAAATTTCCTTATCATGAACCAAAAGAGCTGCCGCATTGGATGGATCATCAATTCTCCATCTGATTGTCATAGGATAAACGGCTGATGAAAGAAGAATAGCAATCTCCTTCTGTTTACCAATTTCAGCTACTTCAATCATACGGTGCGACGAGAATCTGACATCCAGCGGACCAACAGGAGGTATGGGTGGCAATTCATACTTATTGAGATCAAGATCAGGCCACTTAGTGAAAAAATAGAGAGTTCGCTCTCGCCCTTTGGCATCTTTGAATGTCAATTGGTTGATCCCTTCTTGACCAGCTAACGATGCCGTGCTTAATTGGGATGACGGCTTCACCTTTGTGTCAACGAACAAGGTTGTTTGTGGCTCGATCAAGACTGATCCTGAGCGTAAGAACAGCTTGCCTGTCTGACTAACCTTTATCCAGTATGCACTGCCTGGCTTTAAGGTGTCTGCCGTAAAGTAACCGCTTGCGTTGGAGTAGCCATAGAAGTTTGATATAATGGCTACAGGCGGAACCGGTGTTACATCGCCGATCAACACGGGATAGGATAGACCTCCAATGATGTTCCATTTCGCATTGACGTCAATCGTATCTTCCGTCAGAGTTGTTCCTGATATTTCGATCGATTTTTCAGAAGGGAATTTGATCCAATAGCCAAGACCATTTGCCAGAACTGTTTGTACAGCGTAACCATTGTTATAACTAAAGGCACTGGATGATGCGGACGGATACAAGGTTGTCTTTGTGTAATCGCTCACTATGATCGGCACCGAGACCATATTCCAGCTTGCTTCCATTACAAGATCGAGGGTTGTAGTTACGCCGGAGAGAAAACGCACACCGGGGATATAACCAGGTTCTAAGTTGATGCCTCCTGACGTGCTGGCTTGTATCGCTGGCTGGCCGATAGAGCCATGCAGTGTTATCCCTCCCGCTGTTGATTTTCCTCCGCCGTTGTCGATGACCTTCCAGGGATGGATGATGGATTGAGCGTACGACAGGTTGACTGCGACGATCAAAACCAGTGCTGTTGTGTATATTGTTGTTTTCATAATTTTACTCTCCTATGTAGTTAGGTTTTAGGTGTTAGGTTAAAGATATTAGGTTTCATGTTTCAGGCTTCATGCTTCAAGGTTGTGGTTTGAGGTTACAGGTTAGAGGATTGAGACAACACATTTCACGAATCCCAAACCTCGAACCTCTAACCAGCTTTTCTCACTTCAACTCACCTGACGACTTATTTTGTTACCCACGCGCCATTTTCATAAAAATTAAACTGATTAGTCGTGGTGTTGTAGATAATCATGCCATTCACTGCCGTCAGGGCGTCTCTTTGGGCCGTGGTCATGCGGGGAACAATGAATGCACCTGTGGTAGAACTAACGTCCAGCGCTCCTTGAGGATTTGTAGTCCCGATGCCGACGTTGCCCGACACCGCAAGCCCATTGCTTGGTCCCGCCGTGCTTGCGCCGTATCCAATAGCTGTATTGCCGTTGACCTGCAGCTTCGAGCCTGGTGTAGTCGTCCCGATGCCGACATTGCCTGCTTCTGTTATTCTCATCCTTTCGTTATAATTTGTCATAAATGCAAGGTCATGATTTAGAGTTGTTCCAAATTCCATTAATCCCGGCTTTGTTCCATGATTGTTCCCATACATATTCCACTGACCGTAATTATTAGATCCCATTAGCTCAATTGATGCCACTGCACTATTACCTGTGTCCAAATTCCTTGCTCTTATCAAACGGGTGAAACCATTTGCATCCTTGACTATATCAACAAGTTCATTTGGACTCGTCGTCCCGATGCCGACGTTGCCTGCTTCTGTTATTCTCATTTTTTCCGATAGTTTTACAGAGAATGCCAGAACATTCTCACTACCCGTTCGAAACATTCCCGTACCCGCAGCTCCTGGGAAAGAATAAGCTGGAGCCGCTGCAGTACCGTCGGCAGCATGGATTGTTCTATCGGAGTTTATCATCACAAGATTACCAACGGTATAACCTTGAGTAGCATCAACCCTTCCAACCACGCTCAACTTCGCGCTTGGACTGGTCGTTCCGATGCCGACGTTGCCACTCGTATCTATGACCAGCCTTGCCGCCGCACCCGTGACATCATAAATAGTAAACCCTTTTGGTGGACCGTATGAGTTATAGATGGCGCTCCCTCCGCGAACCCCCAAGAGCCATTCCCTGTCCGAGACTTCCGAATTGAATATCTTGTATGCTGTTACTGTGGATACAGAGGAAGAATGGCGGATTGCATCTCCTCGAATTTCCAGTCTTTCCGTCGGATTTGTTGTCCCGATGCCGACATTGCCGCTTGTGGTTAACGAAGCTATATTCAACGCTGCAGTTGTACTAATATCCAATCCAGTAATTGTCCCATCTGCGATTTTTGCAGAAGTAACCGAGCCATCAGCCATATCTACAGTTGCAACGGCACCGTCGAAAATCTTGGCACTATTTACTGATCCATCGGCAAGTTTCGCTGTTGTAACTGCAGATGCAGCAATCGTAGGATTGGGATATGTTCCGGTCAAATCGCCGCCAGCACTTCCACCGGGCGGAGCCACTTTTGCATAGTCAGATGTGTCGGCATAAGGGGCTTTAAATGTTGATTGCACATTTGCTCGTTGGATTGTGCCATCTAATATTTTTGTAGATGTTACAGAACCATCAGCCAGCTTTGTACTTGTTACAGCATTACTTGCAATGGTTGGATTGGGATAGGTACCAGTGAGGTCACCACCTGCATTACCCGCTGGTGGTGCACCCTTCGCATAATCAGCAGTGTCAGAGTATGGAGCCTTGAAGGTTGTTTGAACGTCGGCACGCTGAATTGTTGAATTCAGAATGTTCGTTGAGGTAACAGCGTCCGTTGCAAGCTTCGCATTCGTCACCGCACCGTTGGCAAGGTCACTCGTCCCAATCGTGCCATCGGCAATCTTTGCTGCGTTCACCGCATCGTTAGCCAGATCGGCATTGGCTACTCCACCGTCAGCGATCTGGGTCGAACCCACTGCGCCAGTGGCGATCTTAGCACTCGTCACCGCACCGGTGGCAATCGTCGGATTGGGATACGTCCCTGTCAAATCTCCGCCTGCGGTACCTGCTGGCGGTGCACCCTTCGCATAATCTGCTGTGTCAGAGTATGGTGCCTTGAATGTTGTTTGAACATCTTCTCGCTGTATCGTTGCATCTTGAATCTTCGTGCTTGTCACAGCGTTATCGGCAAGCTTCGTCGTGCTCACGGCGCTGGCTGCAATCGCCGGATTCGGATACGTCCCTGTCAAATCTCCACCCGCCGAACCTCCGGAAGATGGATCCTGCCAGCTTGCCAAACCGTTGGCGTCTGATGTCAATACTCTTCCTAGCCCTTGTGTTCCATCTCTAATCCTCACTGAACCTGAAATTCCAAGCATGGCATCGGGCAAGCTGGTGTTGATCCCCACACCGCCTGATGCGCGAATGAGAAACTGATTGTTGTTAGTTGATGCGAAACTGGAATCGGTTGCGTCGGCCCAAACGAATGATCCTGCGTGCTGAGCATTGGCATGCCGACCAGCGGCGAATGAGAAATTGCCGTTCGCGACATTGTCACTTCCGCCTGGCACGGTAGAGTACTCGCCGCCAGCTCTGTTAACGCTTCCGCCAGAGACGGTGGAGAAGCTACCCCAGGCATTATTTACATTGCCGCCGCCAACAACTGAACGCACTCCATCTGCGGTGTTGTCCCATCCACCTGCGATGGTCGCATGGTCGCCGTCTGCTTGGTTCGAATTTCCTCCTCCGATAGTAGCGCCGTTCTCTGCAATATTTTCAGAACCTCCACTAATGGTTGAAGTGCCCCAACTCACGGTATTCCTAAAACCTCCACCAATTGTGGCAAATGAACTCATGGCTTTGTGTTGTTTACCACCGCCGATTGTCGAGTAATCTCCCGCGGCGAGATTGGAATCACTATCGTAAGAGCCTCCACCGCCGCTAACCACTGAATAGTTGCCGGACGCGCGGTTGTAGCTCCCTGCCACGAATGCCATCGCTCCGGTGTTGGTATTGCCGCTTCCAAAATTCCCCTTACCCATTGTAATAGGTGGGTCGCCATTGCTCGTAATTTCCCCTGTCATATTTCCACCACTTAATGGGAGATAGACACCGGTACCAACGCCGATGGAATCATCCCCTGCAATCCATGCTGAACCATTCCACTTTATTACCTGACCGTTTGTAGCACCGTTGGCTGCGATGTTGCTGAAGAGAATTGTGCTTGATGCGATCTTTGCACCTGTAATCGCATTGCTGTTTATCGTCGGATTCGGATACGTTCCTGTTAAGTCTCCGGTGGCATTACCCACTGGTGGTGCCCCCTTCGCGTAGTCGGCAGTGTCGGAAAACGGCGCTTTGAAAGAAACACCAACGTCATTGCGCTGAATTGAGTTATCGATTATTTTGTTGCTATCAATCGTATTGTCGGGCACTGTGCCTGCAATTCTCGCACTATCAACAAACCCACCTTGATATGTAAATCGTGCAAAGGTTGCGGAATCGGCTTTTATCGCATTGAGAGCGTACGGCGCACTTGTAAATGCTGATCGTGGTGCAAATGTGAGAGGGGTAGAAATACCTGGACCGGAATCTGCAACCACCTCAACAAACAGCTCTCGCTCAAATGCTATGTTCAGTGGCATTACGCTTCCAAGAATAACATTAAATGTACCCCGCTGGACATTCACAGTACCGTGTGTTTCCGACCAGAGAGTTGTGCCCCCGGATTGGCCTCCATAAATTCTGAATTGTAATTTATAATTACCGTCAGGTACAGGTGCACCAGGAGGTGTTGTTAACAATCCCTGGTATGAAATTTTGGTTGGTATCTGGCTGTAGACCACAAAGCTAAGTGCCAGAACCAACACTGCGACAAGAATGAATATCTTTTTCATGACTAGACTCCTTTGAATTATTTAAATTGATTGATTTGGAATATGGTTTTAGATTTCATGGTTCACATCTCACGATTGAAGTTTATCGCACAAGCAGTAACTTTTTCGTGTCAACGAAATTACCTGCCACGAAGCGGTAAAAATATACGCCGCTCGACAACTTTGATCCATCAAACTCAACCTCATACCTTCCCGCTTCTTGCTTCTCATTCACCAGCGTCGCCACTTCCTGCCCGAGCACGTTGTAGACTTTCAATGTAACCCAGCTATTAACTGGTAACTGATAACGAATAACTGTAACGGGGTTAAACGGATTGGGATAGTTCTGCTCAAGGGCAAAATGATTAGGGGTTTGGGATTCGAGATTTGAGAAGTGTTCCTCAGGTGGTGCAGGTGGCAACTCAGAACTTGACACAATCCTGATCCGGTTCGCCACACCTTCAACACTTGATGACGAGAGAATCAGCTTCCCGTTCTGGCTCACCTTCACCCAGTAACCGTGCCCCGGTTCGATGGTATCGACTTGCCGGTATCCGCCGTTGTACCCAAAGAAATCACTGGTAACGATGCCACCGGGATCGGAGGTGATTGTGTTGGTAGGAACTGGTATGGAAATCGAGCCAACGATATTCCATCCTTCAAAGACATCCAAAGTCTCGCTCAGTAGTGGCTTTCCGGTAATTGGAATGAGCTGGGCATCAGAAAATTTCAGCCAATACCCTATACCTGGTTGCAGCGTATCCTCCAGAACATACCCATTTGCATACATGTACGCACCGGAGATTGCCGTCGGGAAGAGTATTGTCTTTCGTGGATCGTTTACAAGAAGAGGAAGAGACACTATGTTCCAGCGATTGATCATCGAGATCGACAATGTCGTTATCAGATTATGGACAATCTGGACTGAAGTGATTGAAGAGTCCGTTATCACACAGACGCTATCCGATCTCATGTCGAGGTTGATACTGTCTCCCTGTGTAAGCTCATCACGCAAGATAAACTCGCCCGAAGGCAGCGTCTCTGGATTCCATCGTAATGTCATGGGATACCCTTGATCTCCCGGCTGCATCTCTACTGTGTAGATACAGAGCGGCTTGATGAGGATCATTGTATCGCGGATGTCAACATCTGTTCCACTGGTACCGGGGATTCTCCATCGAACGTCAAACGTGTCGACACCCGGCTTTGGTGGTAATTCTACTTCACCGAAGAGTGAATCAATGCCATCGGTAGCACCGCCCATCTCGCCGAATCGAAGCGTATCCGAAAGACCACCATTATCGCTGACAATCAATTCTCTGACAAATTGCGAGGTATCTGAAATCGTAAATGTTGTATCACTCAGATCATACAGTAGTGTATCATACTCATCGGTGATTTTTATGCGGCACATCGTCGATGGTGTGTGGGGTACAATCCATGTATACGGTGAAGAAACAGAAGGAACATTGGATGCGATTTCGAGCCAGCTTGCACCATTGTCGGTCGTATATTGAATGCGAACATACAAAACACCCTCCGACGTCCACGAAATGTCTTCTGTTGCATCAGCATACAATATCTCACCACCGTTGGGGTTTGACACAGCGATGGTTGAAAGGAAAATCGTGAAGGGGCTGCTGCTCATATCCGTGATTGTGCTATCACTCATATCTGCAATCCGGACACGACATTGTGTTGATGGTGTGTTCGGTATCGTCCAGCTATAAGAATTTGGAATTGTCGGAACATTTGATGCAATAGTGTCCCAGCTTGTTCCATTGTCTGTCGTGTACTCAATTCGCAGGGTCGATACATTTGCAGGCGTCCACGTAATGTTTGTAATAGCATTGACCTTATAAACTTCTCCACCATCCGGCGATGTCAGTGTGAGTGACTTTTGAGGATACTGGAATTTCCAGATACCATCGCCTTGAAGAGCAAAAACACTCGAAGAGTCTACAACAAGACAGGCATAGTTAAGAGAATTGATGAGTCCCTGATATGTTCGTTCCCATGTCGCTCCCGTATCTCGTGAGATGTAAATACCCCCCGTGGTGGCAAGCGAAGGTCCGAACGTCCCAACAATCAAATAATTTGGTGTATACGGCGAAACGGAAACTCCCCACATATTAATCCCATTAAAAAGAGGAATGTAACTCCATGTTTCTCCTCCGTCTGTGGATTTCACAACGCCTCCACCCCCTGCCCAACGCACGCCGTACATTATTCTGGGAATGCCTGGGCTGTAAGTAATTGCAGGAACTTCCCCTGTCGCCACATGGGTTCGACGCCACGTAGTTCCCGAATCTTGAGATTTCCAGATACCAGAGACGTTATCTGAAACAAGGAGAACGTTAGCACTATCAGGATGAACGAATGCCGACTCCCAGCCTCCGTTGCTTGTGCCGAATGGACTCACAGCAACAGTATCCCACGAGCTGCCAAAATCGGTGCTTCGCCAGATGACATTGTTCCCCATTGTGTAGACTATTTCGTCATTGTGTGAAGGTTGGTACGTGAGTGGTCCACTCCAGTAGTAAAAATTTGCTGCAAGAGTCTGAAACCAAGAGGCGCCGTTGTTAGTGCTCTTCATGACTCGGTCAGGCGGACCGGCTTCCTGTGCGACGACGATAACGTTGGTATCCTGCGCGCTGACAGCAATGGATTTGACTTGAAATCCTCCCGCAACAGTGGAGAGTGTCGTCCACGTATTGCCCCGATCTCGTGAAATGTAGACAACACTACTCCCCGCCGCACCATAAATAATATTGTCATTCCATGGATTAACACAAAAGGGAATTCCTAATCCCGAATTCCCAATTTTATGAACCCACGTTGGAGTTTGCGAGAGACCCTTATGAGTGAGCAGCAGTATCAAGATCCATCCATACATGCAGATTCGTGATTTCATTGTTGTATTCCTTTTTATATTTTTAAGTGAAAAGTTATTGAACAAGGATAAGTTTTTTAACTACACTTTGATCTCGTGCTGACAACCGATAGAAGTAGACGCCACTGGCAAGATTCGATCCATCGAGATACGCTGTGTGCAAACCTGCTGGATAGTACGTATCTGCAAGTCGCACAAGCTCTTTTCCCGTGATGTCATAGAGCACAAGTGAAGCCTCTGCGGATTCCGAAAGCCAGAATTCAATTGTTGACCTACTGTTAAATGGATTCGGGAAGTTCTGCGCAAGGCGGATTTCAATAGGAGTTGTTGGATCAGAGAATGTAGGTAGCGAGGGAGGTGTGTTCTTTACAGCAACTTGCTGCTGCGCCATCATCACAGGTTCTCCGTATAACTGCCAGGCATCGTACACTTTTTGTCCCCAGTCGTTCCAGTCATACGGATTATCAATGTTTTCTTCTCTCAAAAATTCAATAAACTCCTTACTGGCAACTTGATACCAGAGCGACACATAGACACTTTCGACACCGCTGCTCATTATGAATCTCGTTACATCCCAGTACTGACCATTTTCGTAATGATACTCAACCGGCTCTGCTCGGTGGCTGCGAAACGCCTCATAGCGAAACCCTCGTGGCGGTATTCGATTATCAAAGTAAATGGTATCATTTAATGCCGCATTGAAGGATGGACCAGGTGGAAGTCCCAGCACTGACGCAAGTGCCACAGATAACCCCGGCTTTATCTGATATACTTTGATTTGAGAATCAACAACAAGTCTTCCGGTGACTGAATCATATTTTCCCGATTCAAAGATGGTCATGCCGATTTTGTTTTTTCCCACCACAGACATCCAGATTCGCCGTCCCTCTGGAAAGCCAGTTGGAAGCTTATGTCCAGTGAGATTTGTCAGTCGCACGAGTGCAACTACAGAATCGTGCTCGAGACCCGCAGCAACTTCCAATCTTGCTGCTCGTTGCAAGACTGAAATTGAACGAGTGATACCATCGAAGACAGCATCTCTGTTTGTGCCTTCCCAGGAATCAATGACGGCACGAGGAGAATAGGTGTTACCTCCAGTGAAGTCATGACTGGCAACATCTAAGCGATACCGGGATCCGGGCAATGAGGAACCAAACCCGGGGAATTTTGCCATGTGGCAAGACTGACACGTTCCGGCTTCTCCTCGTGTTGCAAACCAGCTCAATTTCCATTCGCTGTACGTTCGCTCGACAGGAACTTGAAGATGAGGCGGAGTAGTTCGTGGATTGGGAGAAAGATAAGGATTGCTCACATCATGACAAACACCGCAGAATTCACTTGTCTTGTAAAACTCATCATAGACTGTCGGTAAAGAATGATCCAGACCTCCTCGACCTCCACGAATCGGTTGACCATATTTCTGGACAACGTACATCCCATTGCCATACCCCGGAACTTCTCCGCCAACAATCGCCGACGTATCTGGATGCAGTGGATCCAATGATCGGTGACAGAAATCGCAATTGACGCCATCAAGATCAGAACCGTAGAGTTCTTTCACCGTGCCGGGATGTGATCGTCCAGAAAGCCATCCCGATGCTGAATGACATCGTAAACAATACTCACCGACATCCAGCCCCAGTGGTTCCGTATATTTTGTTGTGAGAACCAGGAGAGCATTGAACATCGGATCACGTGGCGCATGTGCCATCATGCTGCCGGACCATTCCCGAACTTGTTGTGCATGACAAGGCTTGCATGCATCTGTGCTGGCTGCTGAATCCGCTTGACCCGGCTGTGTGCCCGGAAGCCAGATGAAAACACCTCTCTTGCCGCGATCGCCAGTGGCAAGACTCAAATAGGTTATTAAACCAATCAGTATGCAACATAAAATGACAACAACAGAGTATTTCCAAAGTCGACTCATACATGCTACTCCAGAAACGAAAGATTTTCTTGATTGTCCTGGTGTGACATTAAACTATAAGAGCATTTACCGAACCTCGATTAACGCTTCTCGAACAGCCATTTCAAAAATTGGCAGCTCTGTTACATATTCATCAGTTCCAAGTGCACGGAATAAATACGGACCAAAGGGGCGGAACAGCAATCGTACTCTGAGGTTCCACATTCCAGCTCTTGGTACCTTGAATCGATAGGTCGAAGTCCGACATTCAAACGGCTTGATAGAGTTGTTCACCAGAGAATCAAGCTCAAAAACATTACTCTCTTGACCATTCTTGTACAGCGTTCCGCCAAACATAACGAGGTCTTTATCTTCATTTGGTCGAAGTGCGCTATTCTTATCCATCAGATCTCCGTTGGCATCGAGATGACCACTTCCGTAGGCTGTATCTATTCCATTCCACACAGTCACTTCAAGCCACATCTGGCGGAAGAAAAAGACCGATGTGGGAATGTTGTGCCCCGTTTTGTCGTTGTAGACGCATACAGCAAAGCGAAGGGAATCACTGATTCTCCCAGTTGTTGGGGCATCAAGCGTTACTGTCACTGCATTTTTGAGGATAGAATCGATGGCAGCGCGCTGTTCTGGCTTGTTTGGAAAATCTGTAATCGCTACATCTACCCCAGGCATGTCATGACGATGAAGATTATTTCGTATTGGCGCACCCGGCGCGGCTCTCCCAGTGTAGGTCGGCATGTGACACTTCTGACACTCCACCGACATCGCACCCCACGGACTGTTCTGCCATTCTGTATTGGTGATCTCAACGGGAACGTTATTGACGATAAGATCATGACATGGTTTGCATGCATCTGAGCGGTCATAGGTTGCATCATAACCATGTTCGTGTACGGTGGGAATGGGATCTGATAGCGTCCCATATTTGACTAATCCCGGTTGGAGGTTGTATTGAATCCTTTGGTTTGTTGTGAGAAACGGAGGTCGCAGCACATGGCAGAAATCGCAGGTAACACCTTCCCTCACAAGATCGGGCAACTCCGAAAACTCAAACGTCGGTTTCGTGTTGCCTGTGACGAATGCAGTGCCGGCGTGACACTGAAAACAGGTTTTGTCCAGTCTGCCCTCCGTGCTGGACTGGAGCGCATTGTTCGCAAGCCTCCAGATGGGATCGTTGGAAGAGTAATGATGCATTGAGCCACTCCACTCGTCGTAATACTGTGGATGACAGGTCGAACACACCTGAGCAGGCGTGAAATCTGTCAGCTTATATTGTGGCGGGCTGGGTGGTGGAGTGACAACCTCTTCTTTTTCACAACCCAAGATGAGAATAAACAAGAGAAGAAGATAAACAACAGAGTATCGAAGTTGCATACATACTACCTTTCATGTTATGGTGATATGGAAAGTCCCGTCGGCATTTCTCCCACCTCAAGGACTTTGATAACTTGATTAAGAGTGTTGTCAATGATACACACGTTCCCGACAAATTGGAGATTATAGCGGGGGACAAAGCCATGGCCTGAGTTCTCGTTTGAAACAAATGTATAACTGCCATCCGAGGTTATATCACAGCCGTGAGGGTAATCGAAATACTTTGGCGCTGACGGCGTACTTAACGTTTCCATTACGTGTCGCATCGGGATATGGATCACGGAAACTGAATTCCCCCGACGATTTGTGACGTAACAGAAATCACCGTTGGGTGTAAACTCTAAATGCCAGGGTTGATCTTCAACTTGGAATGACTCTACGATTTCGTATGTAAATGCATCGAACGCGCGAACTTCCCGAGTTTCAGAACAGGAAACAGCAATGAGACTATCGTTTGGTGAAACTGCGATCTCCATTGGCATGTAGCGCGGCGGTCCAAAAGGATTCGCATCTACTCCCACCATAAACATTCCGATGACAGAATCTCGTGCTACATCAATAACGGAAATGTTATCCGACATCATGTTAGCGACGTACACACGTGTCCCCGCATGATTCATCCGAATGCCGTGCGGCATCGTCCAGACAGAAATCAGTTTCTGAACTTCCATCGTAGCAGTATTGACAACAATCACCTTATTTGTACTTGAAGTCGTAAATTGGGACACATACAATTTCGAACCATCCGGAGTGAGAGCCAGCAACGCCGGCGCTCCGGGAACATGAGCAATCTTCACAACAGTGTCTGTGTGCGCATCAAACTTCCATACTTC
Organism: Ignavibacteriota bacterium; assembly: GCA_016209795.1. Taxonomy (GTDB): domain Bacteria; phylum Bacteroidota; class Ignavibacteria; order UBA10030; family SZUA-254; genus JACQVI01. The sequence continues at coordinate 35,981 of JACQVI010000104.1, forward strand.
TCCTGACCCAATGAGCGAGACATACCAGAATATTCCATCAGAGGCGGTGAAGTGAGGACCTTCAACCGCAGGCGAACTGCCGACATCCACATATTTGCAAACCACGAGGCTGGCAACATCGATGATAGCAACATTATCTTCTCCCTGGTTTGGAACGTAGACTTTCCTTGTTGAATGTTCGTACGGAACCTGTCCCTGATCGTTTTTGCATCCTTCAGTGATCCATCGCTTGAGAAAATTGATTTCAATTTCAGAGAGGGAAGATTGCATTGTAGGGTGTTGCTTTCTGAGAGCAGTTCCATCGAAGAGACGTGTAAGCAAACTTCTACTTGGGTGCGCAGGAACAATCACCTCTCCGTGGTTCGAGCCTTTGATCAGATCATGCCACGATGCCAGCGAGAGTCCGGCGGCTCTGGCTGATACATCGTGACATGAAGCAGTAGAGCAACTTCGGTTGAGTAACGGTTGAACATGTTGTGAGTATTTGATCGTGGAAATAGCATTGTAGTCCGTCTCCACTGAGTTATCGCACGATGCAACAAAAATCGAAACCATTAGACCGATGCTCGAGGACAGTAAAACTGAATGTTTCATAGACAATCCTTATGAAGTTAAAATTGATTCTTACCAATGCGTGAGAACATTACAAGATCATTTCTTCTGGAGCGATAGGGAAGCCTACTCAACAACCGACAGAGAAAAATTGGCAGGAGGCTTTAACACACCACCTTACCACAGTTGTACTGTGTGGCAATTAAAAAGCTCTACCAGATGAAACCAAAAATCTTGGAAAACGACAGAAGAAATGATTATTTCGAGAACGGAACACTGAAGTTCGATCAAACTCCAGTAGCAGACTATAAGAGTTGCAAAACAGTTACAGCTTATATAAAGGTAATCAAGAAAATAGAAAATGTCAACCCTTTATGGTTGCGATGTTTCCATTTTAACCTTGCAGGTATTTCCTTATCGAAGTAACATCATTTTATGAACTTTAGAAAAAGTCGGCGTTCGTAGCCGATAATAATACACCCCGCTCGGCAGTCCGCTTGCGTTCCACCTTACCTCATACCTGCCCGCTTCCCGCTTCTCATTCACGAGCGTCGCCACTTCTTGCCCGAGAACGTTGTAAACTTGGAGCGTTACAAAACTATTAACTGGCAACGAATAACGAATAACGGTCGCCGGGTTGAACGGATTGGGATAGTTCTGCTCCAATGCAAACTGTTCAGGAAGTCCAGGGGAACCATTCAGCTCTAAAACGATTTGTGAATGGGAATTACTAACAGTTGCAGCACCATCCACACTCAGAGCATAAACTTGGTCACCCACAAAGAGTGATGAATGTACCGACGACGATTGGATCTTCCATTCCACACGCAGTGGATACGCTGCAGCGGATATTTCAACTGCGCTTCGCATCGAAGCACCTGCTTCGACTGTCTGAATGAAGTGATCATCATGAAAACGAACATCAAATACACCTGCAGGTGGTCTTGGAGGCAATTCTCTGTTCTTTACTGATAGGAAATCCAATTCTCCTCCAAAATACAAGACTTGGACTTTACCCACAGCATCCTTAATGATTAATCGAGACAGCTTAGAGTAATCGGTCGCACCAGAATGCGTTGCTTCAACCACTCCAGGGACGGCTTTGAGGGGATAACCCCAGGCATTTAAATACAGCGTTCCCGGTTCCGAAACTTTTACCCAGTAACCCTTCATCGGTTTCAACGTATCGGCGAGGTAATAACCGTTCTCATACCCAAAAAAATCTGTGAGGAGGATGTCTGGAGGTGAAGTGGTAAGCTGACTTATCAATAATGGGACGGCTAATGAGCCAATTATATTCCAGCCTTTAACCAATTCGTCCATGCGGTAGGCTTGAGGGATCCCTCCTATTGTGATAACTTGCTGCGTATCGAACTTAGCCCAATATCCCACACCGTTTTGGAGTGTATCGGTCTTCAGATAACGACCAAGAGACTGATATCGAAATGCCGGAGAGATAGCTGTAGGGAAGAGCACTGCTTTCCGATAGTCCAGAACAGCATAAGGCACAGAGACAATGTTCCAATCTCGCACGACGTCGCTGATAGATTCAAAAAGAATACCTGAACCCGCAAGTGCGACAACTTCTGGGGAACCCGGTAGGTCATGCTCAAACGACAGAAAACCAGTGAGATGACCTTCCGCTGCTGGCGTAAACGTGATGTACAATTTTTGGCTCTCACCCGGCAGAATTGCGGTAGTTGTGGGTGTAACGACAAACTCACTTCTATTAGATGACACATTGACAACATTAATCGTTGTCGACCCGAAGTTGTAGAAGGTCATGCTGTCCACTCGACTATACCCGAGCACTGTGTTTCCGAAATTAAGGCCGTTGGGTTGGATAGAGAATTCAGGATGTCCCAGCCCCCACTCCTTCCAGTGCGCATAGAGACTTTCAGCTAAGGCAATGTCGGTTAGCTCGGTCCAATCTGTGATAGTCGGATCAATACCGACCCCGAATGATTGTACATTCGCCGTTTGTCCTGACGGATTTCGATGACAACTGACAGCACACGAACTGAGCATCCCTTTAGTCGGAGTCGTGACATTTGAAAACTGAAGCGTGCGTGACGGCGGAACAACACGTATCGTGTGTGAATTCTGGTCATAGGGATTCTGAAATATTGACGTCATTGCCATATGACACTTTACGCACTGACCTGCACCACCCGTGTTTCCTGTATTCGTCGGGTCATACGGATGATGGTTATGCTGAGTGACGAGCGCCCCGATCGAATCCTTATATGTCACAGGGTCGTGAACCCACTCTTTCTTCATCGCAGTATACGGACCTCTTCCAGCGTGGCATGCAAGACAGAGTGTATTATCATCAACGCGAACAGTGAACACTTCGCCATCGACAACAAGACTATCAACAATATTATATTGACGATGGGTCTGCGGGTGCGAATCGTGGCATGTCCAGCACACTATTTCCATTGCAGTGGTAGTGTAGTGATCACTCACCTGATATTCAAGATATTGCTGAGGTGAAATACGCGAGGTAAAAAGATCAGGCCACGTATAGAAACCTCTAATAGTAGGGGAATTGCGCGGTGTGCAGAAGTTGGCGAACTCTGCTAATGGATGAGTTGTATCAATTGGATTAAAGTACGTATTAAGAAGTTCATTTTTGTAGTAATCATGCGTACCAACCTGCCCCATTCCGCGATAAGAAGTGCCACGACTGTGGCATTGACCACAAACTTCTATCTTTGCAGCTTTTGTGGGAAGATTGTCCAACTTAAACATCATACCCTGTCCAGCGGTACCAGAAAACGGTCCATGACACATCTCGCACCCAACACCAAAATAATTTGATACGTTAGTATATCCCCACGTTGTTTTCCAAGACGTATCACCTGCTGAGACTGACACGTACACTTTTGCAGCAGTACTGTGGCATCGAACACAGTTTTTGTCCCATGCTCTTGTACGAAAAGAATTTGTATTAGTATTTTTGGGAGTTCCATCCGTATTGAACCAATATTCTGGGAAATATGGAATCCATATTCCAGAAGCAGGATTCATGTAGCTAATGGGGTTAAATTGAATTGGCAAGAGATAGTAGGAAGAATCGATCTTCGTGATGTAGCGCTGTCGATATCCCCACCCTGTTGACATCAGTGCTTTGTATTTCGTGCCCCCTGTCCCAACCTGAATATAGAACTCTGTGTCGACTTTACTCAGGTAAACCTTAGCGTGGTTATAGCTCGCCCCCATATCGATAGAATCTCCCGCATTAAATTGTCCGAGAGGATAAACAGTTGAATCAGCCACTAATTGGATAGTCCGTGAATGGAGGGTATTCCACCAGCCATCATATTGCGTACCACCAATGGGGTTTTCACTGCTATGGCATGGTCGACAGAACTGGGAGCCCATGTATTCTTGCGCGTACAAAAGGGCTGAGCTTCCCAACAATACAAATCCCCCGAGCAAGAAAATCAGAATTGTTTTCATGGTAGAACCTCTTGTATAA
>JACQVI010000111.1 GCA_016209795.1 Ignavibacteriota bacterium
AAGTATAACAATACGAGTGAATCGTTAACAAAGGAGAATTCTATGTCTAAAAAATCGGTTTTTGCTGCACTCTTTTTAATTTTCATCGGTATTATCTTCGGTGTAGTACTTGTATCGAGTTTCAGAGGAGTGGTGATGCCGGGATTTGCTGGCGGTCCCGATGTGAAGCTCGGAGCGCAAAACCACATTAAGCAATCCACTTCCGAGATTAAAGCGCTCAACAAAGCTTTCATTGAAGTGAGTAAAGCGGTCACTCCAACAGTTGTCGCTATTACGGTGACGACCAAAGGAAAGGGCAGATCGGAAGGTTTGCCTGATTTTTTTCACTTCTTTGGACCAGACTTTAAGTTTCGAGAACCTGAACCTCAGCAGGGATCAGGCTCGGGTGTCATCATCAGTCCTGATGGGTATATCATGACGAATAACCACGTCGTGGATGGTGCTGATGATGATGGGGTAGAGGTGATCCATCATCAATCACGTCGCATGAAAGCAAAAGTCATCGGCACCGATCCGACAACAGACCTCGCGATCATAAAAGTTGATGCCAAAGAGTTGCCGACTGCTGCCTTTGGTAATTCGGATCAGTTAGAAGTGGGAGAGTGGGTACTTGCAGTTGGTAATCCGCTTGGCTTGCAATCGACCGTGACCGCTGGCATCATCAGTGCCATTGGGCGTGGAGACATCGGTGTCATACGTGACTCATACAGAATTGAAAACTTCATTCAAACTGATGCTGCGATCAATCCCGGGAATAGCGGTGGTCCATTAGTCAACCTCAACGGTGAAGTTATTGGCATTAACACTGCAATTGCAACAACCAATGCACGCTATCAAGGCTATGGATTTGCAATCCCGATTAATCTTGCTCGCACTGTTGCTGAGGATCTGATCAGGCATGGGAAGGTTCGGCGTGGGTACATTGGTGTACGAATTGGGGCAGTGGATGAGATCACTGCGAAGGCTGTGGGATTGGATGAAGCCAAAGGGGTCTTAGTGCAAAGCTTAGAAGAAGGTGGAGCTGCTGAAGCTGCCGGGATTAAGGATGGCGACATCATCCTCTCCGTCGACGCTAAAGAGGTGAATGCACCCAATCAATTACAGAGTTACATAGCAAGCAAGCATCCGGATGACGAGGTCATGTTGAAAATTTTCAGAGATGGGAAGACATTAGAAAAGAAAGTTACTCTTCGTGCACGCAAGGAAGAAGCTCTGACCGCAAAGGACGACAAGAAAGATTCGGAAGAAACGGAGACCGAGCGAGAGACAAGCAGAAACTCAATCACAGTTGATAATCTCGGGTTGACTGTCGCAACGTTAACGTCAAAAAGCAAAAACGAATACGATGTTAACAATGGCGTGCTTGTTAACAATGTTGAACGATTTAGTGAAGCGTACAACCGCGGTCTTCAAGAAGGAGATGTGATCCTTGAAGTTGACAAGAAGGAATTATATTCACCCAAAGATTTGAAATCTGTCATCGAAAAACGTAAACCTGGGGATGCTTTGCTTCTTCGTGTTAAAGGAAAAGATAAGTCTACTCGGTATGTAGCTCTCGAGATACCGAAGTAGTTATCGGTTAATTTTGTTTGAAAAGCCTCATCTTAAGAATCTCTAAGATGAGGCTTTTTTCATCAAGTTTGTCTTTGAGCTAGTTTGCATTTCAATTGATAAAACCGTAGATTGAGTCCACTCAATTCCACTAGTATTTTCAATCATTCATTTTTCGGGAGAATTGTCCCATGAAACGCGTTATTGGTTATATGATAGGTGTCATCGTCATGAGCTCATTCACATTTACACAGGTCAATATTAAGTTCGAGCAGTATCAGTTGGATAACGGACTGACAGTTATATTGCACGAAGACCATTCCGCTCCGTTGGCTGCCATCGTCGTCATGTATCATGTTGGATCAAAGAACGAAAAACCAAAGCGCACAGGGTTTGCCCATCTGTTCGAACACATGATGTTTCAAGGCTCTGCAAATGTTGGCGATGATGAGCATTTTAAATTGTTACAAGAAATTGGTGCCAACATTAACGGGTTCACCACAGAAGATGGAACAACGTATTTTGAAGTAGTTCCGAGCAACTACCTCGAGCTTGCTCTTTACCTTGAATCAGATCGCATGGGATTTCTGTTACCAGCGATGACACAGGAGAAGCTCGATAACCAACGCGACGTTGTGAAAAATGAACGCCGTCAAAGCGTCGACAACCGTCCGTATGGCACCGCAAATGAAAAAATCGCAAAAGCACTCTATCCTGAAACACATCCTTATAGCTGGCCTGTGATTGGATACATGGAAGATTTGAGCGCTGCATCGATGGAGGATGTCCAGGAGTTTTTCAGAACGTACTACGCTCCAAACAATGCCTGTTTAGTGATCAGCGGAAATTTTAATCCTTCCGAGGCAAAACAGTTGGTGGAGAAATACTTCGGTGCAATTCCTCGAGGAAAAGCGTTCGAGCGACCTAAGCCAATGCCGATTTCACTTACAGAAGAAAAGCAGATGACGTTCGAAGACAAAGTGCAGTTGCCTCGGTTGTACCTTGCCTGGCATACTGCACCGAGAGAGACACGAGAAGATGCTGTATTGAACGTCTTGGCACAAATTCTGAGCGATGGTAAAACCTCGCGTCTCTACAAGCCTCTCGTGTATGAGAAGCAAATTGCACAATCGGTCTTCGCATTTCAAGGCGGCTCGGAGATCGCAGGGACGTTTGAAATTCAAGTTACTTCCAAGCCGGGCAAGACCCTCACTGAAATGCAAGTAGTGGTTGATGAGGTTCTGAAGGCTCTCTTAACGAACGGCGTTACAGAAAAGGAAATTGAAAAAGCCTTGACGTCCACAGAAGCCCAAATCATCAACAGCATGGCAACGGTACTGGGAAAATCGACGAACCTTGCATCGTACCATTCTTTCACAGGTAATCCGAACAACATCAATAAACAGATGGATTTGTACAAAGGCATTACACCACAAGAGGTTCTTGCGACAGCGGAAAAGTATCTCATGCAACCGAAAGTCGTCTTGAGTGTTGTGCCGCTTGGGAAACCTGACCTTGCTGTACAAAAAGGACATTAAAGAGGACATGACAATGAAAACAACGATCACAACAATTATGCTCGGATTATTTTTGACTTCAATGATCTCTCACTATGTTCGTGCTGGTGATGATATCGATCGAACGAAACGTCCAGTGGGTAAGCCAGCGCCAAAAATCCAGCTTCCAAAAATCCAGAAAGCAACATTAAAGAATGGATTGAAAGTCTGGCTTGTCGAGCATCATGAATTGCCCACCGTGGCACTTAACCTTGTCATCCAGGCAGGTTCTGATCATGATCCTGTGAATCAACCCGGAATTGCATCGATGACTGCCGATGTTCTGGATGAAGGAACAACAACACGTGATGCACTTCAAATATCAGAAGAGTTGGAATCGATTGGTGCTTCGTTTGCTGTTAATGCGAACTTTGACGGTTCATTTTTGACGCTCTCAACCTTAACAAAACATCTTGATCGCGCATTGGATGTGTACGCTGATGTACTCACGCATCCTACATTCCCTCAAAAAGAATTTGATCGACTGAAGAATCAACGGACTGGAACACTCATTCAACAGCGCGATCAGCCCCCAACAATTGCCAACAATGCATTTTCGTACATTCTCTATGGGACAGATCACCCGTATGGCAACAATCCTATGGGGACAGAGCCTTCTCTGCAAACGATGTCCAGAGAACACTTAGTTCACTTTTATGAAACCTCTTACCGTCCAAATAACGCTACATTAATCGTTGTGGGTGATGTCAGGCTTGGAGACATTACATCGCGGTTAGAGAAAGCATTAGCCGACTGGAAGACGAAAGAGCTTCCATCATCTTCTGTACCGGATCCAAAGCTAATTGATCGCATGCGTGTCTATCTCATTGATAAACCGGGTGCTCCCCAATCAGAAGTTCGCATTGGATATCCGGCTCTCGCACGCAGCACACCGGACTTCTTCCCTGTTGTAACCATGAATCGAATGCTCGGCGGACAATTTACAAGTCGTATCAACTTGAATTTGCGCGAGAAGCATGGCTATACGTACGGAGCGCGATCAGTGTTCAGTTTCTTCAAAGGCGTGGGACCGTTCAGCGCCTCAGGAGGAATTGTTACAGAAAAGACTGATAGTGCGCTTCATGAATTCCTCTACGAAATCAACCTCATGCGACAAAAGGGGATGACAACCGATGAGCTTACCTATGTGAAGAAGGGACTCCTTGGTAACTTTGCGCTCACATTTGAAACGCCGTCACAAATTGCTGGCAATTTACAGAACATCATCCTTTATGGGCTGCCCGAAGATTATTATGAAAATTATCTCCGGAATATCGAGTCTATCACATTGAACGATATTCAACGAGTAGCCCAGAAATACCTTGATACGTCAAAGATGGCAGTGGTTGTTGTTGGAGATCTCACAAAAATCAAGGAGCCGGTGAGTGCCATGAAATTGGGGGAAGTCATTTTGTGCGATGTTAACGGGAAACCGTTACCATAAAGGAGGTTTGTCCTCTGCTTGACAAAGTTCTTGATTTCTCCTATATTTTATTGATATAGATAACGGAAGTCGTTAACGATAATCAGGAGAAAGGAGTCAGTGGGTCTTCAGTTCTCATTATGTAGCAGCTTCGAACGGAAAACTCAATAGTAAAGTACTCATCCTCAATCAAAATTATGAGCCGATGAGTGTCTGTAATGTTAAGAAAGCTATTATTCTTCTTTATCTTGGAAAAGCGGAACTTATTGAAGCACACGATGGAAGGCAAATTCGTTCCATTTCCACGAGTATGCCCTTTCCAAGTATTGTACGGCTGAGTGTATACATTCATATTCCTTACAAAAAGATTATTCTCTCCAGAAAGAACATCCTTCGGCGCGATGGTCACCATTGTCAGTACTGTGGACGCAACGATGTTCCTCTTACAGTTGATCACGTTATCCCAAAATCGCGTGGTGGTGAGGACGCATGGGAAAATCTCGTTACCGCTTGCGTTTCCTGTAACAATAAAAAAGGTGACCGTACGCCTGAAGATGCTCGCATGAAACTACTGCGTAAGCCCATGAAGCCTAACCATGTTACCTTCATTCGTCATTTTGTTGGTAACATGGATGAACGGTGGAAGCCGTATCTCTTTATGAATTGAAACGTCTCCTCTTTCCCCACAAGCAGAAATCAGTCCAATAAGGACGATTTATTCTTGCCCGATAAAAAACGAATCTTAAGTGGAATGCGTCCGACCGGTAAGCTCCATCTCGGTCATCTTGTAGGAGCTCTGGAAAATTGGGTTGCACTACAACGTGAGTATCAAAACTTCCACCTCATTGCCGACTATCATGCACTAACAACAAACCTTGATACTTTCAAGTTGTATCAAAATTCTTTTGAGATGCTTATCGATTGGCTTTCTGCAGGAATCGATCCGAAGATCAGTCCTGTTTTTCGACAGTCACAAATTAAGGAGCACGCAGAATTGCATTTACTCCTTTCGATGCTTATCACCAGTGCCCGGCTTGAACGTAATCCGACAGTCAAAGAGCAAGTGAGAGACTTAAATATAGAGAACATTTCATACGGACATCTTGGTTACCCCGTTTTACAGGCTGCGGACATCTTGCTGTACAAGGGCGATGTTGTTCCAGTGGGTGAAGATCAAGTTCCACATGTAGAAATAACACGAGAGATAGCACGTCGATTTAACGCACAGTATAAAAAAGTCTTCCCCGAACCTGAGGCAAAACTCACGAAATTTCCACGACTTCCGGGTTTAGATGGAAAAATGAAGATGAGCAAATCTGCCGGCAACACAATCTTGCTCTCTGATTCTCCCGAAGTCATCAAAAAGAAAATGAGCATGGCGGTGACCGATCCACAAAAGATTCGTAAGAACGACCCCGGTCGACCAGAGATTTGCCTTGTGTTTTATGCGTACCACCAAAAATTTAATCCATCTGAAATCCCTCAAATTGACCGAGATTGCCGCAGTGGTGCCCTTGGCTGTGTAGAGTGCAAAGCGAATGCAGCGAAGCACATTATTGAGTATCTTAAACCCATCCGTGAAAAACGTGCATACTTCGAAGCGCATTCCAGCGAAGTCAAAGACATTCTCATCGATGGTGAAAGCCGTGCCCGCATAGTTGCTCAAGAAACGATGAAAGACGTGCATGAAGCAATGGCATTGGGGTGAGACTCCACAGCAATTGGATATTGATAAAAGATTTTCATAAGTTGATTTGGTGATGTTTAATTTTGCATTTTTCATTCTAAATTGACGTACAGGGTCAAACTCCAAGAATTTGAAGGTCCGCTCGACCTGCTGCTTTTCTTCATCAAGCGAGATGAGCTTGATATCTATGATATTCCTATCTCTAAAATTACAAAAGATTTCCTTGAGTATATCCATTACATGCAAGAATTGGACCTAGAAGTTGCTGGCGATTTTATCGTGATGACGGCGGAGTTAATGCAGATTAAAGTGAAAATGCTGCTTCCTAGTGAACCCGGTGAGGAGGAAGAAGCTGATCCACGTGCTGAGTTTGTCAGGCGGCTCTTGGAGTATAAACGTTTCAAGGAAGCCAGCGTATCACTTGCTCAACTAGAAAATGAATCGAACAAGCTATTCTATCGTCAAGGCTTCCATGCCGATCCAAAGCGAGTTACACTGGAGGATCAGGAAGAGAGTTTGAGGAACATCACCATGTTCAATCTCATTACTGCCTTCAAGAGAGTTCTCGATAGTGCACCAAAGAACGTTTACCACGACATCGAACTTCTTAATGTCACGATCGATGAACAGATGAGCTATATTGCTGATATGCTGCGTCTCCACGATCAGGTAAGTTTTTTTGAGCTTGTCTCACACATGCTTGAAAAGCCCCGTATCATCGTTACTCTTCTTGCAGTACTGGAGATGGTTAAGAATAAAATCATCGGCGTACGTCAAGCGGATTATGAAGACGACATCATCATCTATAAAATGGAGATTGAGCCAGCGTGATGGAACAGACACCATTTTCTCAAAGCAAACGTCATATCATCGAAGCGCTCATCTTCGCGTCAGATGAGCCACTTACTGCCCGTCAGATTGTTGAGATTCTTGGATCGTCGGAGAACACTGGTCCACGTTTGAGAGTCAGAGAGGAGGAAGTGCTTGGTGTTATTCGTGAACTCAATGCTGAATATGTACAGGCTGGACGCTCATATCGCATCATTCAGGTGGCGGGAGGATTTCAATTTGCCACGATGCCCGATTTTGCAGAGTGGCTCGGTAAATTAGTAAAAGAAAAAGCGAAGCGAAAACTTTCACAGGCAACACTCGAAACGCTTTCCGTGATTGCATATAAACAGCCAGTGACGAAACCGGAGATTGAAGCAATTCGGGGTGTGAACGCTGAGTACGCAATTCATAAGCTCTTGGAACGAGGACTGATTACAATCGTTGGACGCGCTGCGACACCCGGTCGCCCGCTTCTCTATGGCACAACGCAAGACTTCCTCAAGCATTTCGGTATCAATGATCTCTCTGAGCTTCCCAAGCCTCGTGAGATCGAAGAGATCATGGCTGACCAAGGATTTGAGATGGAAAAAGAATTACTCAAGAGGATGGGAAAGACCGATGAAGAGATTGAGGAACAACTCGCTAAGACTGTAGTCAGCGAAGATGGCAAGCTTCGAGAACTCCCGCCCGATGATGACGATCTCCAAGACGATGAGTTATCTGACCAAGATCTCAAAAATCTCTGAGTGATTGTATCCTGACGAAGGTCAGGATTTCAAGCTATCTTCCTGAACACTTGAATTAACATTTCCCATGATTCGTTTCGATCAACAAGATCGGGGAGAACACGTTTCTCATCCTGTACTCATGCGTCTCAATAAATTTCTTGCCAGCGCTGGCATTGCCTCACGCCGCAAAGCTGATGAGTTCATTCAAGCTGGTAAAGTGAAAGTCAACGGCAAGATTGTTACAAGTCTCGGTGTGAAGATCGATCCCGCCCGGGATAAAGTGTCGGTCAATGGAAAGCAGGTCGCAGTCCTCGATGAATCAGTCTATATTGTTTTCAACAAACCAAAAGACTGCATTACGACCGCACATGATGAGCGTGGACGAACGACAGTGATGGATTACGTGCGTGTGAGAGAGCGAGTCTTTCCTATTGGTCGTCTCGATAGAAACACAACGGGCGTACTTCTCCTGACAAACGATGGTGAATTCGCCAACCGTCTCATGCATCCGAAGCATGAAATCAAAAAAACATACAAGGTAACGCTCGATAAACCGTTGCAGCAAAAGGATGCAGACAAGGCAGCAAGCGGGGTTCGACTTTCGGATGGGTTAACAGCACCTGCGGATGTGTACTATGTTCCTGGAGGAAAAAACAACGCCGTTGGCATCGTCATCCATGAAGGGAGAAACCGCCAGGTGCACAGGATGCTTGAAAAGCTTGGCTACAAAGTCGAGAAGCTTGATCGTGTAGCGTATAGTGATATTACCTATGAGGGACTCAAGCGAGGACAGTGGAGGTATTTGAGGAAAGGAGAAATAAGGAAGTTACAGCAACTTACAGAAGTAGAAGTTGATTGAATAAATGACCTTGAATCCTACCGTAATCGTGAATTGAATAATGAACCTTGAGACGCCATACAGAAAAATAATTTCTTATCCATGGCATCCTTATGTGTTCATCGCCTTCGTGGGCACACTTGTGTATGGGCAGACACTCTTCTTTGATTTTTCTTATTACGATGACGATTTTATTATTCTCAAAAACTTTGATTTCCTTCGTGAGCTCTCAAACGTTACTAAAGCATTTCAACAACCATATTTCGATTATTACTACCGTCCTGTCGTTCAGGTATCATTTATACTCGACGCACAAATAGGGAAATTATCACCGCTGGTTTATCATGCATCGAACATTTGCTTTCATCTCATTACTTCATGCTTCGTCTTTGTCTTCTTGTCAAAGCTTTTTCTGAATCATTCATTCGCGTTGATTGCTGCTCTTCTCTATGTTGTTCATCCGCTTGCCGTGCAGACTGTTGCATGGATCCCGGGAAGAAATGATTCCCTTGTAACAATGTTTGTGCTTGCGTCGTGTATTTTCTTGATGAAGTATTATGAGGTACGGAGCAATGGTATTCTTATTCTTCACGGGGTGCTTTTCATGCTGGCATTGTTTTCGAAAGAGACGGCTTTAATGTTACCGATCGTGTGTCTCATGTATGTATTGTTAATAAGGGGGGAAAGCATTACTGCTCAAGCGAACCTTCCGCTTGTCATCTGTTGGGGTTGTGTGTTGTTTTTCTATTTTATGATAAAGTCTTTTTTTGTCGCAGGTCTCAAGGACTCTGGTCAAGCCATGAGTATGAGTGTAGTTGCTGAAAATGTACCAGCTCTGGTGGAATTACTTGGGAAAAGCATCATTCCTGTTCACCTTTCTGCTTATGCAACACTCACTACTATATCAACTGTCATTGGCGTAGTTGTCATCCTTCTGTTTATGGTTTTCATCAAGATGACTAACAGAGAAAGGAGGCAATACATCGCCTTTGGTCTTTCATGGTTTTTCATTTTTATGATGCCATCGCTTCTTGTTGCAATTGAAAATGTAAGACATCGTTTCGATTATCTTGAGAATAGAGCCTATCTTCCTCTTGTTGGTATCATGATTGCGTTAAGTGGTTTTTTCTTAAGCAGAAGTGAGCCTCGTATGAAAAAAGTAAGGGGAATCGGATGGATTATTATAATACTGTTTTCATGGATGACTATAGTTCATTCCAAAAATTTTAGCAATGCAGTGAGTCTGTGGTCACATGTCATTGAAACTTCACCGAGGTCTGCAGAAGCTCATTATTATCTTGGAACACTGTATGAAGATAGTGGGAACCTCGACCGTGCGGCAGCATGTTACCTCAATGCTGCTCAGCTCGATTCGACAAATACGCGGTATTACAATAATTTGGGAGTTGTGTATGCCCAGAGAGGCTTTTTTCGAGAAGCCAACGAAGTTCTGACAAAAGCAATCACAAGGGAACCACGAAATCATTTTGCATACTATAATCTCGGTTCCGTCTATTATCTCAGTGGGAATTTCACAGCGGCAGAATCACTCTGGAAGAAAGCGGTTGACCTTAAGCCCGATTTGACAGACGCATACGATAAGTTGATCACATTGTATCGAGAACAACATCGGTTGAAAGAAGCCGATGAAATTCGAGAGCGCATGCGGCAAATGGAAAAGTGAAAGTATTATTAAGGTGACGTAAAGAGAATTATGAGCAGACCAGAACTACCCGGTGAACCCCGTGTTTACCTTTCTCCCCAGCAGCAAGTCAAATATTTTGCTGATGCTGTCTCGAAGGAAATAAAGCCCGAGACATACGCTCGCCTCGTTGCGCACATGCAAGCGTTAGGATTGAAATTTACAGACGATGAGCTTCTTATTGTTGCTGCACTCGATACACCAGCACGTGTTCAGGAATTTTTGAATATTCAGATTTATTACAACAACGACCACGCAACTCCTGACATGGAAGAGACTGCGTTATCTCCCCGGGCAGTGTTGAAGATGGGACATGCTCACTGTTTCGAGGGAGCAATGTTTGCATACACAGTTAATTTCCTGCACGGGCATTCACCTCGTCTTGTTATGCTGGAGGCAAGTCAAGATTCAGAGCATAATCTCGTGTTGTACCGTGATCCTTCCACAGGGTTGTATGGTGCGAACGCACATTCTGCATTCGAGAGCCTTGATGGTCGTCCAGCACAGTACGCAACTGTCCGTGCGCTTGCAGAGTCGTATTATCCGTATTATTATAGCGACCGGACAATGAATCCTGAAGATTTAACGCTGGTAGGATACTCCGACCCGTTCGATTTGACAACGAAGTTGGGTGTTGGCTGGATGGATTCGGAAGAGCCGCTCTGGGATTTGTATTACACGTACATCGACGATACGATTGTGTTCCATTATTTATTCGATGATTCAAATAAAACACACCTCTATCCATTGATCCAAGCACTTGTGAAGGGATGGATTCAGATGGATGAAAACACTAAACCGTTCGTCAATGTAAAAAATCTTCCTCCGCTCGCTCAAGAATTATGGACGTCATTTTTCAAAGTGTACGATTCTTCTGACCTTTGGGTGAGACCTCGCGGTGCAGCGCGTGAGATCGAAAAACAATTCATGCAGCTCACAGGCACAACACCCCTTGACCTTCTGGAGAACGCTGATGAGCTGCAAAAATTTGTCGAGCGTGGATATCAGCTTAAAGAACTGACCTCACCCTAGCCCTCTCCTGAGAGAAGAGAGGACGCCAATCTCAGATCCCAAATCTCCAATCCGTTTATTATCGGGGCCAAAGCCAGCCGAATGTTCCAGCCGTCAACAGTGCATAGATCAATCCATCCAGCGTGAACTTGATCGTTGTGCCCCAGGGACGATGGTACCAGATCGACATCTGCCAAAGTGCAACAGAGTATCCTACGAACGCTGTGGTTCCAGCAAACCTGAAGACCTGAAGATACTCCGCACTAACAGGCAGTGCGCGCCCCGCAACGTACGCAGCAAAAATCCCGACAACAATGGAGTAGACAAACCAGAGAACAAGGCTTTTTCCCATTGTTGGTGGTTGGTTGGGCCAAACCGAGAGAAACATGACTGGTCCTTTTTTCAGCTTCTCGATAAACTCAGGTGACCGCATCTCCTCTCTGCTCGACGGACGAGGGACCATGTAGTCGCCCGGTGGAATCTCGAGCGGGCGCAAAGCGTCTATCACTTTTTCTTCATTCTGCATCCTTGGATAGTCATTCTTGTGCCAGAGCGGTCCCATGTGAATGATAGAACTGACGATAAATACGATCACTGACGAGAGCAGGATCGGTAGCCAGAGTGTATGTATTGCTACAATTTCCATGATGATTCTCCTCGTATATTATGTTTGTGCAAACTGTTTCATAAATATTTTCTCTTTCGACTTTGACCCTCTTTTGATTTCTGCGGCGGATGGCTGTAGGTGACGGCAAACCAGTAGATTGCCTGCTCGAGCAATTCATGAGATTTGAGTGGTAGCTCGATCCAGTGCTTCGCTCCGGTTCTGCATTGGTGGACGTCTCGACGCTTCAGAGCACGTTCTGCATCTGTTTTCCGTAAACGGACCCAAGCTAACGTTGATTCGCCTGAACGATTCACCCACCATGGTTTCTTTTTCAATAAGTCGCGATTCACGTAACACCCTATCATCTGCTTTCCGTGGCAAAATGCAATGCATCCCATCATCGGGCGAACTGTGACACCAGGCCAGGTAAGCAGTTCAGCGCGAAGTAATTCCCCAAGCTCATCTTCTAATGGTACCGTCATTAAGTTTGATCTCTTCACTTGACAACTCAAGCCGTTGGAACAATGCTTTTAATCGAAGAACTCTTATGTGCCGTTTGCGGCGAGACCTTTCACCGATTCAGTTTGAACTGGAATCTTATGGGTGCCCATACAGCAACCGTCCTCCCATCCTTTTGAGCTGGTGTAAATTGCCACTGCATTGCTGCAGCAATACAAGCATTGTCCAAAAAGCGCCCGCCTGTTTGCGTTATTTGAACTTTCTTGACTAATCCGTCCCTTCCAACCAAAGCCTTAACCCACACCGTACCCTCTTGACCGAGTAGTCGTGCCTGTTCGTGATGCTCGGGTTGCACCTGCTTGATGGGAATCGGTTGTGGTTTAGCCGAATCAAAATCCACCACGTAAGTTTCCTCAAGCGTCGCTTCACTCTCTCTCATGGAGTCTGAATTCTGATTCGATGCAGAACAACCAAAGACGATCGTCGCCACAAGTATCCATCGGGAAAGGCTTAAGACGAGACGGATGTTCGTTCCAAAATTATTGTTCATCAGATGAACTCTCCTTGTCAGCAGTAATCTCATTAAAACCAGTAGTCGCCCAGTTGCAAATGGCGCCAAACTACCATGTAAACGCACAAATGTTCGTTTTTTATTTCTCTTGTCAGTAAGTTCCTTGCCAGGTCGGGCTTTTGTACTCTTCTTCGTAACCATGAATAGTCTTTGCTTCGTTTGCTTTCCGTGCCTCTCTATCGTTGTAATTGCATAAAGCATAGAGATAAAATCGGGAAAAGTCAACCGATCTCAACTCATTGTGGGATTAGCAGAAGTATCCTGCTAAGGTTTAGTGTTCATACTCGACAGGAAGAAGCCGATCAAGAGTTAAATGCTTTGAGGCGTCAAGGATTTCGATTCCTACAATTCTATCATTTTCTCCAATATCCAAAACGATATCATCAGTGATTCGTCGGTTGATGACTTCCTGTTTCCTGTCGTCAAGTCTGATGTAAAGGAGATCTGTTTTATCGTTGTAAATAATTTTCATTTGGGACTCTCCCACTTTCCATAAAATACATAAACAGTCGCTGTGATAATCTTATTCCTTTCTATCATGTAAAACACTTCAACTCTTTTTTGTTCATAGAATTTGTTACGACGGTTCTGTTTGAACTCAAAAACCTTAGCTTTTCCTATTCTTCCAAATTTAGCAGGAATGGAGAATCCAGTATGTATGACATCTATAATTTCTTTCTCATTTGTTCCGCGTTCTTCTGCTCGCTCTAATGTATGGTTGTCTATCTGGATTTCCACAGAACAAATGTAGCATTTTTATTCAATAAGTACCTATAATTTCAGCCACGTACTCTCTTAACAACTATGATGTGCGCCCATTCAGCATTTACAATTGCATAAAGATAGAGGTAAAATCGGGAAAAGTCAAATGCTTCAAGTTAAAAGTAAAAAGGGTGTAAAAAGGCAAAAGGAAAAGAATGAATAGGTAAAAGTGTAATCACAGAACCCGAAACTGTCAACCTCGAACCCCAAACTGGCGCCTTGCGCCATGGCGCTCGACGAGTCAAGTCGTTGACCAAAGGCGCTCACTCAACCCCTTCTTACCACCTTCTCAATACGTTCTTTTCCTTGATTACGATTTGAATATGCTCAGAATGTTTGTATATTTATGGGAGTTTTATAAGGAGTTGACCAATGACTCGTCTTTATCGTTCAACAACGAATAAAAAGGTTGCCGGCATCTGCGGTGGTATCGGGGAGCTGGCGAATGTCGATCCAACGATGGTTCGGCTGGTGCTTGTGCTGGTGACATTATTCACCGGGGTGGTTCCCTTTGTGATTGCTTACCTGATTGCATGGTTGATTGTGCCATCGGGAAAGCCGGAAACACCAACAGCACATCAAAGTGTCTAAGCTCTGATGCTAACGCTGCTCAAAATTCTCACGCTTCCGATCTGGCTGCCGATCAAAATCTTGTGGTGGATCTCCAAGCTGATCGCTTTTGTCATCTTGATTGTCATTCTCTCAATGCTTATCTATATCATTCTCCATGTTCTCTAAGAAAATCTTCTCACTCATCTACCTCATAGTCACCTATTCAATAACTTCTTCGTCACAGACGTTCGATCGATTCTTTGTAGATAAGACGCTCCGTGTGGATTACTATCACACCGGGACAAAAGGCACAGAAACCATCAGCCTTGATAAAGTATATGAAGAAGGACAATGGTCCGGGAGCGTAGTCAACCTTCTTGACACATTGAACTTGGGTGAGTATCAAGTTCGAATATTTGATGAGGTATCGGCTGCAATGATTTACTCGCGCGGGTTTTCAACCATCTTCAATGAGTGGCAAACGACCGACGAAGCTCATGCCGGTATCTATCGGACATTCCATGAAACGGTTCGACTTCCTTTCCCGAAACAAAAAATACAATTCACCATTCATCGACGTGATAAGAGAATGGTGTTTCATGAAGTGTTCTCTACCGTCATCGATCCTAATTCTTCTACGGAAATCAAGAGGGAGAAACGAACATTCCCTTATAAAGTTATCTCGTTGATAGACAATGGATCTCCGCACGACAAGGTCGATATTGTCATTCTTGGCGATGGGTATCGGAAAGAAGATATGGAAAAATTTCGGAAGGATGCTGAACACTTTAATGATGCGTTGTTTTCCACAAGTCCCTTCAAGGAGCGCAAGAAGGATTTCAACGTCAGAGCGATGGAAGTTGTCTCGCAAGATTCGGGCATCGACAAGCCTGATAAAAATATCTGGAAGAATACGGCACTTGGGGCAACGTACAATTTCTTCGGCTCTGCACGGTATGTTTTGACGGAAGAAAATCGTGCACTCCGTGATATTGCCGCCGCAACTCCTTACGACTTCATCACAATCCTCGTGAACGATAATCGTTACGGCGGCGGTGGGATTTATAACCTTTATACGACCTGCTACACTCGAACAGATGTTGCGGGTATGGAGTGGCAGATGGATTATGTGTATGTCCATGAATTCGGGCATTCATTTGGCGGGTTGGGTGACGAATACTATACCTCACAGGTTTCCTATACTGATTTCTACCAAAAAGGTGTTGAGCCGTGGGAGCCGAATCTGACGGCTTTAGTTGATAAAAGCAACCTCAAGTGGAAACGTTTCATTGAACCGGAAACTCCCATGCCGACTCCCTGGGAGAAAGTACAGTACGATAGTCTCGAGCGTGAGCGAAGCAAACTCAATCGACTTGCGCCAGATTACTACGAGAAACGTGAGCCTCTGTATCAAGCCGGGCGTCAGATTCTCAAGAATGCGAAATATACTGGGAAGGTTGGCGCTTTTGAAGGTGCAGGATATGTCTCGGAGGGCATCTATCGACCTGCTGTCGATTGTAGAATGTTTTCGCTGAGCCTTGTTGATTTCGATCCTGTGTGTATGGCCTCAATAAACCGAATGATTGATTTTTATTCACGATAGCGGTTAAGCAAAAAAATCATAACTGGAGCCACTTCAAATAAGTATCCTGTGCGTTCGAATCTACAAAGCAGACCTCATCCCCGCCTGCCAAAGTCCCGCAAAGTGGGATACGGCGGGCAGGCTAACCTTCCCCTAAGAGGGGAAGGGAATTTGTCCCCTCTCCTGTTAGAGCTTGTCCTGAGTGTAGCGAAGGAAGAGGGATAGGTCGACTCGTCGAGGTGAGGTCTAAGAAATACAAGATTACTTTTTGATAATGGCACTAGTAACGAACTGGGTAAAAGAATTTTCTGTTTACCCCTTCAACGCGTTTTATCAATTCTCAATGTGAAAGGACTCTCTAACATGTCAAGCCGACATTGGAATGTACTTCATCGGATTGTTCTGCTGATTTTCATCTGCATAGTACCGTTTGCTCTCCATGCCCAGCAGAAAAAGAAAATCACACCGGAAATTGCATTCAAAACACCGCCTCTGAAGCTCACAAAGGATTTACCAAACATCACCGGCTGGGAAGACGACGCAAGTTATCTCGAATCGAAGAAGAAGGAAGGAGAGGAAAAAGCAAAGACCTACATTATCGATGCTAAAACCGGGAATGAAATCGGTGAAAAAAAGCCCCCCGTCAATTGGGATGATTTCAAAACAATCGTCGATACAAGTATCGATGCCTCAAAACCGTTACAATCCACGAAGGACAACCTCAAGCATTTGTACGTGAAGGACAACGATCTCTACCTTCTTGATGTGGAGAGGAAAGAATTTGAACGTCTTACGGATAATTCTTCAGAAGAAAAGAATCCAACGTTTTCACCCGATGGAAATTACATTGCCTGTACGCGAGACAATAACCTGTTTGCCATCGATCTGAATTCTGGAAAGGAAATGCAGTACACGACTGATGGCGGAGAAGTAGTCTACAACGGCTGGGCTGCGTGGGTGTACTGGGAAGAAATCTTCGGTCGTCCAACACGCTTCCGCGCCTTCTGGTGGTCACCTGATAGCAGAAGAATTGCATTCTACCGTTTCGATGAGACAATCGTCCCGATGTTTCCGATTTACAATTCAAAGGGTCAACATGGGTCACTGGAAAAAACCCGCTATCCGAAAGCAGGTGATCCGAATCCGATGGTCAGATTCGGAATTGTTGAGGTTACAACAGGGAACATCGTTTGGCCTGATTTCAATGAAAAAGACGATCAGTATTTCGGAATGCCGTTCTGGACATCGGATGGGAAAGATCTCTGGACCCAGTGGATGAATCGTGGTCAAGACCAGCTGAAGATCTATTCTGTCGATCTCAAGACAGGAAAGAAACGAGTGGTGTATGTTGAAGAACAGAGTTCCTGGGTCGAATGGTTTGAAGATATTCACTTCCTGAAAAACAACAAAGGCTTTATTATCAGGACTGACAGAGACGGTTGGTCACATTTTTATCTCTACTCGATGGATGGCAAACTAAAGAACCAAATGACCAAAGGAAAGTGGCAGGTGGTGAACCTTGAGCTGATCGATGAAGACAACGACATGCTCTATTTCACTGCCAAGAAGGAAGCCTCGACGCGAACCGATCTCTACAAAGTGAAACTCAATGGTAAAGGATTGAAGAGATTGACGTTCGGTAATTTTACGCATTCGGTGCGTCTTTCCCCCAAAGGCTCGTACTTTATCACAACGTATTCGAACGTCGCAACTCCGCAAAAGATGGCACTATGTGATAACGATGGGAACGTCATTCGGGAGCTTGGCGATAGCTGGCAGAAAGATTTGGATGAATATGAATTAGCAAGGACAGAGCTTATCAGAATTCCAACTTCTGATGGTTACAACTTACCGGCATTATTGACTCTCCCAGCTGATCTTGATTCCAGTAAAAAACACCCCGTCCTGATCAGCATCTATGGTGGACCAAATTCGGCATCTGTCTCTGATGGTTGGCGGCTCTCGATGCAGGTGCAGGGTCTTGCAGCGGAGGGGCTTATTCAACTTTCGGTTGATCATCGAGCATCTGGTCATTTTGGGAAAGAGGGTGTTGCACTCATGTATCGCAATCTCGGCAAATGGGAGATGAACGATTACATCGAAGCAGTCAAATGGCTGCGCACAAAGCCGTATATCGATGCAACCAAGATTTGCATGACAGGCGGAAGCTACGGCGGCTACGTGACCTGCCTGGCGCTCACGTATGGTGCAGATTATTTTACACATGGCGTTGCAAATTATTCCGTCACCGACTGGAAATTGTACGACACACATTACACAGAACGCTACATGGACACTCCGAAAGAAAACCCCGAAGGTTACTCGTTTGGCTCAGTGATAACGCACGTCGACAAGTACAAAGGGTTATTGCGCATCGTGCACGGCACAACGGACGATAACGTTCACATGCAGAATTCCCTCCAGCTTGCAGACACACTGCAAAACTTAGGGAAGCATTTCGAGTTCATGCTGTATCCGAATGAACGTCACGGCTGGGGTGCGCCGAAGTCTGATCATTCACGCATGGAAACAATTCGGTTTTATTACAAATATTTACTTGAGAAGGAATTTCCTGAAGCAGCTTTTGCAAAGAAGAGCAAGACGTAACAGCCTGCGGAACGGCATGTCGGTGAAAAAACTCGTGCACAGCTTTTTACAAAGATTACAAACGTTATTCTCAGCAGCTTACAATCAACAGATGAAATTTAGTCTATTACTTGTCCTTACGGCATTTGCTCGGGGGTTATGTTTTCCACAAACGATCCAGTGGCAAGAGATCAACGGCATTCCGGGTTTCTTTGCATTGCAGGAAGGTGCCGAGGGAAAATTATTTGGCGCAAGAGGTAGTTTTGTGTATGCTTCAACTGATCAGGGGTTGAATTGGTTTGTATCTCTTAATTACGCTACCATTGCCACTATTTTTGAGCTTAAAGCAAAACGCAACATGGTGGTCGTGTACCTGTACGATCCACGTTTTGGAAATTCCAATCAGATATACTGGTCAACAGATAATGGATTGAATTGGAGTCGCATCTTCGCTGCTCGGGATTTCACTTACTATGGCTATATGATTTCTGATTCCGGGTATATGTTCGCAATTGGTGATCCATGGGTGGTTCGATATGATGGAGTACAATGGATGACGATTGGGAATCCTTTTCCAAGTTTTAGTGGCTTTGTCTACGTTTCTGAAATCGATGATGAAAATACCTTTTACTTGGGCACATCTGGATCGGGGATGTTTGTCTCGACTGATTACGGTACAACATGGAATCAGACGCTCACCAATCGTTTCATAACGGCTATCAATACAGAAATGCCAGATAACGTCATCGTAGGAACACTTCCTTTTAGAGATATCAACGGCGGTGTTTTTATTTCAACCGACCGCGGAGCGACATGGAGGGGTGCTGGGCTAACGGAGAAAGAGATTACGTCGATTGCTGTCGATAGCTCAGGTAGAATGTATGCCTCAACCAACGAAGGCATTTTCCAGTACGATAGCGACGCTAACGATTGGAATTACATCGGTCCTATCAATGCCGCTTTTGATGCGGTGATCGTCTCCTCTGCTGGTGTTGTTACCACAACAAGTTTCTCCAGCGGTATTTTTCATTCGACAGATCATGGGGTAACGTGGTTTGGGAGCGGTCCGAGAGGACGCGATGTGTTTACAATTATCGTTGATCAAACAGGTACCGTTGTTGCGGGGACGTTAGGTGCAAGTATTTTCAGATCGCCTGATGGAGGAACCAACTGGCACCAGGTGGCAGTTAAGACAACCAACGATTATATTTTCTCACTGGCAAAAACGGATGAATTCACCTATGCCGGGACAAATAGCGGTATCTTTCGATCGTCAAATGCTGGTGAAACTTGGATGAAAGTTGCCAAGGGAGTTGAGAATAGTCCTGCGTACTCGGTCGTGAGAGATGTTCAAGGTCAGATTTTCACTGGAACAGATTTTGGCGTCTATCGCTCTACCGATCAGGATACGCAATGGCAGCCAGCGGGATTAGAGAACTTGAAAATTTTTAACCTTGCAGCAAGCAATGATGGAAAACTGTTCGCTGCAACAGATAACGGGGATGTCTATTATTCCACCGATGGTGGAGCGCAGTGGATATCCTCAGGAGTATCGCGCAATGATATTCAAACACTCATGGTGAGTAGCTCGGGCAATGCTTTTGCAGGCGTGTATGGAGGCATCCTGTGCTCGACGAATGGCGGCGTGACGTGGGAAGAAAAGCGTTTTGCAAATAGCTATGTGAACACGCTTGCATCATTTTACGCTCAAACCATCTATGCCGGTACTGCAGAAGGGATGTATGTTTCTGACGATAATGGGACGAGTTGGCGCGCTGTTACGAGTGCCGGTCTCAATCAACGATTTATCCTTTCGCTTACCTTTGATGCACTGGGCAATCTCTATGCAGGGACGTACCGGGGCGGTGTGTACAAGACAGCACAGCCGCTCACATCGGTTGAGCCTGTTGCGGAACTACCAGCAACTTTTCAGCTTTTCCAGAACTACCCGAATCCGTTCAATCCTGTAACCGTTATCCGTTATTCGTTAATCGTTAATAGTGTTGCTACCTTGAAAGTGTTCGATGTGCTGGGGAGAGAAGTAGCAACGCTTGTGGATGAAAAGAAAGCGCCTGGTGTATATACCGTTTCGTGGGATGCGAGTGGGCAGCCGAGTGGAGTATATTTATATCGCCTTCAATCAGGTAAATTTGTTGATATAAAAAAGATGATACTAGTGAAATAAACGAATCCATCAACCTTAAATAGCAATATCAAAGTTGGCTTTCACGGTACTTTTTTGGTA
>JACQVI010000008.1 GCA_016209795.1 Ignavibacteriota bacterium
CAAATATATACTTTTGTATATGAATTCCAATTTGCTTGCTAAAGATCGAGGAAGCTAAGCGCCAAATGTGTAAACCGCTCCGTGAGCAAAATGAAAGAAACGAGTTGTTTGATAGATGAGAGCAAAGCCGAGAGCAACGAGAGAATAGATACTACCTGCGATGATGCCGTTTAATAGAAGTTGTTGGAGCATCCGTAGAATCTATTTCCAGAATGCCTCTACAATGCTACCACTTCAACTTGGAGCCGTTTTTCGCGCGCTTCCTCTGTAATACGCTCAAGTTCCTTGGCTGTTTTATTATCAATCCATTCTTCACCACACTGAGCACAGATTTTCGCTTTGACATTACGGACAACAAGAATGCCTTCACCAAGATCGACACTATAAGTTGTTTTGCCCGGTTTCTTTCGTCCACCGCAGAGAGGACAAAAATTGTTGTTTTTATCCTTGGTCATTGTTTCCTTCTCGTTCTATAATCATTCAAAAAGTATTCGCCTGATGGATCATAGGCTGTAATAATATATACAAGATTTTGTGTTTCATCAAATGCAGCAACGACATGAAGTGGATCGCCTCCGGGAAATCCCAAAAACAGTGCGCTTGGGAATGGTTTGTCTTCAGGATACTCTTCTATTACTTCACCGCTAAGCAACACGTCGATAACAACTTTTTGCTTGACACCTCGTTCTGCCAATCGTTGCAGCCCGCCTTGCGGCGGGTTTCCTCCATTCGATATGCCCTCGCCTGACTGCCTTGCGAAAGGATTCAAGTTTCATGGTCAATTAACATGATGAGGAATTTCCAAAATAGCAGATGATGAAACGATTTTTCTCCCACCTCACTTAGCCAGTAATCCATTCATCATGATGGCGTCTCTGGATCGGGATAATTGGGGGGTACGAGCCTTTGTAAAGCGTGTAGGGAAACTCTATACTGCGCACACGAAGTCTTGTGGACGAGGTACACGCAGAATAGAAGGGTTAATATGAGGATACTTTCTTAAAGCTTTGTCGCGAGCTTCCTTCATTGAATCCGACAAAAAGCTCTTCATTTGCTACCGCAACATAGCGACCTGCGTATTGATCTACGATTTCTTCAAAGTGCCTGTGTATCCATTCCCCATCTTTGGTAAATGCTGTCATTGCTGATTCTCCATATTATGTTAGCATAAAGTTACAACGGTCGCATGTGAAATGCAATGGTCAGCAAAGAACCGCAGACTCATGCAAGGGCAGTCTCAAATTCCGATAACTGCCGGGCATAATCTAAACAGGCGGCAACGTGTTCTCTGGTGAGATCAGGAAATTCCTTAATAATGTCCTCAAATGTTTTCCCTGCGGCTAAATATCCTAAGACAAGGCTTACCGGTATCCTCGTACCCTTGATGCGAGGTTTTCCTTTGAGTACGTCAGGCGTGCTTACAATATACTCTTTCCAATTCACGGGCATTATGTTTTCCTTTCATAATGAGAATTCATGAAGAAATCTACAACAATCACCTCTGAAAAGCAATTAGGTGAGTTTGGGAATCTCTATTTCGTATTTCTCAGCCAAAGGCTCCCGCCAGCCATCGGTCGGGCTGGGATGCGCCTCTGGCGCTGAAATTCGAGCTTAAGATTTAATTTCATATACTTTTGTAAATGAAGTGCAAATCAAGAATAGTGAAACGAACGAGGCCAACTGAATGGGTATTGCGGTTTGAATGCTCTAGAGTTTCTTGTAAATTTCGAATGCTCTTTCAAAAGAGTCTATCATGTGCCTCTCTCTTGTCGAGAAGCCATATAATTTGACTTTCTCTTCTTGAGCGATTTTGGTATAGCTATCGTGTATAGGCATATAAAAGGGTAAAATTACCACGAGTTCTTTTTCGGACAGTATAAAAAAGAATGTTGGCATGACTTCTTGGGTTTTCCGGTGTAAATTTCCATTGAGCCCATATAATCCAAAGTTCTCAAAAAGTTGATTCAGTTCATCACAAGCCTCCTGTACAATAGAGTCGTCATATCGTCCTCCTTTGGACACTCTATATCTATCATAATGTGTATTCAAAGAATCCTTAGTTAGGCAGATTATTTCAATATCTGTCTCTTCGGAGGAATGTGGACGAATTGAATTCATAAACCTATTATGAAAGTCCGTGTAGGTTCGCTGCTTCCGATGGGTTACTCCGCCAATGAGTGGCGTCCAGAAGAAGACTTTGATATGTGTACCTCGTTTGATTAACTTTTCAACTTTTACCAGCGCACGATCCCAGTCAAATATTTGGTTAAATGCCCGCTGAACCGCAGAGATCGTGACAACAAGCGACATGAAAGTTATTGCACCAAAAGCCCAGTTTTCAATGTTCATGCTGCAAAAGAATTGGATCAAAGATTCTTTCCTCAACAACAGAACCATCCCAATAAAAAGCAGTATTATGAATAGCGAACTGATGAACGCAACTCTTGCGACAGAGCAGAAATCGAGAAAGGCGTAAACCAATGCCATCGGTCTAAACCGACGCCCCCATATGTACTTACAGACTCGATCCCACTTATCATTAACCGCACACATAACTGCACCTTTAAGTACACTGTAATTTACTAATTCGAGAACACTACAAACTGGCCATTCCGAACTGTTTTTAGAAATACCGGTTTCCGAACTGAACCTGTCGAATCGAACGATATTATCCCACTCGCACCGTAGTAGTCCTTCACTTTATACAAATAATCCTTTATGGCTTGTCCCGTAACTTGAGACTGCGCAGTAGCTTTCGCTACCAACATAACTGCATCATACGCAGTTGCAGCATAGATCGTTGGTTCAGCACCATAGGTCTGTTTATATTTTGCATAGAACTTCTTTTCTTCGTCTCTTGTCAGGCTGAGGTCATAGAGATTACTGCTTGTGTATATGAGGCCTTCAGCAGCATTGCCCGCAATGTCAATTAAGTTAGGTCCCTCGATAGCATTGTAGCTTAGCCATCTTGTTTTGAATCCCACTTCCACACTCTGTCTCAAGATGGTCGCCGCATCCTTAATTGTTCCAGGAAGATAGACAGCAGGAGGCTTGAGTATTTTAAGCTTTGTTAGAATTGGCTTCACATCGACGACATTTTCACTGTATGCCTCCATGCCTAAAATCCTACCGCCACGTGCTTCAAAGTTATGGATCATGGCATCCCTTGTTCCCACACCGTAAGACGTGCTAGCATATAAGATCGCTATCTGTCTAATTCCCAGGCTATCGAGAACAAATCTGGCCATTTCCTCTGTTTCGATATCTGAGTAATTCACCAAACTGAATGTGTAATCACCCGCCAATCTTATTTGAGGATTCACAGCAGAATAGTTTATTTGCACCACATGAAGCCGCTCAGCTTCCGGACCGATAGAGAGAACAACACCACTACCACTCGTGATAACCGCAACGATCTTATTCAAATCAACTTGCTTCTTGAACGCTGTGACGCCTTCCCTTGAATCTAACTTTGAATCATCGTAAAAGATTTTGACCTGTATTTTCGAATTTAGATTAGCTGAATCTATATCCGCAACCGCCAGATCAATTCCCTCTTTGGCCCAACGTCCTATGTCGGCAGCTACACCTGTTAAGGGTAAGATAGCTCCGATCTTGATTTCTTTTGGAGATTCCTTTGTACAGGAAATATACAACGTAGCTACAATCAGAATGATAGTGATGATCGAAAAAGATTTCTTTAAGGTTTCACTATTCATGATAATACCTCTTTGATTATTTGACCAATTTTGTTACGCTTGAAAATGAATTGACATTATTTAGAAATTTCTCTGATCCCAATAATTACCATTCGACGGGTGCAATACTTTCATCTCGTTTCTTACTCCATCATAAAATAATAGGTCGGGTGAAGAAACGGCTTGAAGTTCCTTTCTCTGAATTAATAATTTTACAGCTTCATGGGCTGCAATGATTCCGGTAATGTTGGATGCGGTGGCAAATGAAGGAACCGGTCCACCGTTGATTCGCTCATTCAACCACGGCTCTGGGTGCGCCCCCCTTTTCACCCCACTAAAAGCTCTTTTCAAAGCAATTTCTTTGAATAATTCCTCTTTATTACGCGGTGATAATTCTCTTCCTCTAGTCGGTATGTTCATTAGAGTTTCATAGTCGACTGGCGAATCCGGGAAAAACGTTGTTAGAGCACCATGGAAAGGAATGCAACCACCAAGTACCATAATACATGGTAATCCTAAATGCTTTGCGGTTCTGTGAAGAATCACCATTGCAAATGTATCATCCACACCAGAAATTACAAGACTAGCCCCTCTCATAAATGTTGAGGCATTCTCTACACTAATAAACTCATGATAGATAGTGACATTTGCACAGGGGTTTATATCTAAGATTCTTCCAGCGGTTGCTTCTACTTTGGGTTTACCAATTGTAGAATGAAGTGCATTGAGCTGCCTATTAATATTCGTTTCGTCGTAATAATCACCATCAACTAATATAAAACCACCAACTCCAGTTCGAGCTAAGAACTCAACTACTGCTGAACCTGTACACCCTAGACCTACTACTATCACAGTGGAAGAAGATAACTTTTTTTGTTCTTCTGGGGTTACTATTCCAAGGTTCCTAATAAATTGCTTTTGAGTAATCATATGTCCATAAAAGATAAAAAGTTCTCTTACAGATTCAAAACGTAACCTATTGGCATGCCATTACGATGAATACTCCTTCACATATAAAACTTATACTCACTTCTCGGCTCATACCCTTCGCTTCCATCAAACTCTCTCAAAATTCTTCCAACATTGCTCGCAAAGACGCGGCATGGAACAAGCACTACTAATTCACTACGACAGAGCGAGTGTCGCAAGGTTTTTTATTATATGGCGTTGTGCCAATACTAATGTTTAATAGCATCCAAGAAAGGTTTAAGTGGTTCTACGATTGCTTTGATGGCACTGCCAAGGTGCTTAATTGCCTTGTCGGAGTCCACTCTTGGCTTCCCTTCCGATTCAAAGATCTTGTCAGTCGGTGAAGTGAACACTTTGGTAATAGAATCGATAATGAATGCATTGAACCTTTCCTTGTCTTGTGGCTGCTGTTTGTCAATAAGCTTCTCTACCAAGTCTTTGTACGGGACAAGAGAAATCGAGATGTTTGACTTGAATGCATACTCTTCTTCTAGTTTTCTTTCTCTTGAATACTGGACAGTGCAAAAGGCAATCGCATAGATAAGAGGAAGGGACAGAGAGAGCTTCAAATAAAAAGCCACATCGAATTCAGTGTGGGTACTGATGACAAAGTAGGTAACCCCCAAAGATGCTAGCACAAGGACCACAAGGGCTCCTGCCCAATAGCGCTTTGATTTTGCCAAAGCAAGTTGTCGAGTTTGGAAGGAATGGAAGAGCGAAAAACCGGTGGCCTTTTGGATTTGTACTTTGATTTGATCTTCAAGTTCATTGAGTCGAGCAAGTATCTTGCCCGTCTCGACGTTGTTGGTGTCAACTGTCTTCTTGGCTTCCTCAGAAGTAGATGTAATCTTCTCTCGATATTCATCGATCTCTTCAAAGAATTCTTTGATCTTCGGTTCTAAAGCGAGGACGGATGAATTACTAGTCTGTGTGCTTGCTAACAACTTGCTGGACGTTGCTTCGTTCTGTTGGATGGTGGCGAGGAGAGCAGCTGCCTTCTGTTCCGTCTCGGTTGTCTTCGTCAGGTTGTCGGTGATTCCCTCCGTGCTCTCTTCTGAGGCTTTTGCGCTTTCCTCGATCTTTGCCCCAGCCGCCGTAGCATCCTCCAGAACCTTTTCCAGATCAGCCTTCTTCTGAATCCCTTCTTCGAGCTTACGCTGCAAGTCGATAAGCGCAAGTTCTTGCTTCTTGAGTTGATTCATTTTTTCAAGATAACCGAGAACTTCATTGGAAAGATTGTAGAAACCGAACTGCCAGATAGCCGTATCGAGTTGCTCTATTGAGTTTACAAGATTGACGACCTCATCGGTTCCGCCAGTCATGCTTGATAAGAAACGAGAGATTGACTCAAGGTGTGAGAGCAGGGTTTTCTGGATCGTGATCGGAAGTTGTATGAGTTTTTTCTTCTGTATTGCGTCTATCAGAATAGAGCGAGCCTGTTTCAAATTAATGAAAGATTCATCAAGCGTTATCTCGCCACGATTGGGATCGAACCCCAATTCTGAACATTTCGCCAATGATGCTACTTGAGCTTCATCTGACAGGGTGGTCAAGACCTCCCACATTTTCTCAATCAAATCCATTCTTGATTCCTTGTAGGCTTGTTTGACAGTCTATGGCACAATGCCGTCTAAATAGTGAATTAACGAACAATGTCATCTATCCCGCCGTACTGGGGAGATGTACGGCATAACTTTAGGTATAGCTTTGTAGAAAATTTTCTGCATAATATGTCGAATAAAGAAACCTCGGGAGTAGCCGTCTTTTGCTC
>JACQVI010000107.1 GCA_016209795.1 Ignavibacteriota bacterium
ATATGGCTATTTTAGTGAATTATGCATATCTCTCAAAATTAACGGCTGAATTATACCGAAAAAAAAATCATTTGTCAAGTCTTTTGTTGAGTTTCATAAAAGAAAGCCTAAATGCATGATTCTACAAAAATTTCATTTTCCCTTAAATTTTGCGAAAATTTAAGAATTTACCGAAAATCAGCAGTTGCAGCATCTCAAAATCAGAGGAAAATGTAGCCGTCATCAAATCTGAAATAAACCCACTGTGAAAGCCAACAACTTAAAATAGCAGCATTAGGAGGGAATGTTAACAGGTTGGAAAGAGATCAATCCTTCAGCAGAGACCTGGAGATGACGATCCGTTGGACTTCTGAGGTTCCTTCATAGATTTCTGTAATTTTAGCGTCCCGCAGATAACGCTCAACATTATACTCTTTGATATAGCCATATCCACCATGAATCTGAATAGCTTCCGATGCACATTCCACAGCGATCATAGAGGCATAGAGTTTTGCCATAGCAGCCAGATGAGCAAACGGCTTACCTTCCTCTTTCAACGCTGCCGCTTTTAAGGTCAGCATTTGGGCAGCGTCAATCTTTGTCGCCATATCGGCAAGCTTAAATTGGATTGCCTGAAAATCCGCTAAATACTGACCAAATGCCTTACGTTGTTTTGAATACTTGAGGGAAGCTTCTAACGATGCTTTCGCAATGCCTACAGCTTGGGAAGCAATTCCAATCCGGCCGCCATCTAATGTTTTCATAGCGAACTTGAATCCAAATCCTTCTTCTCCAATGCGGTTTTCTGCTGGGACCGAACAATCTTGGAACGCAAGCGATACAGTGTCGGAACTTCTGATTCCAAGTTTTTTTTCTTTCTTTGCTATAGAAAGTCCGGGAGTCCCCTTTTCCACAATGAACGTACTAATCCCATGAGATCCTTTTAATTTATCTGTTGTAGCCATAACAAGAATAATATCTGCATGTGCGCCATTTGTGGTAAAATTCTTCGTTCCATTTAGGAGATAATAATCACCATGTCGGACCGCTGTTGTTTTTTGATTAGAGGCATCGCTTCCAGCCTCAGGCTCAGAGAGTGCAAAGGCTCCAAGTTTCTTTCCTGTTGCTAAAGGTATAAGAAATTTTTGCTTCTGGTCTTCCGTACCCCATTCATTAATGCCGTAGCAAACCAAAGAATTGTTTACCGACATGATCACACCGCACGAAGCGTCCACTTTGGAGATTTCCTCGATCGCCAGAACATAGCTAATCATATCAAGTCCAGCACCGCCATATTGTTCCGGCACGATCATACCCATAAAACCCAATTCCCCAAGCTTTTTCACAGCGTTGTACGGGAATTCTTCTTTCTCATCTCGCTCAGCGGCAGAAGGAGCAAGTTCTTCTTCAGCAAACTTACGAGCAGTTTCCTGAATCATCAATTGAGTTTCAGTGAAATCGAACATCATAGGTTGGTTATTGGTGAGTGGTGAGTTGGTTAGATAGTGAACTGGTTAATTGGTTAATTCGTTAATTTGGTATCTGTTGTCAGGTTACACTTCAATCCTGCTGATAATTGTAAAAGCCTTTACCAGTCTTTCTTCCTAAATGACCTGCAGCCACCATTTTTTTCAGTAGAGGACAAGGGCGATATTTCGAATCGCCTAATCCTTCATGAAGAACATTTAAGATTGAAAGACAGACATCCAAGCCAATAAAATCCGCAAGCGCAAGTGGACCCATAGGATGATTCATACCGAGTTTCATGACAGTGTCGATAGCTTCAGGAGTTGCAACACCTTCCATAACGCAATAGATTGCCTCATTGATCATGGGTATAAGCACTCGGTTAGAAACAAAGCCGGGATAATCATGTACTTCTACGGGAGTCTTTTCCAATTTTTCTGCGAGTGAACTGACGGCTTGAAATGTTTTGTCCGATGTTGTGTGACCTCGAATGATCTCCACGAGTTTTATGACTGGAACTGGATTCATGAAATGCATGCCGATCACTTTGTCAGGGCGCTTTGTCGATGATGCAAGTTCTGTGATAGAAATAGATGAGGTATTTGATGCAAGGATACTATGTGTTGGAGCGATACCATCAAGGGTCTGAAAAATTTTCCCCTTGATGGCTTTGTCCTCCGTTGCAGCCTCGACAACAATATCCGCTTGCCGAGCTGCTTCTTCGAGAGATGTGCTTCTGCGAATGCGTCCAAGTATTTTCTGCTTTTCTTCTTCTGTGAGTATTCCCTTTTTGATCTGACGATCAAGATTAGTGCTGATAGTGGTCATCGCACGATCGATGAATTCGGACTGGATGTCATTCAACGTAACGAGAAAGCCATATTGTGCAAACACATGTGCAATACCATTACCCATCGTACCGGCTCCAACGACAGTAACGTTTTTGATATTCATGATAAGTAGGGAATTATCGCTCGAGGATCATTCCGCTTGCTTCTCCCCCACCGATGCAGATCGCAGCCATCCCTCGTTTGGCATTTCGCTGTTTCATGGCGTGAAGGAGAGTAACCAAAATTCTTGCGCCACTGGCACCAATCGGATGTCCCAATGCAACTGCACCACCGTTGACGTTAACTTTGTCGATATCCAATCCAAGAATCCTGTTCACTGCAAGATTCACTACCGCAAACGCTTCGTTAATCTCAAACAGATCGATATCATCCTTAGTTAAGCCAGTCTTGGCAAGGACTTTAGGTATAACATCAGCAGGGGCGGTGGTAAACCATTCCGGCTTTTTTGCAGCAGATGCATACGCTTTAATCCGAGCAAGAGGCTGTAACCCTATCTTCTCTGCCTTTTGGTTTGACATGACAACAACCGCAGCAGCTCCATCGTTAATTTTCGAGGCATTTGCTGCAGTAACTGTGCCGTCTTTCTTGAATGCCGGTTTCAGACTCCTGATCTTTTCAAACTTGATTCTTTTAGGCTCTTCATCTTCCGAAACAACAAGTGGATCACCGGTTTTCTGTGGAATAGTTATAGGAACAATTTCATCTTTGAATAAACACTTCTTCTGAGCTTCTAATGTTCGAGTATAACTCAATATTGAGAATTCATCTTGTGCTTCACGAGGAACCTGACACTCACGGGCACACAACTCAGCTGCATCACCCATGTGGAAATCGTTATACACATCCCACAATCCATCTTTGATCATCGAATCAACCAGTTGAGCGTGGCCCATGCGATACCCTGAGCGCGCTTTTTCCAAGAGATACGGGGCATTGGACATGCTTTCCATGCCGCCCGCTACGATGATCTCCGCATCACCCAACATGATCGCTTGAGCAGCAAGCATGACAGCCTTTAAACCAGAACCACAAACTTTATTGATGGTCATCGTTTCGACTGAGGGCGGAAGACCTGCATGAATGGCTGCCTGGCGTGCTGGAGCTTGCCCTACACCGGCAGTCAAAACACAACCCATGATTACTTCGTTGACGTGATCTTTCTGGATTCCCACACGCTTAATTGCCTCCTCGATGACGATGGCACCAAGTTGGGGAGCGGTTAGTGTACTTAAGCTGCCGCCGAATGAGCCAATAGGAGTTCTACAAGCACTAACGATGACTACGTCATTCATGATTATGTAGGAAAGAGTAATTGCAATTCAATCAAAGGTAAGATAAAATCAGAAAAGATGCAAAACCAGCTCGGAGTGTATCAGTCGTGTCGGAAATACACTAGTGACACTTCAAATAAGTTTCCTTGTATTTTTCCTTATGTGTTCGACTCTACAAAGGAGACCTCATCCTAACCTTCTCCTAAGAGGGGAAGGGATTTTGTCCCCTCTCCTGTTAGGAGAGGGACAGGGTGAGGTCTAAAAAACACAAGATGACTTTTTCGTAATGGCACTAGTAACGTTTCAAATTAATAACTGAAGTACGCAGTTCAATGCAAAACATATGAGATTAGTCGGTTTTCTTGGGACTCATTCTCCTTCTCTACATGTAGAGAAGGGGAAATTTGAGAGGGGTCGAGTTCGATAATCACGTACCAAACAGTGAATTCATCGTTAAAGCAGTCTTCTGCGTAACATCACTTACTTAGAAGTAGCGCGTGCACGCTACTTTAATCGAACAAACTCTATGCGTCGATTCTTTGCGCGTCCTGCTGCAGTAGAATTGTCACCGATTGGCTTTGTATAGCCAAATCCCTTTGTGGTGATGCGTGAAGCATCAACACCCTTACTCACCAGATACGTCTTGACAGCTTCTGCACGAGAGATCGAGAGATTCATGTTATACTTAGCACCTCCCACATTATCTGTATGGCCATGGATAGCAACTTCTGCCGAGGGATATGCTGATAGGCTTGCAGCGACTTGATCGAGAATAGCTTTAGCACCAGGCAAGAGCGTTGACTTCGCAGTTTCGAAATTCACACCCTCAAGTATGATCCTCTCACCTACTTTGATAATTGGAACATCATCACTTGGATCGAGAGGATTTAGGGCAAGCTGTACTTCCTTGCCGTCAGGCATACCACCGTCATCGGTATCGGGCTTAAGCGGATTTGTCCTATGCTTTTCAATCTCCTCAGCGTCAGTCAGTGCATCACCATCCGTATCAATGTTGAGAGGATCGGTGTTGTGCTTCAAAACTTCATCGCCATCACCAAGTGTATCTCCATCGGTATCAACCTTCAGTGGATCGGTATGGTGCTGTAGTACTTCCGCACCGTCAGTTAAGGCGTCCCCATCGGTGTCCGGTTGTAATGGATCAGTACGATATGTCAAAACTTCATCGCCATCAATGAGTCCATCGCCATCTGTGTCTTTGTTGAGGGGGTCAGTTTTGTACGTGAAAATCTCCTCCCTATCGTTGAGTTTATCTTCATCTGTATCGGGGTTAAGTGGATTCGTCTTGTAAGTGCGAACTTCTTCACCATCTCGCAAGCCCTCTCCATCCGTGTCAGGATTGAGTGGATCGGTCCCGATTTGCTTTTCTTCATCATTCAGCAAACCGTCTCCATCGAGGTCGTTATTCACCGATTTCAAGAATGCAAAGAGGTTGAGGGAGATACTCCAATAGTTATCATTCCCTGAATTGGAAATGTCGTCGTCTAGATTATCAGTCAATGCCAAATTGTACGTAGCCTTAAGACCAAGAGAGATTTTATCACTAATAGAATATTCTCCACCTGCCCCCACTGGAATAAACGCCGATGTACGGCTATATTCATCCCGAGAATTTCTCAATAAGGGGTTATCAAGCTTATCCACCGGGTTAAAATACATCAATCCTACTCCACCGAATGCATAAGGGTGAAATTTCCCCTCTTTAACAGGCTGAAGCAATAATCTGGCATCGACGGGATAAATAACAGAGGAGAAGAACTTCTTGCCCTCTTCAGCTTCAAGCACTCCCATTCCGAACCCACCTTCGAAGGCAAGATGCTGTGATGGATAATATCTGATAAACGTACGTCCATACGGTGAACTTTTTGCCCCCTGAACGTCTGTAACAGGAAGTGTTCCTCCTAAGTCAACACCAACACCATACTCCCTTGATGGATTATTCACCCTACTCTGTGAAAAACTCCACGTAGAAAAGTAAATAAGAGAGATCGTGAAGAATAAGAAATGTCTGAATGTGGCCATAGGTGGATTATGAGTCAATATCCAAATGTATGATATGACATTGAGAAAGTCAATAGCTCGCTTTGCACATCCCTGAGAGGCACATACCCCGAAATGATAGGAATGACGCAAGGAGAAAGAGTTAATTGTTCATTGAACGGAGAAATTCCTTATTCGATTTCGTGCCCCGCATCTTCTCAAGGAGAAATTCCATAGCCTCTGTTGTGGAAAAATCACTCAAAAATTTCCGTAGAATCCATACACGATTTAAATCATCTGCTTCGAGGAGTAATTCTTCTTTACGTGTGCCAGAGCGGTTAACATCAATCGCAGGGAAAACACGACGATCACTTAACTTTCGATCCAGAATGATTTCCATGTTACCCGTACCTTTGAATTCTTCGAAGATAACTTCATCCATCCTGCTGCCTGTTTCAATGAGAGCAGTTGCAATAACTGTAAGGCTGCCACCCTCTTCAACGTTACGCGCAGCACCAAAGAATCGTTTTGGTCGGTGAAGAGCATTTGCATCAACACCGCCGGAGAGTATTTTACCACTATGAGGAACAACTGTATTATGAGCACGAGCGAGCCGTGTGATACTATCGAGAAGGATCACAACATCCCTTCTTGATTCAATTAAACGCTTTGCTTTTTCAAGCACCATATCAGCTACTTGAACATGGCGCTCTGGAGGTTCATCGAACGTTGAGCTGACGACTTCCGCATTGACTGATCGTTCCATGTCTGTCACTTCTTCAGGACGTTCATCAATCAAGAGCACAATGAGATACACCTCGGGATGGTTACGCAGAATGCTGTTAGCAATTTTTTGAAGAAGAATTGTTTTGCCGGCTTTCGGAGGAGAAACGATCATACCACGCTGTCCCTTGCCAAGTGGAGTCAATAAATCCATGATCCTCATGGAATACTCACCCGGTGACGTCTCCAGGCGAAGCCGATTGATAGGATAAAGGGGTGTCAAGTTATCAAACAGAACTCTATCTCGCATCAGATCGGGATTCTCATCATTCACCGCTTCGACACGCAACAGCGCGAAGAATCTCTCTCCTTCTTTCGGTGGACGTACCTGTCCACTGACGATATCACCCGTTCTCAAGTTAAACTTTTTAATTTGAGATGGTGAAACATAGATATCATCCGGTGAAGGTAAATAATTATAATCCACTGAACGGAGGAAACCATATCCGTCCGGGAGGACTTCTAACACTCCTTTACTGAATGTTAAGCCGTCCTTTTCGGTTTGTGCCTCAAGAATCCGAAAGATCAAATCCTGCTTTCGCAGGTCAGAGTATCCGGAGATGTTTAAGTCTTTGGCAATTCTCGTAAGATCTGAAATCTTTTTCGATTTCAGTTCTGCAATGTCCATTGGCATAGTGAACTTACCCCTCTAAAAATGTTGAATGTATGTGGAAAAGATTTCTTACAGTAACCTTACAGGTCGAAATAAACGGTTATGGCAACGATGAACTGAGGATTTCAAATTTGAAATGTTTCGTAGCGGTTATGAGTTATTAAGCACGCTTCATCGTCGTGCTTCCCCTTTAAGTCTGATGGTAATATAAAAGCTTTCTTTTTGAAAGTCAAGTTTTAGACCTTAATGTTAAGGCTTTTAAAAGCCTCTCCAACAACATAATGAGATCCTGTAACAAGAATCACCTCAGTCGCCCTCACTTCGTTGAAAGCAATGTTCAACCCTTGCGCAACAGAACCCCCGTCATAAGCTTTTACTCCCCGAGAATGCAGCTCACTTACTATGATATTGGCTCCTAACGCCCTTTCCAATTCTGGCTGAACCGCAACAATCATGCGGGTTTGAGAAGCTAGAACGCTGATCATGGCTCCATAATCTTTATCACTCATAACTCCAAACACACAAATGAGTTTTCTCCCAATTAGCTTATGGACTGCATCGATTACGTGTTGTATACCATCAGGATTGTGTGCAACATCTGCAATCGTCAGAGGGGATGTTCTTAGAACGTCTAAGCGACCACGCAACCCTGAAGACGTTCTTATCTCTGCCATGCCCTTCGCAATAGCTTTCCTTGGAATTGTAAAATCGCCGCAACGTGTCTTTATCACTTCGGCTGCGACGAGTGCTAATCGTGCATTCTCAACCTGATGATCTCCTGCAAGAGAGATAAACAGATTGTCGTACATGCTGCTATTCGATGTAAAGTTTAACCAAGAACCTTCCAACGACCGCTTCAATATTGTTGCACTGGAAATCTTGTCCACGTCAATCAACCGTGCACGCTTTATTCGAGCACTCCGTTTTAGCGTACTCAATGCCGATGGATTGCGAGTAGCTGTAACGCAGGGTACGGACTTTTTGATGATCCCTCCTTTTTCAAAGGCGATCTTAGAAATTGTTCCCCCAAGGTGTTCTGTGTGATCTATACCAATAGAAGTTATGATACTCAGGATTGGTGTTACAACATTTGTGGCATCCAACCGACCACCGAGACCAGTTTCGATAACTGCGATATCAACCTCCCGATCGGCGAAATACTTGAATGCCATCGCAGTTGTCGCTTCAAAAAAAGTTGCTCTGAGCTTTTGGATTGTTGGTTTCAGTACTCGTGTATACTCAACAATAGCATTGTCTGAAATTTTCTTTCCATCAATTCGAATTCTCTCATTGAAAGTGATAAGGTGGGGAGAGGTATAGAGACCTGTCCGATATCCTGACGCTGTAAGAATCGAGGCTATCATCGATGCAGTTGAGCCTTTGCCATTCGTCCCGGCAATATGGATGCAGGGAAATCGTCTCTCAGGATTTCCAAGAAACTTCAAGAGCATCTGCGTATCCTGTAGTCCGACCTTAATGCCAAAACGTTGAAGTGCATACAAAAAATGCAGCGTTTTGTCATACTCTTGCAAATTCACTACGGGAAGAATCTTATAACCAGCTGTGAACTATGGAAAGCTCTTTTTTAGACTGCAGCGCACCAATGAGTTTAGTAACACTATCAATATTCATTCGCTCACAGAAGGATCGTAATCCATCAGCTATCTTTACTCCGGCCGCAGGATCAATAAAATTCGCTGTACCGACCTGAATTGCAGATGCGCCAACAAGGAGAAATTCAATCGCATCTTCCGTAGTCATAATTCCACCAATGCCTATGATTGGAATTGACACAGCCTGAGCGACCTCATACACTTTCGCAAGTGCGATAGGCTTGATGGCAGGACCTGAGAGACCGCCCGTGACAGTTGAAAGTTTCGGCTTGAACGTCTTGACATCGACAGCCATTCCTACAATCGTATTAATCACCGAAATTGCATCCGCGCCTGCATCGGCAACGGCGTGTGCAAATTCTGAAATGTGTGCGACGTTCGGTGTGAGTTTAATGATGAGTGTTTTTGTCGTTATTGCACGGAGGCGGCGTGTGATTTCAGCTGTCATTTCACAACTTGTCCCAAAACTCAATCCACCTTCTTTGACATTTGGACATGAAACGTTGATCTCGTATGCATCAATGCCCTCGTGCTCATCAAGCCGAGAAAGAACGGTGCAGTACTCGTCAATCGTGCTTGCTGCTATGTTGACGATAATGGCTGTTTCGAGCGCTTGAAGAATGGGTAATTTTTCCTTGATAAATTTCTCTACGCCAATATTTGCAAGCCCGATTGAATTCAACATCCCGCTGGGTGTTTCAACAATCCGTGTAGGAGGATTACCATCTCGTGGTTTTGACGACAACGACTTTGTAACGATGCCTCCAAGCTTATTGACATCAACTAAGTCATTACAATCATCGCCATAGCCAAACGTGCCTGAGGCGACAAGAACTGGATTCTTAAGTGTTAATCCTCCGATTGATGTCTGTGTGTTTACCATTTTATTCTATCACAATTGTACGTGTATTAAACACGGGACCTTCTTTGCAGATCAGACTATATTTTTGCTCATTTCCAACCTTTTCGACAGGGCATCCTTGACATATTCCTATTCCGCATGCCATTGCGCTTTCTAACGAAACTTCACATGGGATATTGTACTCTTGAGCAAGATATGAAAGGCGTTTGAGCATTGTATTTGGACCACAACCGAAGATTTTGAATCTCGCATGATTGTTTCTCCCCAACCAAGAGCGGAGACAGTCAACTATGGTTCCATGATATCCTACACTTCCATCGTCTGTGGCAAGGTTGATATTCTCGAGATGGGAACACACTAATTGATCAGATGTTCTCGCACCGAGAAAAGTGGTGATTTTTCCCCCCTTCCTCTTCAGCGCCGCTGTTATCATTGGAAGCGGTGCGACACCGAGGCCACCAGCTATGAGTAGTGCTGTTTCATACCCCCCATCGATTCCATACCAACGACCGAGCGGTCCCATGACATTGATGACGTCACCAGGTGATTTTGATGAAAGAATCTTCGTACCGATTCCAATAACATTGAAAATGATTTCAAGATTATCCCCGTTAACACGATACACGCTAAAAGGACGTCGCAGAAGAGGTACTGTCCGTTCATTAACTTTGATGTTGACGAACTGGCCCGGCTGTACTGTTGAAGATATCTCCGGTGAGCAAATACTGAGAACAAAGATGTTGGATCCAACGACGTTGTTCGAAGTAACTGGACACACTTCTTGAATCATTTCAACCGACTGTTTGTGCCGTATCCCGATCTATTCATCGTCATCCTCGGGTTCATCTTCAGGTTCCTCTGGCTCCTCATCATCCATATCTTCATCGAGACCCCGATTTTGCCGTATATTCCGCTGAGATTCCTGTGTAGGGCGCTGCGCTTGTTGTTGTGTTGATTGTGCACCAGGTCTTTGTCTCGCCTGTGCTTGTGGCTTCGGGATCGGTTGAATCTCTTTGATCTTAACATATTGAGAAACAGATTCAGGTTTTTCTTTCACGGCAACTTTTGGCTGTGCAGTCGCTGCATACACCGTTGTTGGATATTCTTTGATGAGACGTTTAAACCACACATCGGCACTGTCGTTATTGACTACAACATTTTCATAAATCCATCCTACTGCGTAGAGTGTCTTTGAAACAAGTGGATGGGATGGATAACGTAGAAGAATTTGTTGAAGACTTGTTAATGCTTTATGAGGTTCACCTGCGTTCAGGAAGTGTTCAGCTTGCTCATAAAGAGCCTCTGCAGAATCCTTATGTAAGCTCGTTACTTCCAACCCTCTAAGCTTTTTCACTTGTACCGCATACTCTGATTCTGCATAACGATCAAGGAGAAGATTGTAGACTGAATCCACAGCGACACTATCCTGATAAGCTCGATACACTTCAGCAACAGCGTAAAGTACTCTGGGAACGATTGGTGATGATGGATGCTCTTCGATAATTTTTTGATACCAATAAAGTGCAGAATCAGGAAGATCAAATTCCAGATAAAAAAGCCCGCCGAGTTCAAACTCTGTTTGAGCGATCAGCGCTCGGAGAGAATCAGGAGAGAGTTTCTGAGATTGAGCACCACTACCAGCTTTTGCCTTGCTTTTCAGAGTGTCTTGTTTTTCTGTCAAAGGTCGTGCTAAGCTATCAGGAAGTTTTTCAGCTCGTCTATCAGATGTATCCCGCTCAGCACGCCTCCGTTGGGCAAGCGTTATATCATCTCTTACATCTTCCTCTGGTGGAGGTTTAAGTTCTTCCTGGAAAATATCCGGAGGTTGAAATATGTCTTGAACTGAATCAGCAACAGCGGGATGTTTTTCTGCAATCAGGGAATCACTTGCCGGTTTGGTTGTATCAACATTTGCTTGTCCGTCAGACTTCGAGCTACTTGAGTCAGTTTTGACCTTAAGACTATCTTTTTTCACTTGCCCTGTATCAGGATTCAAGGCACGGGTAAGGAGGCTATCATACTTCTTGAGATTACTTCGCAATGTAAAATACTGAGAAAAGTTTTCAATCTTACGCTGCGCAAATGGAGTAATTTCGGAGTTTTGAAATTCACCCTTCGCTTTTGTGTAATAATCACGAGCACGAGTAAAATCTAACAAGATCTCTTCGTGGATGAGTCCTTGCTGATAGTAGCTCTTTGCTGCGGCATCGGTGCGTCTGTATGTCGTATCAATAAGGTTGTACAGTGCAAACGCTTCTCCCGTATCTTCCATTGCACTATACGTATTTGCGATCTCTAATAATACTAACCCACGTTGCTCATTTTTGAGTGGTTCCTCGTTCAAAGCATCAAAAATCTCAAATGCCTTGTCAAACTGCTCCGTTGCAGATAACATCATGCCATGCTTCAAGCGTGAGTTAAATTCCAGTGCATCATCAGGATCGAAATCTGTCACCTTTCCATACGCTTCTGCAGCCTTGAGATTGTCGCCGATTCGCTCATAGCACAGACCAAGTTGGTATTGTGCTAAAGCACGCAGATAGCCATCGCCCGAGACTCGAACTGCCCGAGCGTATGAAGCAACTGCCGGTTGATACTCAGTCCTTTCAATGTACATCTGTCCTTCAAGCAGTAAACCTTCAAGGACGAGATCATCTTGACCTTCTGCTTCAGCTTCGGGAACAAACTCTTTCAGAATCTTTAGCGCTTCATTACTATTCTTCTGATAATATTCAGCTCTCACATGCCAGAGTTTTGCCTCAAAACTCCGATCACTGTTTGGAAAATTCTCCAGCAACTCAGTAAACTTCCGTATCGCCGCATCATAATCGCCAAGGTACACATCCGATTTCCCTATCAACAAAAGTCCCTCTTCCACCCACTTGCTTTTTGGATAAAATTGGATCAGCTTAGATGCCTTCTCAACGACTTGATCAAACTTTGTCTGGGCAGTACCCGGGACATTTCGGATTGCAAAATAATTCGTATCACGATCCTTTGGATTTGCTTTTTTCACTTCCTCAACTGCTTGATCGAAAGTCCTCTTCGCATTGTAATAGGTGTTGAAATACCCTGTGATGTTTTGATAGGTTGAACAACCTGTGAACAGCATCGCCACGAAGACAGGAATACACAAACCGAAGGAAATATGTAAAAAACGCAAGGACGTTGTCAGATGGTAAATCAAGGTGACCGTATTTAACTACAAGAACAATGATATAATAAACAAAAATTCCCGTAAATACAAGAGTTGCATAAATATTTTTTGAATCCTTATGATTTTTAAGCAGGTTTGCTCTTTTATAAATCATTCCGTATTATCAGATAATAATCAGACAGAACCCCTAAATGTTCTCACACGCACTCAGCGGTGCTACATACGGCATCAAGGCACATCTTGTGCAGGTGGAGACACACATCGCGCTGGCATCAAGCGCCTTCACTGTTGTCGGGCTGCCTGATAACGCCGTGAAGGAAAGTCGTGACCGGGTGTATGCTGCGATCAAAACAACCGGCTTT
This sequence comes from Ignavibacteriota bacterium, assembly GCA_016209795.1. GTDB lineage: Bacteria > Bacteroidota > Ignavibacteria > UBA10030 > SZUA-254 > JACQVI01. The sequence goes on from JACQVI010000107.1 coordinate 12,957, forward strand.
AAGTTTCCAGGTCAGCGTATCACAGTCAATCTCGCACCGGCAGACATTAAGAAAGAAGGCTCAGCATTCGATCTCCCAATCGCATTGGGTATTCTCGCAGCAACAAGCCAAGTCTCACCAGAACTCCTCAAGGATTTTGTTATGCTGGGTGAATTAGCACTTGATGGCACACTGCGACCAATCCACGGCGCACTGCCAATTGCAGTGGAGGTGAGGAAGGAGAACATTCGTGGAATGATCGTTCCAAAAGAAAACGCTAAAGAAGCTGCGATGGTTGAGGGTGTTGAAGTCTATCCTATGGAATCGCTTACCGAAACAGTAGCATTCTTCAATAGCGAGCATGAACTTCTCAAACCGTTTCATGTTGATTTGCAAGAAGTGTTCTCGCACGATCAACGCTACCCCATCGATTTTGCCGACGTGAAAGGTCAGGAAAACACCAAGCGTGCATTTGAAGTTGCCGCTGCAGGAGGACATAATATGATCATGATCGGACCACCTGGTTCCGGCAAAACAATGCTCGCAAAACGGCTACCAACGATTTTACCTCCCTTGACGTTTGAAGAAGCGATTGAGACGACCAAGATTCATTCCGTAGCAGGACTTCTTCCGCATGACACAGCATTAATCCCCACAAGACCTTTTCGCTCACCGCATCATACAATCTCTGATAGCGCACTTGTTGGCGGCGGAACTATTCCAAGACCGGGAGAAATTTCACTTGCTCATCATGGTGTCCTGTTCCTTGATGAACTTCCAGAATTTGCACGCAACGTCCTCGAAGTCCTCAGGCAACCTCTCGAAGATAGTCACGTGACCATCAGCCGCTCGAAGATGTCCATCGATTATCCTGCGAACTTCATGCTCGTCTGTGCAATGAATCCGTGTCCATGCGGATATTTCACCGACCCTTCTAAAGAATGTACGTGCACTCCGATGCAAATCCAAAAATATATGGCAAAAATCTCGGGACCACTCTTGGATCGCATTGATTTGCACATTGAAGTACCCGCAGTAAAGTACAAAGAGTTGGCAAGTAAAGATTCAAGTGAACAATCCCACAAGATTCGAGAGCGAGTGGTCCATGCACGAGACATTCAGATGAAGCGCTTTGCTGGTCGAAAAGGAATGTTCAGCAATGCCGATATGCAATCCAAAGACATCCAGATGTTTTGCAAATTAGATTCCGCTAGTGAAGAGCTTTTAAAAATGGCAATTACGAAACTGGGGCTTTCCGCCCGTGCGTATGATCGCATCCTGAAAGTTGCTCGCACCATTGCCGACTTAGCCTCCTCTCCAGACATCCGACCAGAACATATCAGCGAAGCAATCCAGTACCGCAGCCTTGATAGAAATTTGTGGCAAACCTGAGTGACTAAGTGATGTTACGCAGATCATCAATTACGACCGGAAGTTTCTTAGCTGGAGAGTAATGACCCCACGTTACTCTTCCCCTATGAGGGGAGGAAAAGCGCCTTCTCCCCCTCAGAGGGGGAGAATTGAAGAGGGGGTCATCCAAATCCAACCGCACGAACCATCTGCTACAGGTGCATAGATCTTTTGTGCGTAACATCAGTGACTAACTTGTCTTGGCTCATCATCATCCCCGCCGATCGAGAGCCGGACTATTTGAGAAGTAATAACTTCCTCGCCTATGTAAACGATCTCGTCGGATCAGCTACGCTAACCGTATGGAGCCAATAGAAATACACCACCGACCTGTATCCTGCATCCTGTTCTCCCTTCATCAGCGTAGCTACTACTTCTCCAAGCACGTTATACACGTTCAAAACTATGCTTCCGGATAACCAATCCCCGGATGTGGTGATCCAATACTTCCACAGGACACTCAGAAAATGTTTAGCAGGAAAAAGTTTCAAAAGAGCAGTTAGTGGTGAGCGGTAAGTGGTTAGTTGTTAGTGGTCAGTAACTGGTAATGAGTAATCGATCATCAGTATTCTGTAATCGTTTATCTAAAATCAGAAATCGCAAATCAAAAATCCAAAATAACAAACAGCCCCGGCTGCCTATGCGATTGTTGACCACCGGGGCTTGTGCAGTGATGTGTGATTCACGTTATGCGATTCTTACCACGCCTCACTAATCCACAATTACACGACACTTACTTGATCACTACCATTTTCCTATTTTGTACGAAGGATTTATTGGGATCGCTTACACTCGTTGCTTCCAGCCGATAGAAGTAAACACCACTTGCAATCCCGCCTGCATCCCACTCCACCGACTTGTATCCTTCATCTTGCACTTCACCGACAAGTGTCGCTACAGTTTGCCCAAGTACGTTATAAATCTTTAGTGTAACTTTGCTATCCACTGGCAGCGCATACTGAATAGTTGTAGTCGGATTGAAGGGGTTTGGATAATTTTGCTCAAGAGCATACTTTTTGGGTAAATCAGGTGAGCCAATGAGTTTTAGTATTATCTCGCTGCGTTGATTGTTGATTTTAGTTTCACTTGCAGTTCTTAATGATATTTCTTTGCCACCTATTATAAGAGAGGCAGTGATTGACTGCGAATTTAATTCCCAACTGACCCTTACTGGGTTATCTGCTGAATTAATCATGATTGGAAACTCCCATGATTTCCCTTCTTCGATAACTTCAAGCATCCGCTGAGATTTGAAGCGAGCATCAAAAACACCGATTGGTGGCGTTGGCGGCATATCGAAATACTGTAATGAAAATTCCCCTTGAGGTCTTTTACCAAACCACAAAGTCTGTTGATCACCCGAAGCATCATCGATTATAATTCTGCTGAATTGATTCAAGGATTCTATTGAGTATTTGTTTTGCACCTGTTTAGAGGCGAAACCTGTTGACGAAAGTATTATCTTCCCGGTATCGTTTGTTTTGACCCAATATCCCTGAGCTGGTTGAATCGAACTTGCCACAACATAACCACCACGGTAGCCAAAAAAAGAAGATGTGATAATGCCAGCAGGCTCTGATACAATTTGATTTGTTGTAACGCTATCTGTGATAGAACCGATAAGATTCCATCCATTTGCTACAACAATTGTATCATTAGTTATGGGCTGACCTATTATACCAACAAGTTGAGCTTGATCAAATTTAAGCCAATAACCAACACCATTTGCAAGTGTATCCTTCTCCACATAGCTTCCTACGTAGGCAAACGCCCTGGTAATTGCAGTGGGGAATAAATTTGTTTTCAAAAAGGAGTCAACTCGCTGTGGTACTGAGACGAGATTCCAGCGATCTCGTACGTAGTAAAAATATGGTACTGTTGTGCTCGCATCTGCCGTTGTTTTAAGTAGTTCAACATTACCTGCATTGTCACGAGCAACGCTATAGAAAGAATATTTTTTGCCCTCAATGCCGTAAAAAGTAGCAACTGTTTCTGTTGTGTTCTGAAGCCAAAGGGTGAAAGAACCAGTGTCTTCCGAAACATATATCGAATAATCTTGAATACCTGAACCTGTATCTGAACCAGACCAAGAAACAAGAAAAGCGATAGAATCTTGAATTGGAGCGAAAGGTAACACAGAACTTCTGGGTTTGCTATTATCGATTGTGTTTAACCATTCAGCGGTGAGCATAGGTGGGTTGACATCAAAAACTATCGATGCTTTATTCCGTATCTCGCTTCCCGTGACGAGGTTGCTCTTTGGCATGATGCTAAAGCTCACACTTCCTTCACCTTCAGGTGAATTGACGTTGGGTGGGAGAAAACCTCCTGAATCAGGAGGTTGTCCCGTTACCGGATCAAGAGAACGAAAGCGCCAGCTTAGTACACCCATGGTTATATCAAGATTACCACTAATCCTCACAATAAGATTTTTCCGAGGCCGAAGGTCTACATCTGTGGTAAATTGATGTGCCGCTTGGGGTGGCGATATGATAGTGTCACCAAATGTGATCGGGCCAAAGCTGAGTGTGTGAAATTCGACTTTGTCCCGAGACAGAGTATCAGTTATGAAAACTTCCTGAGCCTCTGCCGATGCAGTATCCACATTTTCGAAAAAAATTACGTATGGTAGCTCTGCGTCAAGGGAGATTAGCTTTCTGGGGCCATAACCTGAACGTCCGACCTTATCATTTGGATCGTTAGAGGTTACATTTTCAGGATGCTTCCCACCCTTGGGTGGATCTTCGCAATCTTTAGGACCTGTATCGGGATCATAGGGTGGCCATCTTCTTTTTTCCAGCTGCATCAACTTTGGCAAAGCCCGCAGAGGATCTCCGCAGATTCGAACATCCTGACCAAGTCCAAGCTGTATATGTAGATGAACTTTACCATTTGCACAGCTACCCGTATTGCCTACGCTTCCGATTCTCTCACCTGCAGAGATTGTGTTCCTTCCTCTCACGTCGATGGAATTAAGATGCATATAACAGATGGAGCACTGATTCAAATCTGGCCAAATGCACACTGTCTTACCCCCGCATGCTAAGTCACCAATAAATGCAATCTGACCACCTGTCATTGAGAACACGGGATCACCCAAAGCACCAGGACCTGCACCGTAATCAACGCCTAAATGCGGCGGGTCTCTGTAACCACCCCCTTTGCATTTCCATCGTTTAGCCTCCCATTCACTCGTTTGCTTAAATTTCTGTACATCGACAGGTGGGAAGTTTGTCTGATTCATAGTTACCATTTCTTGCTCTCCGACTTTTTGACTGCTTGAAGCAGCGGGGCTTACTGTATCTATCACATCACTATAAATGTATGAATCAATAAATATGGGGGTCTGCTCGCATAGCGCTCTTATTAATGTATCCGATAAGTTCATAGAAGTAATTTCTTTTATCGCCATTAAAGTGAGAAAACAGATTGGAAGTAGCTGGATTTTATTTCGACTAACTTCTAGCCACAAGGGGAGACTCTCTGAAAACTCTAACGCTGACATAAGTAGCGAGTCTGGATAACTTTTTTGCACATGACTGTAAATATTAGTTAGTACTGTTGTTAATGAACTTCCTCCAGCATATTTGAAATTCCCAGTCCAAGAAAATGGGCTTTGCTCAGGCAACCAAAGCTCTGATGTGACATCAAAAAAAGTATGCGCTGGCATGCCCTGAGGAGGTTTGATAGAAACACTAAACCTTTGCAAAGATGCAGCCGGAATCGAATAAACCCATACTGGAATAACTATTTGATTATCAAGAACAGCGCCCTGAGGAACCGATTGCCAGTTAATCCCCGAAGTGTCAGGTGCTGGCAAGTTTACTTTATAGGAAAATCCAAGCGGTAGCTTGATCAACAATATAGCATCGAATGTGTTAGCATTACCACTATTGCCAAAGTTTATCCAGAAAGGTGTCATGCGGTCATTTCTTACTTGGCTTCTGCCCACAATATCAACCCATAACTTTGGAATGCCAACATCGATGAGAAATCCACCAAAAAAAGTGGCTTGTTGGTTATCGGGATTACTAACGACGACATCCCAATAGCCAGGCTCAGCATTGAGAAAATCAAATGCCGCTATTATTTGTGTTGAATCAATCACTTGTATGGAAGAACTATCAGCTACAATGTCTGGCTGTCCAGTTCTTGCAAGCTTTACTCTTGCCCCTGGTTGAAAGTTTCTACCTGTTATAGTTACTGTTACAAAACGCGTATTGCCATTTCGACTTGGAGTTACGTTCAAAATAACAGGCGTAGGTAAAGGTCCCAAAACAACAACTGATCCAGTCTGCATATTATTAGTTGTGTCCTCATCACCAGTAACAGTTGCTACGCATTCTATTGCGTGTGTTCCTATAACACTAGCTGTCCATGCGGGAAAAATGAGCGTATCGCTTGCGAACGCTGGTAGGGGAACAACTACACTCTCAGCATAAAAGCTACTGATAACAAACTTTACCAGGACTGAATTTTCTAACAAACTAAAGTTTCGAACGATGGCCACCGGATTTACCACTGTGTCTTTAGGTAATTCGCCAAGAGGCACTACTATAGCCTCTACCCCCACATCATGGGCGATATTCTTCAAAACAGAAACGGTATCAGAACTACTACTGGTAACAATAAGATCGGCATCGCCATCTTCGTCGACATCGCTCAGGTAGAGCGTTGAGCCATTGAGATTGTAAAAATCCGTTTCCGTAAATGTGCCACTATTGTTCCTTAAGACTGATCCGTTGCTCGTGATAATATCACCATCTCCATCTCCATCAATGTCACTCACGAAGGCAGACCCCTGGCCACCGGTTGTTGGGAAATTAACACTTGATCCAAATGTCGTATCACCGTTGTTTTTGAAGGTGGATACTTGAGCTGAAATATCGCTCACGCTAACAAGATCAAGATAATGATCTGCGTCTAGGTCGCTCACAAAGACAGAGGTGGCACCATTAGCATTCCTCGCGTAATTTCCTATCAGAGCAAATGAACCTGTTCCGTTGTTTCTTAAAACGGCAATATTCGCGCCAGAATTACCATAATTGTTAATTGCTACAGCTATATCTTCATCGCCATCATTATCTACATCACCTACATATACAGACCAAGGCTGAGATCCAGCCCCCCTGTCGTAAGTCCCAGATAGGGAAAAAATTCCATTACCATCGTTTTTCAAGACAACGATTTGATTGGGAGGAGAACCATTATGAAAGTTCGTTAGAAGGAGGTCCCCATCACCGTCGCCATCTATGTCACTTATATATATTGAGTGGGATTCACCTTCTACACCGACCCACGAATAATCACTTCTTCCCTCAAATATACCATCCCCTCTGTTTTTCCAAATAGTTACATAAATATTCGAACTCCCAGTTGCAGAATTTATTAACGCTACAATATCACCATCGCCATCATGATCGATATCACTCACAGAAACAGCTACATCACTCTGATAACCTGCAATGTCATAATTAACTTTCGGCGCAAACGTACCGTCGCCATTGTTTTTCAAGACAGAAACTGACGGACTGCCAACACCCCTATTCCCCGTCATAATATCCGAATAGCCATCACCGTTGATGTCGCTAACATAAACAGAAGTAGGAATATGTCCAGTAGCATAATCCTTTCTTAGACGATAATTTCCTGTTGAAGGACTCACCACTATCGTGAACCGAAAGATAAACGGTGAAATAGGTACATTAGCTGAGGTTCTTATCTTATTACTAAGATCAACAGTAACCATTTCTCCTTTCTTAAATGGAGCGCTAGTTGTAAATGTAACAATTGAATCGTTGTTGCTAAATGCAAACGACCCCCTGTGCCGCCCGCTCACACTGCCATAGACGAGAAATGAAGTTGTGTCGTTCACTGTGCTTGGGTTTATTGGCGTACTAAAATATACTGTAATACTTGTGTCAGGCTTAATGTTAAGCGCGTTTTGGGCGGGGGAAACGCTTACCACTTGCGCAAAGCCAAAACTGCTCACAAACAACAGTAACAGAGTAACCGTTATTGCGAGGAAGAATAGCGGCCGAAGCAATCTGAGGTACGCGGAAGTATCAGATTGCTTCTCCCGTTCTGCGAACGGGATCGCAATGACACGAGGGCTTTGCAGAGTCCGGCCCGCTAGAACGATGTCGGTTAGGTACGCCAAAAACATGGCGGATAAATGACCCGCTACTAGACGCAACGGTTGCATGTTCATAACATCACCTTTCAAAAAAGTATTACATCTATTTGCGAGATGAATCCCCGAAGGGTCTTCCATACTCGCTCTATATTTATTTCTCCCATTCACCCCTGCGCACCATCACCTATCACCTTTTGATACTTCCCCCCGCACTTCGGGCAGAACTTCGCAGTCGGTGTTCGTATCGGCTCGCCGCACTGCGGACACTGGTCAATCATCTTCGTCCCGCAGAGAACGCAAAACTTGTGTCCCTCCGCCTTCGCTGCGAAGTTGCCGCAGTTGGGACACAAAGAGTATGTCTCGGTTTTCTCGTGTGTTTGCACATGCGTCATCGTTTGAATTGATCATTGTATGTGCAACCTCCGTGCCTGAAATAACGAGCTGTTTTTTATCTCCATTGACCACTATGATTGGAAGGTTAGAACAGGAGTTACTAAGAGGAAACAGATATTTGGGAAAGCAGTTTGTTTTTGGAGTATTGGACTTGTAACTGCAGTTACCAAAAAGCAACGGGAGTTACCTGTTCAGGTGATAGGTGGTAGGTTATAGGGCAGAGGGGCAGGGGAGATGGGGTGAATTGAAGATATGGAGACGGGGAGCAGGGGAGAATGGGAGAATGGGGAAACGGGGAATTTGATTCTCAGCAGTTAAATCGCTATTTTATTTTGGAACATGAAAAAAGTACAATGAAACAGCAATCGTTAATCTCGCGTATTACAATTATTCCGGGTCTCTGTGGCGGAAAACCCACCATTCGCAAAATGCGAATAACAGTGGCAAATGTACTTGAACTCCTCGCAGGTGGAATGTCCGAACAACAAATTCTTTCTGATTATCCCTACCTCGAGCCGGACGATATTAAAGCATGTTTGCAGTACGCTGCAAAACTCGCTTCTTACCATGGAGAGCCAGCGCCTGAAGCATCTTCATGAAATGGCTGGTTGATGCTCAACTCCCTCCACAACTTTGCACATGGCTGCGTGAGCGCGGCGAAGAGAGCATCCATGTTTCCGAATTAGAGAATGGTTTAAACCTTTCTGATGAGAACCTCTGGGAGTATGGTAGAAAAGAAAACCTTATGATTCTGACAAAAGACAGAGATTTCTTTGAGCGCTCTCTTGTCCTTGGCTTTCCGCCGCACGTCCTTCACGTAGTAGTTGG
>JACQVI010000116.1 GCA_016209795.1 Ignavibacteriota bacterium
CTACTATGTTCTCCCTCAGAATTTCGCAATCGCTAAATCAATTTCCAACCTTTTCTCCCAATCAAATCTAAATCTTTTGCCTATCTTAACATCAGGCGTTTCGAGTGCGGGGGCATTAGGTTTGGCTATTGGGTTGTTCAACTTGCGCAATTTTGATTAGTAAATATCTTTATTCGCCCCGACCCATTGTCAACGTCCAACCCCTGACGCTCCATCAGCACACATGCCTGCATTTCTTGGTAGTGAAGAAGATGTGACGTTGTGTGAAGAGTTTTTACAAGCGAAGAGATAAGGAATATTGGAATAATGGAGTGTTGGAATAGTAGAATGTTGGATTGGTGAATATTTGAAACTCATTAATCCATCATTCCAACACTCCAATAGCTTCTACCACGAATACCGAATCGTATACGTCACAACCTTCTCTTCATCCTTCTCGATCTTCACAGGAAATTTGATGGTTGTTTGATCGACCTTGATCCATTCGGAGTTGCTTTTAAGGATTTCCCACTGGTTCCACCGCCACGGATGCTCAAAAATCAGAACCTCGACCGGTTCTTTCTTGTGATTCCGGACTTTGATCTGGATTGTCTCCTCAACAATTCTTCCGGATGCAAACGATTTGAAATCCGTTTGTGCTCGCTCACCAATGATATCGAACGCATTGCCTAAGTACAATCGAAGCTCTTCATCTTTTGGTGTATGGTCGATCCGATCTTCGCCAATGAACTGCTCTTTACCATCATCGTCACGTTTATACACACGTACTTTTCCTTTGGGTAAAGGGATGCCTAAGCCGGACTTCTCATCATTCTTGAATGTTACAAACACTCCAACTTTACGGTTCGACTGCTGTCCAAAACTACTTTGCGATCGGTAGTCGTAACTGTTGTACCAGACTCGCCATTGATCAGTCAATCCATCATAGATGAAAACTTTCTTTGATGTGACATTTTTCCCAGAAACAAGCTCGATCTGCTTTGTTTCATTGTTATTCAAGTCTGTGCGGCGCTGAAGTGTATAGAGCTTATATTCAAAGAGTTCGGTTTGCTTGAATTGAGGTTCGGCGGCTGATTTAGCAAATGCTACACCTTCTGCATAGCGCATACGATCAAATTCCTCTCGAACCAGATTAATATCTCCCGCTACTAATTTTAATCCTGCGTTTTTAAAAGATGTTCCCGAGTTGTTCGTTAACGTTACCCATCCTGTCATATCTAATTTTGTGTCGTCTTTGTTCAGAAGAGCGACATAATTCGCACCCCAGGAGAGCTGTCCTGCAAGATAGCTGATTTCTGTTTTGTGTTCTCCCTCTCGGGTATTGGAGACAAGCCATTGAAGTTGTGGCTTGAGGATAAGTCCCTCAGGTAAACTAGGAAGCACGAGTCGACCAACCGGATTGATTTCGATTTTGCCGTTAATTTCAGCAACCATTCCTCCAACACTCACGATCGATCCATACATTGGCTGCATCTGCCAGCCTGAAACTAAAAGTTTTCCCGTGACGGTGAATTCCTTTTTTGTTTCCTCATTAAACCGTACAAACTCGACGTCTTTCCCGATATACTTTTCCAGAAGTTTTCCCTGGTTGACAAGATCGTACTGATAGTTTTGCTCGAGAACACGAACAGCGAGTGCGTCGGTCAAGCTCAAGAAATGGAGCGATGTCCCGTCAATTGTCGCAGGGATATCGGGAATGATAATATGGCTTAACCCTTTTGGAATCCTCATTGTTCTCTCTTCTCGAATGAGTGAGAGATTTTGGTTGTAGATTGTTAGATCAACGGAAGTTCGCTCACCTGCTGTGCTCTGCTTTCCTTGAGCCGATAGCAAATGAGTTGGCAATAACAACGCAAATATAACTATGCAAAATATTGGTTTCATAAGTCCTTTCCTTTGACGAAATTACTTGAAGTTTGTTGTTACGAGCATTTAACGGTGGGGCAAAGCGGATTGTTCCATCAGCTCCGTTCAGCAATCTGGGCTTTCCTTTACTTTCCCCCGTTTGCAAGAACAAGTTTTTCTTGTTCTTTGTACTGCAATTTGTAAAGCTTATAGTAAATACCCTCGAGTGCAAGAAGCTCTTGATGGGTGCCAACTTCTCGGACCTCGCCTTTATGCATCACAATGATTTTGTTCGCTCGTTGAATCGTGGAAAGCCGGTGGGCAATGACTATCGACGTTCGTCCTTGGAAGAGTTTTCGAATCGCCTGCTGGATGAGCAGCTCAGTTTCAGTATCAACACTTGAGGTTGCCTCATCGAGTATGAGAATTCTTGGATTAAAAGCAAGTGCTCTTGCAAAGGAGATCAATTGCTTTTGACCGACGGACAACGTTGCGCCACGCTCTTTAACTTCCGCTTCATACTGATGTGGAAGCAATTCAATAAAGCGGTTTGCGCCAACAACGCGTGCCGCTGCCTTAATGCGGTCGAGTGTGATTTCATCATTGCCAAGATTTACGTTGGATTTGATGTCGCCAGAAAAGAGAAACACATCTTGTAACACAAGTGCCAGATGTTGACGGAGATTTTCTTTGCTCACCTGGCGGATGTCAATCCTGTCGATAAGTATTTGTCCACGCTGGAATTCGTAGAATCGGCACAGTAAGTTGATGATCGTTGTTTTACCGGCACCTGTATGACCAACGAAGGCAACCGTTTCACCGGGATGAATCCTGAACGAGACATCTTTCAAGACCCACTCTTCTCTACGAGTTGATGAGTCAACATCGTTGTAAGCGAACCAGAGGTTTTTAAATTCGATTTCTCCACGAACGTTGTTCAGAAAGATTGGGGATTGGGGATTGGGGATTTGAGTTCTATCATCCAGAAGTTTAAATACTCGCTCTGATGACGCCATCGCTGTTTGCATGATGTTGTACTTTTCGGAGAGATCTCGAATGGGCCGCCAGAACATTTCGTTGAACTGTAAAAATGCCATTACTGTTCCGACCGTAACGGATCCGCCGAGGGCATCCACACCTGCATACCAGATAATTAATCCAATAGCAAGTGCCCCGATCAATTCTACACCGGGGTAGAACAGTGCATAGTAAAGAATCGATCGAATGTTTGCATCACGATGGGCAGCATTGATCTTCGAAAATTTCTCCAACGACTTTTTCTCCCGGTTGAAAATTTGATCAACCATCATGCCGGTGATGTGTTCTTGTGTGAAGGAGTTGATACGAGCGAGCTGAATCCGAACTTCACGATAGGCTTCACGGGCTTTCCTCCTGAAAAGAAAGGTCCCATAAAACAAAAGCGGCAAAACACTCAGGGAGACAAGTGCAAGCTTCCAATTCATCGAGAACATGAAGTAGAGAATGCCTATGATAGTGAAGACGTCACTGAAGACCATGACAATACCAGATGAGAACATTTCATTTAACACCTCGATATCGTTGGTGACACGAGTTACCATTCTTCCAATCGGGGTGCGGTCGTAAAATCGCAAGCCGAGCCGCTGGAGATGCTCGAAGACTTGCATCCGCATATCAAAAATCGTGAGCTGACCGATCCACTGCGTGAGATAAGCATTAGCATATTGAATAACTGCACGCACAATGAGCACTGTGAGAAACAGGAGAGCCGTTATCAGTAAACCATGTTGATCACCCTCGGCAATGTTCACGTCAACGGCGTGTTTTGTAAACCAGGGACGTACTGCTTCCATGCCGGAAACGACGATGCTCAAAAAAATCCCGAGCACAACGTACCAGCGATACGGCTTCAGGTACTTCAAAAGCCGCTTCATCAAACGGCTGTCGTAGGCTTTACCTAATACCTCTTCATCATGCATAGACTATAATTGCTCCAATTCTTCCTCCAACAACTGCTTCTCATACAACTCTGCATAAATCCCACCAACTGCCACAAGCTCATCGTGTGTTCCCTGCTCAACAATTTCTCCGTTATCAAGAACAACAATCATGTCAGCCTCTTTCACAGTGGAGATGCGGTGACTGATGATAATGCTTGTACGATCCCTCATGACATGTCGCAAACGTTTCAGAATTTCTTCTTCAGTGTAGGTATCAACGGCAGAGAGTGCGTCATCGAGGATGAGAATCTTTGGGTTGCGCATAACTGCACGGGCGATGCTCGTTCGCTGCTTTTGTCCACCCGAGAGCGTGATACCACGTTCCCCGATCATGGTATCGTACGTCTTTGGAAACTCTGTAACATCGCTGGCAATCTGTGAAATCTCAGCGGCTTGAAGAACATGTTCCAAAGTTCCGTTATCGACACCATACGAGATATTCTCTGCAATCGTGTCGGAGAAGAGAAATGTTTCCTGCGGAACATAACCGATGTGCTGGCGAAGTACTTCAAGTGGAATTGTCTGGATATTTACTCCATCAAGTAAAAGCTCGCCTTCGGTCACGTCATACAATCGTGGTATGAAATTAACGAGGGTTGATTTTCCAGCGCCGGTGTAGCCAACGATTGCGACTGTCATTCCCTTAGGTATGTGAAGATTGATATTCTTCAGAGTCGGTCTTTGTGCGCTTTTATGCGTAAGGGAGACATTCCGAAATTCAATCTCACCCTGGATTTCTTTGATTGAAAAATCCGTCTGCGATGTGTTGCGGATGTCCGGCTCTGTGTCAAAGATCTTTGCTAACCGACCCATCGACGCTGCACCCTGTTGCAAGATGTTCGTTACCCATCCAAATGCAATCATCGGCCAGATGAGCAGCATCAGGTAACCAAAGAATGCCGTGAGTGTTCCAATTGTAATCTCACCATAGATGACCTTTAGACCTCCAGCATACACCGTTATGACAAGCGAGCACCCAACGAGCAGAAACATGAGGGGCCACATGATGGATTGCACACGTGCAAGAACGAGATTCTTCTTGAGGTATTCCCAGCTAATGTTCTGGAAGCGATTGATCTCGTATAACTCACGCACGTAGGCTTTGACGATCCTGATGCCTGAGAGATTCTCTTGCGCCCGCATTGTCAGGAGTGAAAACTGCGCTTGCTTTTCCTCAGACTTTTTGTGGATGATTTTTCCTAACCTGTAGACCACATACGAGACCAGAGGCAGGGGAATTAATGCATACACTGTAAGCTCCCAATCTGTCCAGAGCATCATCGTCAAGGTCATCGAAAAGGTCATGATGGTATCCATCGGATACATGATGCCTGGACCGACAGAGTTCCGGACAGCACCGATATCATTGGTGGCGTGAGCCATCAAATCACCTGTTGGCGTATTCTGGAAATACGAGAGATGGAGCGTTTGGATGTGCTTCAGAAAATCGTTGCGCAGATCGTATTCAACATCTCGTGAGACGACAATAATTGTTTGGCGGGTGAGGAACGTAAAAAACCCAGCGATGAGCGACAACCCAACGACTATCCCAGCATACAAAAGTAGACTTGTCTCGTCGATGTTTTTTGTTTCAAGTCCGACCTTGAGTTTGTCAATCGCATCTCCAATGATTCGTGGTTGATAGACAGTGAAGATATTGCTGCCAACGACTGTTAGAAATCCCCAAAACAGTGTTTTGCGGTACTTCCAGAGATACGGTTTGAGACGTAAGAGCGATTTCATGTGATTAGGTGCAAAAAAAGAAACAACAGTAAGATACGAAAGTTCCCGGAAGTTTTGAAACTTCGAGGAACGTTCAACGGGCTATTGCTCGGGCTTTTTCGAAGGGTAGATTCTCGAATTCCTGCTTGCGAATTTGTTGCTCTGCATAGGATGCCATCTGAATCAATTGACCATTGGCAGAAAAAGCCCATTGGGCGAACAGCGGAAGCACCTGCTCGTACACCCCTCTCCGAAATTCGATTTCGGTACGGGAATAGCGAGCGTGCTGGTGTATAGCAGTTAAGCTAACTTCTCAACCAGTCTGTATTGCTCTCGCTGGAGATTCCTCGTTTCTTTTCGAAGCATCAATCTCTTATGCCGTTCAAGAGCTTGTTTGCCCACATGGTTGAACGGTTGTAATCTCTTTTCTGACAAACCGTACATAACTTCCATACCGAAATGCGATTCGATCATCTTGAATAGATCATGCTTCGACTCATCATCTTGGTCGACGAAATAATAGACGTTCGACTTTCCTTCAGCATCAATATCGAACCGAATTTTCTCAATTCGCCCAACCAAATATGGGCATTGTTTTGAGGGGAAGAGTATATACGCTCTATCACCGACTTGAAATTTGTGCCACAATTGTGTGGTCATATTCATCTCCATTCAGTTTTTGTTTATTCATAGTAGTTGATTAGTGATTATGTTTCGAATTTCAGTGTAAGCTGATCCATATACTTCTTGATCCTTCTTTGGGTAATCCTTACATACTCTTTAGAGTTATCGTACGCAACAAAGTGACGTCCTGCTTTCAATGCTGCAATACAGGTGGAACCACTACCCACAAAAGGGTCCAAGACAACATCACCAATGAATGTATACAGTTGAATTAACCGGAGAGGTAATTCCACTGGAAATGGTGCCGGGTGGTTAACTTTTTTTGCTGATTCTGCCGGAAATGTCCAAATGCTCTTTGTGAACTCCAAGAATTGTTTCTGTGTAATTGTATCTTTCCTCCCACCTTTTTCACGTCTGAAAGTATCTTTTGAAAATATCAGAATATACTCATGAACGTCACGGAGTGTAGGATTCGAGGCAGATTGCCAACTTCCCCAAGCTGTCGAAGTGCCAGCACTTGCTGATTTATCCCAGATTATTTCCCCTCTCATCAAAAAATCGAGATGATCCATTTCTTCAATAATGTATTTGTGTAAGGGTATGTAAGGCTTCCTTCCCAAATTTGCCACATTGATGCAAGCTCTCCCTCCTGGAACAAGAACTCTAAATGTTTCTTTAAAAACGTCTCGTAAAAGTCCTCGATATTCCTCGAGAGATAGATTTTCATCATAATCCTTTCCAACGTTATAAGGTGGAGAGGTTACCATGAGATGAACACTACAATCTGGAAGTTGGTTCATTTGTCTACTATCCTGGCAAAAAACTTTATCAATCGCATTATCAGGGAGAGCATTTTCGATATACTCAACCTTAGAATCTATCTCATGGCTTGAATACAATTCTCGGTTGTAGAAATCTTGTGAGTTATATCCAATTCTTGGTGCCACTCCGAAACTTTTCATTTTATTTTCTTTTCGCTTTGGCATATCAATTTTCTTGCCAGTAATCTACCCAACGTTTGTAAATGTTGAAATTCGTATTCTCTTGCTTCCAGACAATATCGAGTTTATGCGTATCTTCATGCGACAATAAATTTCTGAGAGCTTTAGAACTTAATTCAACCCCTCTCGGGTTCGTGCCACGTTTAGGAAGCTTAAAATACTTTTTACCCAAAGTCCCGAAAACCTTTTTCTGCACTTCCAGAGGAATTAAAAACAGACCACCATTAGGCTTTGTAGCATTTTCTTCGGCATTTTCATCTTGCCACACAATTTGTGCTAAAAGCATATCACATGCTGGCATGTATGAATTAACAAATTCTTTGGCTTTCTTTGCGTCAACCGTCCAAATGAGTTTGACCCCGCCATACCCGGTTATTGTTTTGATTGAGAGCGGTTGACCAAAAACTAAAACATCAACTTCACTTTCCGTGATTGGCAAATCCGTTTTTACATTCTTTTCACCGAATTTCCAGATCAACATAGCTATAAGAATGTTTTCTCTGAGAGAGCCAACCTGCATACCTGTTTGACCTGCACGTTGGCTTTCTTTCTGTGCAATGGTAAACAATAGAGGAAGCTTCCGCTGTATTTTTTCTCTCGTAGCTTCGTCATGAAATAATTCAAGTAATTGTTTTATCATTTAAACTTATATTCGTGGTAGTCTATATTAACCTTTTGTCCTCAAATCTTCAACCCAATGCTTCCGTTTTCTCACTGTTCCCGCTGTCTGTATTTCTTCCCCTTCATACTCACCCCAGCAATCGATGTGCTCTTTGAAAATCTGCTTGAATTTTCCTGGATAGTGGCTCATATAGTGCAAGACGTCATCAAGGGAGGCGCATCGTTTGCCATGGCGGAGATCGACATACCATTTCCCCTTGTATGCTTTTGTCGATTTTTCAATGGCACGGTGAACACGATGCTTGGGCATGCAGAGAAGATCAACAATCGAGAAGACGTAGTACGACGGACCACTGACGTTATCCCGAACAACAAGAAACGACCGGGGAGATTTCAGCAGAATTTTTCTTGCCGACAGATCATCGAGAATAAAGAAATGTTTTTCTGGGATAGTCACACCCTGCCAGTTCTTCAGATTGATATGCTGTTTCTTTTCCTTGACATCGAAGTGTACCTGATGGTCGTTGAGCGCAAAGTCAAGCTCTTCGAGTGAGCCTGTACGATCCTCGAAGGGAATCTGGTTCTTTCCGAGATATGCTTTAATCTCCTGTTCAAAGCTTTTCACATCTCTTGTCAGAATATTATCCTATGATTTCAAAGCCAGTATATTTGTGCAGCACCTTTGGAACAATAACTTTCCCTTCGGGAGTCTGGTAATGCTCAAGCAGTGCTGCAACAACTCTCGGCAGGGCAAGTCCAGAACCGTTGAGTGTGTGGACAAATTCCGGTTTTCCTCCCCCTCGTGGTCGGAAACGGATATTCATCCTTCGTGCCTGGAACGCTTCAAAATTACTGATTGATGAAACCTCAAGCCATCGTTGTTGACCAAGAGACCACACTTCTAAATCATACTTTTTCGATTGAGTGAATCCCATATCGCCTGTGCACATCAGCAGCACTCGATAACGTAATCCGAGTTTCTGTAAAAGCTGTTCTGCATCTGAACGTAAGGTTTCAAGTTCATTGTACGACACGCCAGGATGAACAAATTTTACTAGTTCCACTTTGTCGAATTGGTGGATACGGTTCAATCCTCGCACATCTTTGCCATACGAGCCAGCCTCACGCCGAAAACACGGTGTGTAAGCACAATACTTAATGGGGAGCTTCTCATCGGTAATAATCTCATCCCTGTGAATGTTCGTCACTGGAACTTCTGCCGTTGGTGTAAGGTATAGGTTATCGTTGGCAACAACGTACATCAAGTCTTCTTTGTCAGGAAGCTGCCCGGTACCAGTGGCGCTTGCTGCATTGATCATCAGCGGCGGTTGGACTTCCTGATAGCCTCGAGCCAACGCTTCATCGAGGAAAAAGTTGATCATTGCTCGCTGAAGTTTCGCTCCTTGATGGATATACACGGGAAAACCGGCGCCTGTAATCTTTGCGCCTCTCTCGAAATCGATGATGTGAAGCCTTTCCGCTAACTCCCAGTGTGGCTTTGGCTTGAAATCGATGATCGGCTCTTCACCCCACGTTGTTACGATGACATTATCTGCAGGAGTTTTTCCCACCGGAACAGAAGGATGTGGGATGTTTGGTATGGTGAAAAGGAGATGGTTAAGTGCTTCTTCAATCTGTCGCAGCTTATCATCAAAGGCTTTAATTTGATCCTTCACGTTTTCCATTTCAGCAAGTGCTGCCGATGCATCCTTTCCAGCTTTCTTCAGCTTGCCTATTTCCTCGGAAACAACGTTTCGGCGATTTTTTAGTGCTTCCCCTTTTTGGAGAAGATCACGTCGTTTAGTATCGAGGCTCAGCACGTCATCAATACTGTCAACATCGCCCTTTTTGCGTATGCCTTCCCGAACAAGATCAGGATGTTCACGAATGAATTTGAGGTC
This sequence comes from Ignavibacteriota bacterium, assembly GCA_016209795.1. Lineage (GTDB taxonomy): Bacteria > Bacteroidota > Ignavibacteria > UBA10030 > SZUA-254 > JACQVI01. The sequence goes on from JACQVI010000116.1 coordinate 9,694, forward strand.
GAGCATGAAAATAGTCCCTGAGTCTCTCTACATTATTCTATAATTGATCACCTCTCACTGACCGCAAGATCGTGTTTTCGTGCCATGAGCTGATTCTTGAAGATCATCAACCCATGAACAATACCAGAAGTATGAAGACTCAGCTGTGCTTGTGCCTTTAAGGTGATGAATCCTGAATTCAACGGTCGTGGAGCTGCTTGCTTCAACGCTGTGGTCTTCACAGGAGTGATGAGTTTTTTGTTAAAACCAAAGACATGAGCAAGCTCCAGTGTGAAGTCATATCGGCTAACGAGGTCCTGACCGGCGATATGATAAATTCCAGATCGCTCAAGCTCGATGATCTTGAGGATTCCGTACGCAACATCGTCTGCAAGAGTGGGATTTCCACGCTGGTCATCGCTAACACTGACTACTTTCCCTTCGCTTAGATTCTGATAGAGCCACAAGCCGAAGTTCGTTTTCACATTGTATCCTGTTCCATATAGAATCATCGTTCGCACAATCGTAAATGGGATACCGCTAATCCGTAAGACGTTTTCACTGGCATGTTTTGTTCTGCCGTAATAATTGATAGGATTTGGTACTGCGAGTTCATCATAGGGACCTTGTTTACCGTCAAACACATAATCCGTTGAAATATGGACGATGTGTGCACCGACGAGTTTTGCCATGTGAACAAGATGCTCAACGCTGTTGACATTAATTTTCCATGCAGCTTCACGCTCTGTTTCGCACTGGTCGACATTTGTCATCGCTGCAGTGTTGATGATAATATCCGGCTCGAACTCTTCAATGATCTTTCGGATACCTTGTTTATTGGTTGTGTCGAGCTGGCGATACTGAAGGGTTTCCTCTTGGAAGACTGAATGCTCTTGTCTTGATATCAGGAGAAGTGAATAGCAGTCAGAATTTGAAAACAACTCGACAAGCTTCTGACCTAACAATCCGTTACTGCCTGTGATGAGAATGCGCTTCATCGAAGTGCTTACCGCAAACTCTCTTCCAGGGTTGTTGATGCATCTGTCTTTTCATCCCGGTACTTCACAATGACCGGTGTGTAGATCGAGAGGTGATGCTGCTTCGCAAATGGATGGTCTACGTGGCGATTTCCAGGAATCACCACTGCACCTTCGGGAATTGTGAGCGGTTCTGTTGTTGAGCTTCTGTGAACTGTTTGATTTATAAGATCATAAAGAGGAGTTGATCGTGTGAGAATGACTCCGGCTGCAACCACAGCCCGCTGTTTGATGAGTGTTCCTTCATAAATTCCGCAGTTTCCACCAATGAATACATCATCTTCAATAATCACAGGTATCGAACCCACAGGCTCAAGTACTCCCCCAATTTGCGTTCCGGCGCTGAGGTGTACTCGCTTCCCTATCTGTGCACATGATCCTACAAGAACATGCGAGTCGATCATTGTTTCCTCATCAACATACGCACCGATGTTGATATACGATGGAGGCATCATGACGACACCGGAAGCAATATAGGCGCCATCTCGAATAGCACTCCCGCCGGGTACGACGCGGACATTATCGCTCTTCTCTAATTTCTTCAACGCCATCGTATCCTTATCGAAATATTGAAAGCCATTATCAAAATACAACTCCTGAAGATTACCAAGTCGAAATGCAAGAATGATTCCCTTCTTTACCCAGGAATTCACTCGCCACACTCCCGCGTGAAACTCTGCCGCTCGTACTTCACCACTGTTGAGATGTGCTTTGAGCTGCTGCACTGCTTGAAAGGCATCGTCACGATCAATGTTCTCAATTGGGACTTCGTACAAGCGCTCTATGATTTGTTGGAGGATCATTTCAGTCTATTAAATCCAAATCCTCTAAAATCTTTTTTAGTTTCGGGCGATGCTTTTCACTCAATGGAACAAGAGGTAAACGATACTTTTCTTCGATCATTCCCATCATTGCAAGCGCAGCTTTAACGGGTATGGGATTCGATTCAACAAAATTAAAATTCATCAGTGGTAACAATTTGTTATGAAGTTTAACTGCTTGGTCAAATTTTCCCTTCAAACACAACCGCACCATCTCTGAAAATAACTTTGGTGCTTCATTTGAGACGACAGAAACAACACCATCAGCACCGAGTACAATCAGTGGAAGTGTGATTGCATCGTCACCAGACCAAACGCCGAATCCGCCAGGGCGATTACGAAGAATTTCCATGATCTGAGTGAAATTTCCTGATGCCTCTTTGATGCCAACAATGTTTGGTATTTCTTCCGCTATGCGAATTGTAGTTTCAGCTTCGATGTTACTTGCTGTTCTCCCCGGAACGTTGTAGACAATTATTGGTGCACCAATCTTCTCTGCAATTGCAGCGTAGTGTTGAAAAAATCCTTCTTGCGTTGGCTTATTATAGTACGGTGCCACAGAGAGGATAGCTTCGGCTCTTGCTGCAAAAACTTTTTTTGCAAGTGAAACTGCTTTGGCTGTAGCATTACTTCCCGCCCCAGCGATGACAGGAACACGAGACCGTGCCTGATCTACTACGATCTCAACAACACGGACTTGCTCTTCGTCGCTGAGCGTTACACTTTCGCCTGTTGTGCCGGTTGGAAGAAGTGCCTCAACGCCATTGGTGATCTGGTAATCAACAAGCCTTCTTAGCGCACGCTCGTCAATCGTACTATTCCGGGTGAATGGTGTAACAAGTGCAGTTCCTGTTCCTCGAAAGAAAATCTTCTTTTTCATCTTAGCTCGACATTAAGACATCTTTCATGGTAAACATGCCCTTTTTTCCTCTCAGCCACCCGGCAGCGATCAGTGCGCCGAGTGCAAAGCCATTACGATTCTTTGCAGTATGGGTAAGTTCAATAGAATCTGCCTCTGAATCAAAAAGAATACGGTGAATACCAGCAACATACCCTACTCTTGTGGAAGTGACGTGGAGTTCTTCTGGCTTCCTCTGTTTATGGGCAGTTTCATGCAACATTTCTTTTTTGCTGTGGAGATGCTGAAGAATGATCTGACCCAAGGCAAGGGCAGTTCCACTGGGGCTATCAGCTTTTCCTCGATGATGCATTTCATGAATTGCTACATCGTACAAATCAGACTTGTTAAAGTATCGCACTGCCGATGTGAGGATTTGGCAGAAGATGTTCATCCCCAGGGAAAAGTTCGGTGAATAGAGTAACCCAATTTTCTTCGCTTTGATAAGCCTCTCAACCTCTTTCAGCTTATCATACCAACCTGTTGTTCCTACTACGATGTTCTTTCCTGCTTCTGCGACAGCCTCGATATTATCTATCACAACTCTTGGGTTTGAGAAATCAATACAAATATCAACATCTTTTAACGCTTGCTTTGTCAAACCCAAACCTTCAATATTATTGCTTGAAGTAAATACTTTCTTCACGATCATACCCCGCTCGATGGCAATCCGCTCGACCTCCTTGCCCATTTTGCCATAGCCGATCAGTGCAATATTCATGAGATGTTGACCTCCACTGTGGGTTCCTGCAGACGAAACGAGGAAAGTTTATCGATATCAGTTGAGCCTGGAAGTTGAGCTTTAAATGCTGCAACATTATTGGCATAGGCTGCCGAGTTGAGAATATTTTTGGTCTTCATGTACCGGGCACAGTAGGCTGCTGCAAAAACATCGCCACAGCCGGTTGGATCGATCTGTTGACGAAGTGAAATTCCGGGGATGTCAAAACGTTTTGCACGTTTTCGTTCAGCAACAAAGAGTGTACAACCCCTTTCGCCACGTGTAACGATAAGTATGTTGGTATGCAGTGTCAATGTGTGATTGCTAAGCGATTGCTCATCGAGTTTTTCAGGAGACACAATCGCTGCTTCTTCTTCGTTCATCTGTGCTGCGTGAAGCATGAAGAGCCATCGACGCCACGTGTCCACCGGTCGGTGAAACCGCGTGAAGTCCTCCGCTACGCCGAGTGTTAGACTGTGAACATCCATATACAGTGGTGTATGCTTTTCACCTACCACCATCCGAATTTCATCGAGCGTCTCCAGTCTGATATCGAACCCCGAGATCATGTTCACTAAAACCATATCTGTATTGAGATACGGTTCTATCTTCTTCATCGGAATAGGATCAGCAATAAACTTTGAGCACTCGATTCGTTTCGCAGATGTTGTGTACACCAAACGAACTTGATTCGTTGGGGCGTCAAAACGGTAAATTCCAGAAGTATCAATATTTGGATATATTCTCAATCGTTCAATGAACGCATCGTATTCTTTTTTCCCAACACCAAAGACGGGATAAATGGTATCACTTGTAGACAGAAGGTTTGCCAGTGTTGCAACTGAAAAGAAAATTCCTCCGTAGCTCTGTGTTTCGCTTCCATTTGGATGATCGATGACGTCGAGGCAAAGGTGTCCAATGACGGTGATAGTCATTTCTTTTAAAACGTTGAGTTGTTCTTCCGAAATTCAACCAGCTTTTGCTTAATTGAGTTATTAGAAAGAGCAAGAATTTCCGCTGCAAGCACCGCTGCATTTTTTACGCCTGCACTTCCGATAGCAACAGTGGCAACGGGTATTCCTGCTGGCATTTGCACGATACTATAAAGTGCATCAACACCATGAAGATCTGAGCCGGCAAGTGGCACTCCTATTATAGGTAGCGTTGTCAGTGAAGCACAGAATCCCGGCAGGTGTGCTGCCATTCCTGCCGCGGCGATGATGAGCTTGTAGCCGTTTTTCTCGGCATTCTTCACAAATGCTGAAGTCTCTTCCGGTTGACGATGTGCCGAGAGCACCTTCATCTCGAAGCTGATTCCAAATTTTGTGAGATAGTCTGCGCTTGCTCGCATGACCTCTTCATCGGTTTTACTACCGAGTATAATTGCAACATCTGGCATACCATTTCACTTTGTGTTATTAAACTTTTGCAGTGTATGGATAATCACCTGCCTCGCACAGACGCCACAACGCCTGGCAGGAAAATTTATTTTCGTAAAGCGCTCGACCAATAACAACCGAGTCAACGCCAAGAGGCTCAAGTTCTTGAAGCTTCAAAAGATCTTCAAGACCGGAGATACCCCCGGAAGCCGTAACACGCATGCCACTTTTTTCCGCCATGAGTTTGATGCCATCAAAATTTGGTCCACTCATGGTGCCGTGCCGTAAGATATCCCGATAGATGATTCTGGTAAACCCAAGGTGCTTTGCATTGAGAGCAACAGAGATTGCAGTCAGTCCTGAATTTTCTCGCCAGCCTTTCATTTTGAAAATACCATTTTCCACATCAATGCCGAGGACGACTTTGCTTGGTCCATAGGTATCGAGAATACGTTTCGCCTCATCAGGATTTTCGACCAGCATTGTACCAATGACAACACGGAAGACGCCACCAGCAAAAACTTTCTTCACTTCTTTCATTGTTCTCAATCCACCACCAAGCTCAATGGGAATATCGACTGCTTTAACCATACGTTCAATAACATCAAAGTTCACAAGTCGTCCCTCGATTGCACCATCAACATCAGTCACGTGCAGTGTCTTGGCGTTTTCTTTTCTCCACAATTTTGCCGTCTCAATGGGATCGTCACTATACACGAATCCCTCGCGTCCCTGCACCATCTGGACACACTTGCCATTCTTAATTTCAAGTGCAGGGATAATCAGTAGCATAAGATTAATTTGATAACAAGTCTAAAATGCAGAAATTTTCTGTGAATTTCAAACTTGTAAAAAAGTTAAGGTCGAACTGACCTAGGCGAAATGATATTACTTGAAGAGCCGCAAGAGGGAAGAGAGCACTCCGCGCTGCGACGATTCGGCAGCAACAAGCTTTTCCAACTCGCCGTCATCAAGCCACATGCCGTTACAATGAAAGCATCTATCGACTTCGATGTCATGGTAGGTAATAGTCTGAAGCTCCATGCCGCATTTGGGACAGTGCATCCAATGAAGCTTTTTAAGTTCCTCCGTCTGTTGCGCAGCTTGCAGTTGCGCTTTCTCTTCGGCAAGTTTCTTTTTCCTCTCTATTTCCAGGCGTGCAAAATATTCCTCTTCTTTTTCACTTGGCTTGACTGGCATCGTTTTAGCTCATGTGATGATTATTTCCCAGCTCCAAATTTCTTCCTTCTGTTTCTGATGTAATCAACGAAAATAAACTCACCTAAGTTTTGAAGTGTTGAGTAATAAGCCCTACCCTGATTTGCTTTGGTAAGCTCTTCAACGAAGTTAATCAGATAAGGATCTCGAGCAACCATGAACGTGCTGATAGCAATTTTCTCTCGGCGGCATTGCACGGCTTCATCGAGCGTTTTATTCACAATGCGGGGATCGAGTCCGAAGGAATTTTTGTACAGCCGGCCACTGTCATCGAAAATCGCAGAAGGTTTTCCATCTGTTACCATGAAGATTTGCTTGTTAGAATTTCTCCGTTTACGAAGTAAATTACGTGCCAACTGTAAACCCGCTTTCGTGTTGGTGTGGTATGGTCCTACGGTGAGAAAAGGAAGTTCTGCGAGACTCACGAGTTTGGCATCATCCCCAAACACAACAAGTGCTAAATAATCCTTTGGGTATTTTTGCATGATGAGTTCTGCCAGCGCAAGTGCAACCTGCTTTGCGGGTGTAATGCGATCTTCACCATACAGGATCATGCTGTGGCTGATATCGAGCATGAGCACTGTAGCACAGGATGTCATGTGTTCAGTTTCGTATACTTCTAAATCCTCTTCTTTGAGTGTAAACTCATCGATGCCATCACGTTTAAAGGCATTTGTGAGCGTAGATGTGAGATCGATGTTCATGGGAGAATCGCCAATATTCCATTTCTTTGTCTCGCTTAATCGATCCACACCTGTACCGGTTTGAGGTGTTTCGTGATAGCCGATTCCTCCCTTCTTCAGCGATGTGAAAATCTCTCTCAGGGCATCCTGACGAATACGCTGTACACCCTTGGTTGTAAGAATGAGCAAATCCTTGGCATCCTCGATAAGACCCATTTCCTTGAGTTTGTCAATAAAGTCATCGAAGGTAAGGTTTTCATCAAAGAGACCATATTCCTGTGCAAGTTGACGAAGCCAATCCATTGCTTCTTCAACATCTCCGCTTGCCTGAATCAGCATGTAACTAAACAGCGACATTAAACTTTCCAGCCGCTGCGCATCTGTCATCGATTCAGGTGTCCACTTGGAGTAACGATAACGCATAGTTCAATGCAAAATGAAGAAGGTAAAAGGAAAATAGATAAATATAGACTTTTGTTTTTGCATTTTGAATTTTTCCTTTTGTATTTGTTTAATCATCTTC
>JACQVI010000110.1 GCA_016209795.1 Ignavibacteriota bacterium
ACATTATAGAGTATCTTCATCGACTCAAAATGTGGGTAGAGGGGTTTGCACAGAAGCGTCATGCACTCTGGGCGCTTTTTGCTATTGCCTTCATCGAGTCATCCTTTTTTCCGATTCCACCCGATGTTCTTTTAATTGCTCTTGGGGTCACGACGCCGAAGAAAGCGTTCAGGTATGCGTTGGTCTGCACAATCGGCTCAGTCACGGGTGCGTATTTAGGTTACCTCATCGGTTATGCGTTCTTTGAAACCATCGGTAAGTCGATTCTCAATTTTTACGGCGTGCTGCATCAGTTCGAGGTCGTGCTTCAGAAATATCATGAGAATGGCATCCTTGCACTCTTTATTGCTGGTTTTACACCAATTCCGTTCAAGATTTTTACTATTGCGGCAGGGTTCAATCAAACACTCGATCTATGGACGCTGACACTTGGCTCGATTATAGGCCGTACGTCGCGCTTCTTTTTGGTGGGTGCGTTGCTTTTTCTTTTCGGGGCGCCTGTTAAGGTGTTCATTGATAAGTATTTCGATAAACTTTCACTGGCGTTTGTGGCGTTGTTTATTCTTGGGATTCTGGCTGTAAATTGGCTGCTATAAGGTAACCGGTGGAACTGGGTTCGTACGACGGTCAGTTACAGTTGGCAAAAGATAATCCCTAACGCGGTATTCCATGTATCTCACGTCTTTCTTTTCTTTCCCCATTCCACACTTGCCACGGTGTGAATTCCGCCACGGATATTGTAATCAGCAATCACCTGCATCCACTTTGGCTTGCAGCATTTCACCAGATCTTCAAGTATGCGATTGACAGCATGTTCCTGGTAAATGCCAACATTACGATAGGAAAGCAGATAGTATTTAAATGATCGTAACTCAATGATATGTTTCTTTGGTATATAGTTTACCTTCAGCGTCGCAAAATCGGGTAAGCCTGAATACGGGCATACAGCAGTAAATTCATTCGTGCCGATGTTGATAATAACGTCTTTTCCTGGATACTCATACAGAAACGTTTCCAGGACATCAACATCGATTCTCTCGACACGTTCAACGTCATAACGGCGGTCAAGTCCAGCCAGCTGTTTTTTTTTCTTCCTCATTGTTTTTGACAGCTTGACAACTATTCACCGACATCAATATACAAGAAATTCTGATATGAGTCCAAGCATCTTTGTCTCAAGCAATCGCTGAAGCAGAGTCGTATTGATACGCCATCGCTTTAAGCAAGGTAATTCGTTTTGAGATTGGAGGATGTGTACCAAACAGTTCAGCCCAAAAGCCTTCTTTCTGATTCAATCTTCTTCCCATTGGATCGGTAATGCAGAGGTGCGCCGAGCCTTTCTTGATTGCCTGTGTTGGTGCTGCTGCAGATTCGATTTTTGATAATGCATTTGCGAGCGCAAGAGGATTGCGTGTAAGTTCTGCACCTGAGGCATCGGCGAGGTATTCTCGTTTTCGGGATACTGCCATAGCAAGAAGCTGCACAACAATTGGAGCGAGAATGACTGCAATAATCCATAACACAAAAAGAATCAGCATGATCGGACCACCGGCAGAAGCGCGTCTATCCCGTCTGGACGAAACTCTCCTTGAACCTCCAAACCTCATCATCCCTCGCATCCAGTCTGAGAGTAAGAGTATTCCACCGATTAATGCAGCAACAATTGTCATCAATCTAATGTCGTAATTCTTGATGTGACTCATTTCGTGGGCAATCACTCCTTGCAACTCTTCACGATTGAGGTTTGCCAATAGACCTTCCGTTACTGCGATATATGAATGTGCAGGACCTTTTCCTGTTGCAAAAGCATTAGGATCAGCATCAGGGACGATATACAGTTTTGGTCGAGGAAGTCCGGAAGCGATCGCCATCTCATCAACAACATTGCGCAGCATCTGATGTTCGGGTGTATCTTCGGGAACCGGAAACGCTTGTGCAGACTTGAGAACCGCTATGGCACCGCTCTGGTAACTATAGATCGCTGAAATACTCCCGAAGCCCAAAGCGCAGATCGTCGCCAATGGGAATTGGAATCCTGATTCTCCAACCACACCAAATGGGTCAACTCCCAAATAGAAAAAATCAAAGCCAAATCCTATGAACCCGAAGAACACGATGAACGACAGAATGAGCAGAGCAGTTGTACGCCTGTTCCGCTTCTGCTGCCCATAGATGTTTGGAAAATTCTCAACCATCGAATGCGAAAATTACTTTCTCATCGAGAGATTGACAACCGGAACTTCCCGCTCTTCCTTTTTCTCAATCTCAAATAAGTCAGCAGGTTGGAACTTGAACATTGATGCAATGATATTTCCCGGAAAGACTTGTTGTGCTATGATGAATTTCGTCGCGATGTCATTGTAGAATTGACGAGCAAAGCTGATTTTATTCTCGGTGCTTGTCAACTCTTCCTGAAGTTGCTTCACGTTCTCATTCGCCTTGAGCGTGGGATAGTTTTCCATCAATGCAAAGAGACGTGTGAGGACAGCGCTCAATTCACCTTCTTTCACAGCAGAGTCCGCCACACCTTTGGCGCCAACAGCCGCATTCCGTGCCTCGATGACCTGGCGAAGTGTATCCTGCTCAAATTCCATGTACCCCTTCACCGTGTTGATAAGATTCGGAATCAAGTCATGCCGACGTTTAAGCTGGACATCAATCTGTTTCCATCCGTTCGCGACCTGATTCCTGAAAGTGATCAAAGAATTATACTTTGCAACCACCCAAATAACGACGACGCCGATAAGCGCCAAAAATATGAAGAATCCCATG
>JACQVI010000124.1 GCA_016209795.1 Ignavibacteriota bacterium
GTTCAGCATCCTGGCTCTGGCGGCAGGAATAGCCCACTGAAATAGGGGTCAGAGAACAATTTTCAATCGGCTATCTCAACAGGTACTCTGACCCCCAATTTGCTCCGAGGCAAGAAATCTGATCTCCCGCCCTCTTCCTCAGAGGTAAGGAAAAAAGTCGATATTCAGGTCCGACCCGTCGACCCCATGAGACGATCTATACCTATGTTCGAGGTACAAAAATGGACTTGATGATCTCTCTAACTTCCGAGGTGATGTTCGTTGGGTCCTCGAACCGTTTGTGCGCCGCATACTGATCCTTAAAATGGTTAGTTAGTCCTAAGGATGTCTCCAGTTTGATAGGGAACTTATATACCGGATTCCCTCCTGCAAGATCAGAAATTGCCTTATTTGCTTTTTCATGGATCTCTTTCGCGTCCTCTTCCATCTCGGGGGTAATATCGTGATCATGCAACACGGCATACGGTATTTCGAAACTGTTCAGGACCCTTTGGAAAAACGGGATGGCAGGCTTGCCGCCAGTCACCACTATCGACCACTCTAGTTCTTCGACTCTGTTCACAATCATCTTTTCATCCTGAAGAGTTGCTGTGATTGCGATACCATCTTCCGGACCTTCGACGAGCAGAACTCTGCGGGCGAAGAACATCTCGTTGATCGCCGGGTTGAGCTTGGTGAGACCTTGGAATACTTTCCTTTCCGGCAAACCTTCCAACGCTGTCGAATCATACGTGCGAACCTTCGTGCCCACATCGGCACTGGGTTTCTTGACGATCGCTAGTTTGTCATATTCAAACGCGTCAATGAATAACGGCGAATGCGTCGAGTATATAACCTGGTCTGTTTTAGCGAATTGTCGCATTACATCGTAGAAAAGTTTGCTGAGTTGTGGGTGAATGTAAAGTTCTGGTTCCTCAATCCCAAGGATGATGCATTGCGGCTCCTCTCCATTCGTTTCTGATCCCTCGACCAACTGATTGCGCTCGTTCATGATAAGGGTCTGGAGAAGTGTGAAAACAATGCAACGTTGCAGTCCATGTCCTTTCAAAAGAACATCGGTCTCAACACCATCATTGACTGTGAGAGACACGCCACTTGAGAAGATGTCCTTCATTTCGTCAATCGCTATAGACATTGAGACGCGCTGCACTGAAGGCATCAGTGTACGCAGAACCTCTGTGATCTTCTTCTCGACAGTTTCTAAAGATTGCAGGCGGGCTTCTCGCTCGCCTTCAACGGGCTTGTTCAACAATGCCTTGATACTGTCGAGAGCTGCTTGTACTTGTTGGTACTTAGGGTCCTTTTTAAGGATGCGTTCTGACAAATCTCCCATAAGACGGCGAAAGGTTGTTGAGCTCGAACGTCTGTCGATTTCTTCACTGTAGTCGGTTATTGCTTCCAAAAGATAGACTCGGGGGAGGGTCGCGACTACATTGCTCTGCAACCCAAGTGCTTGTGCGCTGCTTAGATCCGGCTCATTGTATTCGACTTCACTCTCTAGCAGATATCGGGACAATGCCTTTTGAAAAATTGCTTTGGTACACCTTCCCTCCTGAAAAAAGTATTCTGGGAGACCGTTATTCTCAACAATGTCCTTCCAGTTAACGCGGTTACCAGATCGAGCCTCGATCTGCGGAATCGACAAAAACCATTCTTTAGGTTCGGCTCTGTAACCGTGGAACTCGGTGGTAACCTTCTCCCTAGTCGTCGGGTCCTCTACCTCTAGGCCAAAATGTTTTTCCAGGATCAAGTCATTGCCCACCAGGTAGGATTTCCATCGCTTCATCTCTCGCGGCAACAGAACGCCGAAAGTCCCCTTGATTATGATCGGTTGAGTTGGATCATTAAAGTCATCTTTACTGATGCCGCTTGCTCCGGCGGACGTGAGACATTCAATAGCTCGGATAATATTGGACTTCCCTGAGTTGTTCTCGCCGATCAATGCAAAAAGACTCGCCACCGGAATCTCTCCGCTGTCTCTAATAGACCGGAAGTTCAAGATTTTGAGCTGCCGAAGTATCATGGTTTTTCCTGTATAAGAGACCAGCAAACGGGTCGAGTCTTTTGCTGATAGGCAGTCCTCCTCGCGAAGCGTGTCCTTTCACAGCCTCAGTTTGCTGACAAGCAAAAAGACCGGCTGGGAAGAATCAGTCCAGGCTATGATGCAGAATCAAAGATGTGACCGGATCGGGCGACCCAGCCGAAGTTAATGGGTAAATTAGGGCAAGTTGGCAAAGAAGGCAAGAGGCGAGCCCTTCGGGATCTCAGATGGCAGATTGCAGATCTCAAATAAGAAGCAAAAGACAGGCAA
>JACQVI010000114.1 GCA_016209795.1 Ignavibacteriota bacterium
AGGCACAACAATGCGGCTGGCTGAAGGACAGGTTTGGTTTGTCATGGCAGATTGTCCCAACGGTGTTAAGCAAGCTTCTGAATGACCCTGATCCGCAAAAATCGGGAAGAGTAATGCAAGCGCTCCTACAGATGAAGAAGCTCGATATTGCAAAACTACAACAAGCATACAATCAACATTAAAACATCTTTGACACCGTCAATGTCATCGAGCAATTTATTTAAAAAAATTGTATCTTAACTTGATCAAACTATCAAATATTCTACACTGTTCTTAAAAACTACTAAAGGAGAATCATCATGAGCGGAGTTAGAGTTCTTGTCGGTACACGTAAGGGAGTATTCATTCTCACATCCGATAGCAAGCGCCAAAAGTGGGATGTCAGCGGTCCCAACTTTGCTGGATGGGAAATCTATCACATGAAAGGTTCACCCTCAGACCCAAATCGCATTTATACATCACAAACGAGCGGATGGTTTGGACAGATTATTCAACGCTCCGATGACGGCGGCAAGACATGGTTCCAGCCGGGACTTAAACCGGGTGAGCCGACGAAATCTCCGGAAGGATTCCAGATAGGCGAAAGCAACAAATTCGTCTACGATACCTCACCGGAGACCGGCAAACCTCTTACGACACACCAGTGGTACGACGGCACGCAGCACCCGTGGGAGTTCAAGCGCGTCTGGCATCTCGAACCATCGCTCAACGACCCGAACACTGTCTATGCCGGCGTAGAAGACGCAGCGCTTTTCCGTACGACTGACGGCGGAAAATCCTGGCACGAGCTTCCCGGACTCCGCGGACATGGCACAGGTGCTCAATGGACTCCCGGCGCTGGAGGCATGTGTCTGCACACGATTCTTCTGGATCAGACCAATCGTCGACGGATGTATGTCGCCATCTCGTCAGCGGGCACTTTTCGGACCGACGACGAAGGCAAAACGTGGAAGCCGATCAACCGTGGCCTAATATCTCAATACATACCGGATCCGGATGCCGAGATCGGGCACTGTGTTCACCGCATTGCGATGCACCGATCCCGTCCGAATACTCTGTTCATGCAGAAGCATTGGGACGTCATGCGCAGCGACGATGCCGGGGACAACTGGCGTGAGATTAGCGGGAACTTGCCGACTGATTTCGGATTTGTCATCGACGTTCATGCACACGAGCCAGAGACCATTTACGTCATCCCAATCAAAAACGACTCCGAGCATTTCCCGCCCGATGGGAAGCTACGCGTCTATCGCAGCCGCACAGGCGGGAACAAGTGGGAGCCACTCACGAATGGATTGCCTCAAGAAAACTGCTACGTCAACGTGTTGCGTGACGCGATGGCTGTCGACTCACTCGATAAGTGCGGCATCTATTTCGGCACAACGGGCGGACAGGTGTATGTCTCGCCCGATGGAGGCGACAACTGGAATGCTATTGTGCATGATCTCCCTGCAATACTTTCTGTCGAGGTTCAAACATTGAAATGATTCGTGTTGTACTTCCATATCATCTGCGAACGCTGGCACGCGTCGGGCCTGAGGTGGAACTGGATGTTAACGGTGTCGTCACGGTGCGCTCAGTCCTTGACGCGCTCGAGATTCGCTATCCGATGCTTTGCGGAACAATCCGTGATCACGTCACGCAGCAACGTAGGCCCTTCTTACGGTTCTTCGCCTGCGAGCAAGACTTGTCTCTTGAACCGCCAGATACGATACTTCCCGACGCAATCGTCTCCGGATCTGAGCCGTTTCTGATCATAGGGGCAATTGCTGGCGGTTAGTGTGGCTGCAGTGGAGTCCACCACATAAAACAGTGAGCGAACGAACTTGGAATGTAAGGAACATTTTAAAGTAAGATAATTTATAATTCACTATGTCAAACAGCACTAAACCCAACATAGTAACACAGTGGTCAGCCTGGGCACCGTACTTACAGGGCGTGCTGCGCATCGTAGCTTCGCTCATGTTCATGCTGGCTGGCACTATGAAGCTTTTTGCATTTCCTGCCGGGATGCCTCCAGATGGGAGTACCGCCCAAGCGTTTTCCCAGATATGGATCGGAGGCGTGCTTGAAGTATTCGGTGGCGCTTTGGTTCTCGTTGGACTCTTCACTCGTTCAATTGCGTTTATTCTTTCCGGAGAAATGGCGGTTGCCTATTTTCAGTTCCATGCGCCGCAGAGTTTCTGGCCGATCATGAATAACGGGGTTCCCGCTGTGCTCTATTGCTTCGTCTGGCTCTATTTCTCTGCCGCTGGTGCAGGATCATGGAGCTTAGATGCGAGGCGTCGGAAGTAACTACTAAAGGGTTGTTCTACTTTTTGAAAAAAGAGAAGTCCAACTATAAATTTCAAATGAAAAATTACGATGAAAAAAGGTAACAAAGCCATGCATCGATATGTTGATGGATTCGTTTTGCCGGTACCAAAACGGAATGCTAATGCCTATCGTCGCATTGCACAAAAAGCAGGTAGGATCTGGCGCGAGCACGGTGCTCTCGAATACCGCGAATGCATAGGAGACGACCTCAAGCCAAAGGGAATAGTTCTACAATTCCCTCGCACGGTCAGACTCAAGCGTGGCGAGACGGTGTTTTTCTCCTGGATCGTGTACAAATCCCGTGCGCACCGTGATCAGGTAAACGCCAAGGTGATGAAAGACCCTCGCTTGAAAACAATGATGGATACGAAGTCGATGCCATTCGACTTCAAGCGGATGGCTTACGGCGGATTCAAGATGCTCGTCGACATTTGAGTGCGTGCGGGAATGGTGAAGAGCAGGGAAAAACGATATCAAAAAGAAGAACTTGCAAAGTTAAGGCGAATTGTCTACCCCGCCGAACAGGTGAGATCTCCACTTAAGCCGGGATGCTCAATGTTTACAGCAAACTTATCTGCACGGAGTTTATACCGCTGAAAGCGAGGCTTGATAAGTATGGAAAAATTGGGACTTGACAAATTCAGAAAATCTTCGTATCCTTAGTTTGACTTATGAATTCAACCACCGAGCATATCCTACTTGGTAACTGGTACTGGTTCTGGTATCGTTGGTATGGTACACCATCTGCGCTTGGTGGAAAAAGAACGGCATAAGCAATAAGTTTTCGTTTACATGATAGGCCCTTCTTGGAACACCAAGAAGGGCTTTTTGATTTAAACCTCAACCTCTTTCTCCCCTTTTCCACTCGTGGACGGGGGATGAGGTAAAGAATGACAATGACATTTGACGAATTCAAACAACTTGCACAATCGTACAACGTAATTCCCGTCAGCCAGACGATGCTTGCCGACATGCTCACACCTGTCTCTGCGTACTTGCGGCTTCGAAAAGGCAGTAGAAGCTCTTTCTTATTCGAAAGCGTAGAAGGCGGTGAAAGAGTCGCACGGTATTCCTTCATCGGACGTGATCCCATCGCAGTGCTGAAGTGTAAAGAGAATAAAACTACTCTTATCGAGAACGGAAACTTGCAGGTGTTGACAGAAAACTTTTTTGATATCCTTAACCGAATCGTAACGCGCTATCGACAGCCAGCAATTCCCTCGCTGCCTCGTTTCTCAGGCGGCTTGGTCGGATTCATTGGCTATGATGCTGTCAGGTTCATCGAGGAAATCCCTGCTACTGTAACGAATGAAATCAATCTTGACGATAGCATTCTTGGACTTTTCACTTCAGTTATCGCTTTTGACCACTTGAAGCACCAAATTATCATTATCGTGAACGTCATTGTTGACCATCATAATGATCTTCGCAAGCAGTATGAACACGCTCAGACTGAAATTGCTAAACTTGAATCTGCTCTCCATAATACCGATATTCAAACTAAACGCTTCAAAGTTTGTTCAGATGCATTGAAATACGAAACAGCTCCTGAAGCTTTCCACACAATGGTAAAAAAGGCTAAGCACTACATCCGTGAAGGCGATATTTTTCAGGTTGTGCTCTCTCAACGTTTCTCGTCGGAGTATGAAGGAGATCCGTTTAATACTTATCGAGCCTTGCGAATCATCAATCCTTCACCGTATTTGTATTATCTCGACCTCGATGGTTTCTCAATCATAGGCTCTTCTCCTGAGATTTTAGTCCGAGTGGAAGATGGTATAGCTGAAGTCTATCCGATCGCAGGCACAAGACATCGAGGAAAAAATGAAGAGGAAGATCAAGCACTCGAAACAGAATTACTGGCTGATGAAAAAGAACGAGCTGAGCATGTCATGTTAGTCGATCTTGGACGAAACGATCTCGGAAGAGTATGCGATGTTGGAAGCATCAAAGTTGATCAACTCATGATCATCGTTCGATACTCGCACGTTATGCATATTGCCTCACGAGTTATTGGTAAAGTAGCCGCTGGAAAAACATGTGTCGATGTTTTGAAAGCTACCTTTCCGGCAGGCACAGTCTCTGGTGCACCGAAGATACGTGCTATGAAAATTATTGATGAGCTTGAAGGGACTCGTCGCGGAATTTATGCAGGCGGCGTTGGTTACTTTGATTTTTCAGGCAACATGGATATCTGCATTGCAATTCGGACAATGTTCGTCACCAATGGAAGAATATACCTTCAAGCTGGTGCCGGCATCGTCGCTGATTCCGATCCGGAAAGAGAATACCAAGAAACCATGAATAAGGCCGGTGCTCTTGTTGAAGCACTAAAGATAGCTGAGGAAATTAACTAATTTTTGAGTTTAGATTTGTGATTTTTGATTGAAAAACAATGATAGTGATTATAGACAATTACGATTCGTTTACGTACAACCTTGTACAACTCATCGGGCAACATACAAAAGATTTCACTGTTGTCCGCAACGATCAAGTCGGAGTGGGGGATATACAAAGGATGAAACCAGATCGCATTGTAATCTCTCCAGGTCCAGGAAGACCGGAGAATGCTGGAATCTGTGTCGAAGCCATTCAAAAGCTTGGTCCGACTACTCCAATTCTCGGGGTTTGTCTTGGTCATCAAGCGATCGGCTATGCGTTCGGTGGAACAATCACTCATGCGCCAACTATTATGCATGGAAAAACTTCTCAAATTCATTATGGAGGAAATGGGTTATTTAAAAATCTCCAAAATCCTTTTGATGCGACACGCTATCACTCATTAGTTATCTCACATGAAAAGTTTCCACAGTTGCTTACAGTCACTGCAACCACGAGCGACAATGTTATCATGGGAGTGAGACATAAAAACTTTCCCGTTGAAGGAATTCAATTTCATCCTGAATCTGTACTGACAAAAGTCGGACCACAGATAATTGCTAATTGGCTGGATATAGAAAAATCCGAAGCACGAAGCCCGAAATACGAAACAAGCTCAAATGATGAATAACCAAAATCCTAAAAAATATGATCTTGAGGACCGGACTTTTCTCTTTGCTAAAAATGTCAGAAGCTTTGTAAGAAAATTACCAAAAACATCGACTAACTTTGAAGATGTCCCACAATTTACAAGAGCTTCAGGCTCGGTAGGAGCCAACTATATTGAAGCTAATGA
>JACQVI010000119.1 GCA_016209795.1 Ignavibacteriota bacterium
CTTATTAAAGTTAAAGGATTAAATGGGTTCGGGTAATTCTGATATAAGAGAAATTGCTTAGGCATTCGAGGTTCAGTATTCATATCCCCAACTTCGGTTGTTACACCACCAATCGTTGTGTGAAGTATTGTTCCACCACTCCCCACGACAGTTCCTGTGTTAGTGTCAGCAAAACAAACTCCATAAAGAATGTTTGCTGACCCGCTGAATTGACTTGACCAAGAAATTCCACCATCGATGGTTCGCAATATTATTCCATCATAACCCACAGCAAAGCCGGTGGTAGAATTAGCAAAGGAAACACTTTGCAAATAACTACTTCCAGAGAATTGCAGAGTCCAAGTTCCTCCGCCATTTGAGGTACGATAAATTGTACCACTATGACGAACACTGCCCACAGCAATCGCTGTGTTCGTATCAATCATATATACTCCATTAAAATTCACGTCACCACCTAATTGACCAACCCAGTTTAGTCCTCCATTTGACGTGTATATAGATCCGCTAGGGCCCACCGCAATGCCATGACTTGAACTAATGAAAGATACACTCGTAAGACTCCCAATTGGACTGACCTGGTTTGTCCACGAAGTCCAACCATCTGTCGTATGAAGAATAATTCCACCACTACCAACTGCTGTTCCTGTATCCGCGTTAACCATTGACAGTCCGTAAAGAGTATTAAATGTGCCGGATGGACGGACTTGCCACGACATTCCTCCATCTGTAGTGCGGAGTATGGTTCCTGACTCTCCAACCGCAGTTCCGATATAAGCATCCGTTAAATAAACTCCGTAAAGGGTTGGGAATGTGCCATTAGATCGGCTAATCCAATGTGATCCGCCATCCGTTGTTTGAAGAACCGTTCCATAATAACCAACAGCCACACCTATGCTAGCGTTAGCCAATGAAACGGAGTAAAGAGTCTTTATTGTTGTATTCAGATTACTTATCCATGTTGCCCCGCCATTTGTTGTACGGAGAATCGTTCCGAACCACCCCACAGCAATTCCTAGACTACTATCACCGAAGGAAACACTAGTAAGCACATTGGTTATGGTCGCTTCTTGGGTTGTCCACATTTGTCCACCGTTTGTGGTCCGAAGTATTACTGCTTCGGTGGGGTTGCCATACGGATCAATATTACCTCCCACAGCTGTTCCATTATTTGGATCGGAAAACCAAACTGAATAAAGAACATCAGGTGTTGTTTGATTTGTCCAACTTTCTCCACCATTTGTTGTGTGGAGAATTACCCCTCCATAACCGACAGCAGTTCCGTTGTTAACGTCAGTGAAAAATACACCGTTAAGCCGAAACGTTGTCCCACTAGATTTCGTAGCCCAAGATAATCCACCATTCGTGGTACGCAGAATTATTTGTTCGGTTCCGGGGGCTGTACCACCACCAACAATTGTTCCTGTCATTGAGTCCGTAAACGAAACACTAAAAAGGTAATACCCAGTACCCGCTGACTGAGGCATCCAAGTCATTCCGCTATCAGTGGTATGTAAAATAGTTCCAGCATCACCCACGGCTGTCGCTGTAGTTAGTGTAGGATAGGAGACCCCATAAAGTTGTCTTGTTGTGCCGCTGGTCTGTTTAATCCATGTCTCACCTCCATTTGTTGTCAATAAGATCATTCCTTCATATCCCACTGCGATTCCATGATTTGTATCAGCAAAAGATAATGCAGTGAGGTACTCGGATGTTTCACCCACATAATGTTGAATTGACCAGCTTATTCCAGCATTAGTTGTTTTCATAATTGTGCTAGCTGCGCCAACTGCAAAGGCTGTAGATTCGGAAACAAACTGCACCGCATTAAGCGTATTTCCTTGTGGCAATGGATTTTGCCACGTCCATCCCGATTGGGCACGAACAAACATCGGGCAAGCAAACACAATCAAACAGCATTCAAGAAATCGTTTCATAACTTTATCCCCTCTATTACTGTGCTGAACGTAAGCAAAAAATAAAAAAAGCAAAGAGTAAGATCACTGCCTTGTTCCTAAAGACGGTACAGCAAACAGATCATACTCTTCTGCATCAACAACTGTTACATCACAAAAGTGTCCGATGTGCACATTGTGTCCATCGTGGATGGTGACTTCATTGTCGACTTCAGGTGCATCCCACTGTGTCCGTCCAACGGCAGCCCCGTTTTCCTTTTGGTCAAGTAAAACCTTGAGCGTTTTTCCAATAAGTTCTCGATTCTTTCGGAGTGAAATCTCCTGTTGTGCCTGCATAATAGCTGCACGCCGCTGCTCTTTTATCTCTTGTGGAATCGGGTCACCTAAGGGGTACGCCGTTGTCCCATCTTCCTGAGAGTAAGTAAATACACCGATCCGATCAAACTCAATCTCTTGAACAAACTCAAGTAACTCTTCGAACTCTTTCTCTCCTTCTTCAGGGTATCCAACAATAAGTGTCGTGCGAAGTCGGATGCCGGGAACTTTAGCTCGAATATCCTTAATAAGCTGGCGAAGTTGTCCCGACGTTATACCTCGTCGCATCGACGTGAGGACGGGATCGGAAACGTGCTGTACAGGAATATCCAAATAGCGGCAGATTTTTGGATTTCGATTGAACTCATCAAGCACATCGAATGGAAAACCAGTCGGGAATGCATACATGAGTCGAATCCATTCGATCCCCTCAAGCCCGCCCAGCCGATTGAGTAACGTTGAGAGAACCCTTTTCCCATACAAGTCCAATCCATAGTACGTGCTATCTTGAGCGATGACGATAAGTTCTTTTACCCCCATTTCAGCAAGCTGCTGTGCTTCATGAAGGATCTGCTCGACCGGCTTACTGACGTGCTTGCCTCGCATTAACGGAATTGCACAGAATGAACAAGGCCGATCACAGCCTTCTGAGATTTTGAGATAAGCATAATGCTTTGGCGTTGTCAGCATCCGCTCACCGAGTAACGCGTATTTCAAATCTCCGCCTAACCTCAGGACAACCTGATCCATCTTGTTGGCACCGATATAGACATCGACCTCGGGAATCTCCTTCTTGAGTTCAGAAGCATACCGTTCCGAGAGGCAGCCCATGACAACGACCTTCTTGAGCCTGCCTTCTTTCTTCAGCTCAACAGCTTGAAGGATCGTATCAATGGACTCTCGCTTTGCGGCTTCGATGAAACCACACGTGCTGATGATGGCAATATCGGCATATTCAGCCTCAGAGGTAAGCTCCCACTTGTTATGCCGTAGTTGACGCATGAGAACTTCAGAGTCGACAATGTTCTTCGAGCACCCGAGCGTGATGACGTTGATTTTCTCTTTTTTCTGTCTCATGAACTTATGAAAAGACGATGAAATCTAAATAAAGATACACAAGCGGAGATACCAATAGCAAGCTATCAAAGCGATCAAGAACACCCCCATGACCGGGAATCAGATTGGACGAATCCTTGACACCCGCATCCCGTTTAAACAGCGATTCAATGAGATCCCCGAGCTGTCCAAACACCCCCACAATGATTCCTATGATAATGGCACTGCCGAGCGGAAGGTATTCCAAGACAAGATATTTTGCTGCGACTGCAGTAAGAAGCGCAAAAACAAATCCTATGATTGCACCTTCCCAGCTTTTGTTGGGACTGACTCGTGGAAACAGTTTATGCTTGCCAAATAACGTCCCGACATGGAATGCGGCACTATCACTAATCCAGATTGTTGCGAAAATCGAAATCGTCGTGTATCCTCCCCACCGATACACTTGCTGAATTTTCTCCTGATCCATGAAGCTCGATTCATTCGGGAAGTATCGCAGCATGGGAAAATCAAGCGGGGCGAATAGCTCCCTCACGCCAATGAATGTTCCAAAGAAAACCGAGACAGAAAGGATACCCATGAGTGTTGATGAGAGATTGAACAAAGCAGGGCCATCATGTCGAAAGAGCTCTCGCAAACTGATCACAATGATTGTTACAATAATTGTAATAAGAAAGAGCTGAGCCTGGGAAGGGAATGGGATTGCAATGCCTTGAGCTTCAAAAATTCTGGTGAGAAATGTTTGTAGCTTCGCATGAAGGAATGAGAGGTTGATGAAGAACCCACAGACGATTCCTAAAGCAATTAATGGCTTAGCTCCTTTTGCTTGTGCTAACTTATAAAATTCAGCTAATGCTAATGCTGATGTCAAGGCAACGAATGCAAAAAAATAAATTCCTCCAACCAAACAGATAAGAGCTATCACAGGAATCGCAACGACTGCTGTTAAAATACGTTGGGTGAGGTTACTCAAGAGGGTGCTTGAACAATACTGGTGTGTGGTAGGTTTATTGGCTTGGTCACCTGAATAAAATAGTACGTCGAAAAGAAGAAGATAACCCCGAACGAGACAAATGTTCCTAAAAGAAGAACGGCTGACATTTCCTCGGGATCACCTGTGACAATATAATCATCATTCTTGCTAAGATATACTGCAACACAAGCAAAGGCATTGTTACAAAAATGTGCAAACGCAGATAACCAAACGCTTTGGCTCCGCAATACCAAATAACCAAGATACACGCCGAGTGCTGCAAGAGGAACAAACGATGTTGGATTGAGGTGATACGCTCCGAAAATCAGACTCGTCAATAAGAGTCCCTTCACAGGACTTAGCCCTTGTTCAAAGCTCCGCTGGACAAGTCCTCGGAAGAACAGCTCTTCAGCTATTGCAGGAATGAATGCCACGATGAGAATCACGTAGAAAAGCTCTGGGAGCGAATTCGAGCTTACCAAAACTTTGTATACCTCCTCAATAAGTTCTTTTATCTGCCGGAGCTGTGTCTGGATTGATTCAGGCAAGGGGATTTTTTCTTGGACAGCCAAATAAATTTGAAGCATCTGCTGAAGAGAAAAAATTCCAACGATGGTTGGAATCAGTGTATGAAGCTCAGGAAACTTCAATCGCATGAACTGTGAAGGCTTCAACGATACAAAACGTGCTAAAAATATTGTTGGAACAAGTAACAAAAAGATTTGCCCGAGTCCAGTAGCCATTCGATAGCCAACGACGTTATCCGGGGTAGGTTTAATTCCAAAAAACAAAAACGTGATCACGCCTCCAACAATCTGATAGAGCAGAAACACGACAATGAGAACGAGAAATCCAAAAACGATTGGGGAAATTCCATACCGTTCGATAAATGTTAGTCGAGCGTGTGGTAAAGAATCGTGTATCGGAATGGATGGTGCGGGATGCTGGAAGTCTTCCATCAGCGATTACAATTGATCCTTCATCATAGCGCAGAGAAGAGGAATCATGATCTCGTGGTGACCGGTGAACATGTATCCTTTACCACTGTTTTTCGTCGGGCGGAGAACAACATTCATGCGTGGCCGGTAATGTTGAATCATGTCAAAGTTTGCTGTCACAAATCCACGCACGTTATAACCAAGGTTACGAGCAACGGTCAGGGCTTTGAGGAACACTTCGGGAAGAACTACGGCTGAACCGATGTTCATCACAACGCCGCCACCACGAAGACCCTTAACAACATTGCAGAAGACTTTGAAATCCCGAAACGTCATTTCACCTGTTGCTACACCATCCATCGTGGGTTGTTGATGGACGATATCCGTCCCTATTGCAGCGTGGACTGTTATTGGAATGCCAAGTCTGTAGCATGTCGCAAGAATACACACACTCCTGTGAGGAGCGTGTTGAAGGGCTCTGCCAAGTGCTTCGCCATAGCCCACATCACCCGTGATCATCGCGAGTCCAAGAGTACCATTGATGAATTCCCCCGTTTCCTTAGACATACCAAAGGTCCCATCCGTTATAGTTTCTTCAACATCCTCAGAAGTTTTGCCCCATAAGGCAGTCTCAACATCATGGATTGCTGCGGCACTATTCATTGCAATACCTGTAATGATGTGCCGCTGCAACAAATCAACAATCAGCGGTGCAAGCCCAACTTTAATGACATGAGCACCAATGAGAGCAATGATTGGTTTTTTCCGCTTGTGGGCAGTTACCACATCGCTTACAAACACACGCAGATCTTCTGCAACAAGAATATGTGGAAGGGACTTCACGAACTCCGAGAAGGATTGTTTTTTCGGATTGAATACTTCGGCAAAGTCTTCAAATCGAACTTTGCTTTTTCGTTTTTTTATGGAGATTGTCTTAACCTTGCTTAAATCAACCTGTTTATACTTAGCCATGGATCAGTTCAATTTTCCTCAATCTTGGCATGAATGGCTCCATTGATGCCTCGATATTCTACTAAATCTGAATCGATAGAGCCGATAGGAATCTTTGTTTTGACTTTGATTGGAATTTTTCGCTCATCATCCGTAAACCACACATAGATTTGACCATCACTTTTAAACAGCCCCCCTTCCTTCACCAACGGCTCGACGATGATGCAGCGAAATTTTCCAGCATCTACCTCGATTGTTTGCCTTCCCTTAAACTTTACAGACAGCTCATAGGTTGAATCCTTGTAAAAATTTTGCAGTTGAACTTTTTGACCCGGACGAAAATTCGAGTAATCAATCGTGCGAGAATAATAAAATGCAGACATCACATCATGAACGTAGGGGGGGATAGGATATTGACCCTCGGACGTGATTGCGAGATGCTGAAGCTGATCGAAATCAGCTGTGAAGTCTCTGGAAAAACTTCCTTCTCGGATGTGTTGCTCGAAGCGCCATGGAAACAGCCCTTCCGCATCGATGATGGAAACATATCGATCCTCTACTTTATAGATCCAGTTAAAAAAGGGCTTTGAAGTAACCGTAAATTCAATCTTATAGCAGCTTCGACCATTATACGCTGTATCAGAAATTTTCATCACTGCATCGCCTGCGGTGATAAATCCGTAGTCAACGTCGAATCGTAAGTACTCCCCTACTCCAAATGCAGGATTAGGAAGTTTCCGAAGTGTATCGTAATCCATACTCTTTTCTAAAGGATCGAGGTCGATTCCATTCTCTGGTTGAATATGTGCGGTGTCTGGAGAATTCACAGAATCCCGCTGAACCGACTGAGCCATAAGGCAAGCATAAAACATGATTACAAGAGTCACGACTAAGATAATGCTCTGCTTCATCATTCTCAGGATGCTATTGCTTTAGGTTGTTTTTCAATCAAGTATGTCAATGCAGCTTGATAGACTTCGTCCACCGTAATGGAATCCATGCACTCACAACCACCAGATTGTTTACCAAGACATTTCCTACAATCGATGGGTTTATTATGGGGAGAAAGAATTGTTTTCTTCTCTGTATATGGTCCCCAACGCGCCGCACTCATTGGCGTGACATGTGAATACAGCCCGACCACCGGCGTTCCTACTGCTGCCGCGATATGAAGAGGACCCGTTGAATTAGCTATGAACAACGACGATAACTTTGCCAATGCTGCACATTCTCTGAGATTGAGTTGGTTGAGTATGGTTACGGCATTCTTTCCTACAATGTCCTGTACCTCTGATACGATGTTATCTTCATTTTTACCACCGGTGATGAAAATTTTGACACGAGGAATCTCGCTTAATCGCTTGCCAAGCAATCCAAAATTTCTTGCACTCCAATCTCTTGCCGAACCACCGCTTCCGGGATGGATGATAACAAGCCGATGGGTCTTTTGAATGCCGAGATTTGTTAACAATGCCCGAACCTTATCCAGTACCTGTGGCTTCACTTCAAGCACGGGTGTGATATCCATTGAATCATAGGAGCAATCGATTGCTGTAAGAAGATTGAGGTTATACTGAAGTTCACTGCGTTGAGCATCTTTTCTATGCTCGAACATTTTCTTATTAAACAAAAACGAATACCACCGATAACCACTTCCAACTCGCACTGGAATACCCGCAATCCATGTTATCAGTGCAACACGAAATCGTGGATGTGTGTGAAAGACTATATCAAAACGTTGAGCTCGAAGCGACGCTACGAGATGAAAGAATGGCAGTGGTTTTTCGCCATCATCATAAAAGAGTATTTGGTCAACCATTGGGTTATCTTCCACAAGCTCCTCTGTATATCGCTGAATGAGCATGGCAATATGAACAGAAGGAAATTGCTTTTTCAGGACGTGTGCCATGGGGAGAGTAAGAATGACATCGCCTATGCGATCAGTACGGACAATTAATATGCGCCGAAATTTCAACATTGATCCCTTTGGGACTTGCTTCACGTGCTAGGAGCTCTACAATATTTCTTCCAATATACGTGGAAAGCGACTGAATTGCAATGAGCGGAATTGAACGATTGAATCATTGTATTATTGAAACAATGAATCAATAAAAAAAAGGAAACCACATAAGATGTCGTGTTATGTTGACTACTTCCCCTTAAGAACCTCCCCTTGATAAGTAATCCTATAGATTGCATCCGCATGATCATCCGAAACTAACAGTGCACCATCGGGCATGACGAGCACATCGACGGGCCTTCCCCAAGCTCTTCCTCCTTGCAGCCACCCCTCAGCAAACACTTTGTAACTCAGCGCGCGAGTACTGTCGACAGTTACCAGTGTCACACGATAGCCTATGGGCACGCTGCGATTCCACGAGCCATGTTCTGCTATGAAAATCTGATTGCGATATTCGGCAGGAAACATCGTTCCTGTGTAAAATCGCATCCCAAGCGCCGCAACGTGAGGACCAAGTTCCATTGCAGGAGGAACAAACTCATTACAGGAGTGTCTATTGCCAAAGTCAGGATCGCTGATATTTCTTCCATGACAGTAGGGAAATCCGAAATGCAATCCTTGTTGTGGAGCGTAATTCAATTCATCGGGTGGCAGATTATCCCCAAGCCAATCTCTGCCGTTGTCGGTAAACCAGAGTTCGTGAGTTGTCGGATGCCAGTCAAAACCAACTGTGTTCCGAACACCTTTCACAAAAATCTCTAATTCACTTCCATCAGGATTCATTCGCATGATTGATGCAAAGCGTTGATCCTCTTCATCACACACATTGCACGGTGCTCCAACCGGAACGTACAACCTTCCATCAAGACCAAAGCGGATAAACTTCCATCCATGATGTGTATGAGAAGGAAAGCTATCATTGACGACGACAGGCTCGGGTATCTTGGTGAGATTGTTTTCGATGTTATCATACCGCAGCACTCGATTTACTTCAGCAACATACAATGAACCATTCCGGAATGCAACGCCATTCGGCATGAATAATCCCTTCGCAACAGTGATAACCTTATCGCCTCGATTGTCTTTATTCGTATCGAGAATCGCATAGACATTGCCTTTCGATCTCGTCCCAACGAAGAGCGTTCCATTCGGAGTTAATGTCATCGAGCGTGCATTTTCCACATTACTTGCATAGACTTCAATCCGAAATCCAGGTGGTAATGTTATTTGTTCAAGCGGCAGTCCAGCGGTGAATATCTCATCATCCGGTACGCCACGGTTGTTACACGTCAGAGACAAACAGAGCACACACACAAACAACACCTTTGTTTTTGTTTTTCGCATTAGTTCATGGGGCTTTACAATCCCGCCTTCGGCGGGACTGCCGCGATAGCCGCTCCTACCAGTGATGAAC
Source organism: Ignavibacteriota bacterium (assembly GCA_016209795.1). Classification (GTDB taxonomy): domain Bacteria; phylum Bacteroidota; class Ignavibacteria; order UBA10030; family SZUA-254; genus JACQVI01. The sequence continues at coordinate 9,521 of JACQVI010000119.1, forward strand.
ACGTTACGGCGCAGCATCTTCAGACTTTATCTGCAGGCAAATATTTTGGAGGGATCGGAACGCTGGGTCGTTCGATATCCCACATGACACTCACCACCCACCAGCGGTTATGCTCTTTCAACAATTGAATGATATTCACTCCACGCTGAATCGGCGCTGGATCGGTTTCACGATGACGAGATTCGTACGTGCTTAACACATGGACAATCTTTCCGTATCCATCTGCGCGACGGAAGATTTCCTTCTCAATAAATCCTCGCCGTTCCAACCCGGTGATGACAACGTAATCTCGTGATCGGGTAATGAAATTTTCGACATCTAACACATGAACAGAGGAATCTCTTTCTGTCTTTGGTGGAATGAGCCTGCCCTCCGGATGAAACAATGAGCGAAGACGTTTATAGTCCGGCTGACTTCCGGCAGTAAACGAAACCGATTCGTACATCGCTTTAATGATGGCATCAACCGACGTAACATCTTCTGAATGCGGTGATGCAGAGATCCCTTTTTTCTCCGCATTGTCAGACATCTTTTTCATGTTCAAACTCCTGTTTCCATATGAACAATTGAACTCCTTATGTTTTCTTCACAATGAATTATGATGACTGAATATACACGGAATATCAGTGAGTTGCAAAGCACGGTACTGTCCTAATTTCAGATTTCCTGTCATTCCGAAATGCTTTCGTTCGGTCAATGACTCGTTGAGAATCTGAACAGAGCATGCTCAAATTAGATGCTGAACAA
>JACQVI010000115.1 GCA_016209795.1 Ignavibacteriota bacterium
CAGATATGCCTACAAGGCTCGGTTATACCTTGTTTGGAATGGTGATACGAAGAGGGCACGATCAGTGCTCCAGCAAGCTTTAAATATTACTGGCGCTGAAGATGAACAGTTTATTTTCCTGATCCGTGTGTTGGCTGAGATGTTCGACGGGAACTATAAAGAAGCATTGGGTGTGATCTCGTCAGGACCAACGAAACCCTTCGATGACCAGTATCAATTCATTCCTAAGACGCAGCTCTTTGCTGAGGTTTATGGGTTGATGAAGCAACAAGAACTTGAACGCGCTTATTATGACTCCGCTCGCGTTCTTATCGAAAGGAAAATTAGTGATCAGCCGGATGATGCACGGTTTCACAGTGCGCTCGGCATCGCATACGCTGGCCTTGGCAGAAAAGAAGATGCAATTCGTGAGGGCAAGCGCGGAGTCGAGCTGTTACCTATTTCTAAAGAAGCCTGGCGGGGGACGTATCGGGTTCGAGACCTTGCGAGGATTTACGTTATGGTCGGGGAATACTCGGCAGCATTAGATCAATTAGACATTCTCCTCTCGAGGCCGTCCGACATTTCTGCCTCTTGGCTTCGCATTGACCCGACCTGGATTACACTGCGCAGCAATCCCCGATTCCAAAAACTTGTGGAAGAGAAAAAGTAGATTTGTATGATCGGACAAACTATTTTACATTACACACGACCCCCTTTCTTTTTCCCCTTAGTAAGGGGGAAACACAAAAGGGGTCAGCTAATACAAAGAGACACTGATGATTGGACAGACGATATCTCACTATCGGATTTTGGAGAAGCTTGGCGAGGGCGGGATGGGCGTGGTCTACAAAGCCCACGACGCCAAGCTTGACCGCCTTGTCGCGCTGAAGTTTCTGCCTCACCGCCTCACGGCGAATGAAGCAGAGGAACAGCGCTTTCTTCAGGAAGCAAAAGCCGCCGCTGCGTTGAATCATCCGAACATCTGCACCATCTACGGCATAGAAGAATACGACGACGAGCAATTCATCGTGATGGAATACGTCGACGGTTCTACCATCCGAAAGCTCAAACCCGAAACCCTGAAACTTGAAACTGTTACTGCTTATGCCATCCAGATTGGAGAGGCTTTAGCTACTGCACATGAAAAGGACATCACTCACCGCGACATCAAGCCGGATAACATCATGGTCAACTCGAAGAACCAAATTAAGGTGATGGATTTTGGGTTGGCAAAGTTCAAAGACGAATTAGGCTTGACCAAGACTGCAACGACCGTCGGAACAACTGCGTACATGTCTCCCGAACAGATTCGAGGCGAGAAAGTAGACCATGGAACCGACATCTGGTCGTTTGGTGTGGTGCTGTATGAGATGCTAACAGGCAAACTGCCTTTTCGCGGCGAGCATCAGGCGGCGATGGTTTATTCAATTACCAATGAAGAACCGCAACCGATTTTGTCCTTTCGCGCAGATATACCTCAACATCTCCAAGCAGTTCTCGCACGAGCGCTTGAGAAAGATAAAACTCGCCGTTACCAGAGTATTCAAGAAGTACTCTCGGACCTCAAGCAACCTGTGTTGCTGGTCTCCTCTGTCAAGCAGGAGAAATCGATTGTCGTCCTTCCCTTCGAAAACATCAGTCCCGAGAAAGAAACAGAATACTTCAGCGATGGGCTGACGGAAGAAATCATTACCAACCTTTCTCGTATCAGCTCTCTGAAAGTCCTCTCTCGAACATCATCGATGCATTATAAGGGAACGAAGAAGCCGCTGAGAGAAATCGCCAAAGAGCTTGCCGTCGGATATGTTCTCGAGGGAAGTGTCCGCAAACAAGGTAATGATTTGCGGATCACAGCTCAGCTCATTGAAGCTGCGCGCGATGCTCATCTCTGGGCAGACAAATATCGAGGAACAATACAAGATGTCTTCGATATCCAAGAAAAAGTTGCTGAGGAGATCGTAAAGGCCTTGAAGCTTCAGCTCACCGAAGATGAAGACGAAGCGCTTCGAAAGCGATATACGAAAAATACCGAAGCGTATGAGCTGTACCTCAAAGGTAATCGGTACTTGTGGCTGGAGACTTTAGAATCTATTAATAAAGCTGTTGAGTGCTTTGAAAGCGCGATTGCAAAAGATGCTCAATACGCGCCTGCGTATGCCGGATTGGCAAACTGCTACAATGGGATGGCATGGTTCGATTATATGGATACACATGAAGCTTTTTCAAAAGCACGCTCGTTGGCAACAAAGGCTGTCGAAATCGACGATACATTAGCTGAAGCTCACAATTGTCTTGGGTACATCGATTGTGTTTACGATTGGAATTGGTCGCGGGCTGAACAACGACTTAAGCGGGCTCTTGAGCTTAAACCCAACTACGCGGATGCTCACTTGTTTTACGTTTGGTTTTTGGGTGCGCAAGGCCGAATCGATGAAGCTATGAACGAAATCAAAAGAGCACAGGAACTCGATCCTCTCTCTCTCGTCATCAATGCAAATGTATCTTTTCCCTACTATTGGAAGTCACGATATGATCAAGCGATAACACAATGTCTGAATACCATAAAGCTCGAGCCAACGTACTATTTAGACCATTGGTTCCTGGGAATTGCATATGCCCAGGCGGGTAGATACCAAGAGGCAGCTTCAGCCTTTCAAAAATCGATTACACTTTCTGGAGGCGGGTATTATAAAGGATGGCTGGGGCATGCGCTCGCGCGACAAGGCGACAGACAAGAAGCTTCAAGGATTCTGACAGAGCTGGAACAACTCTCGAAAGAGAAAAAAATGTTCTCATACCAAATTGCCCTCGTGTATCTCGGATTGAACGACAACGAACAAGCAATGCACTGGTTGGAAAAAGCTTACACTGAACGCGCACCATGGATGTTGTATTTGAAAATCGACCCCTATCTCGCCCCTTTGCGGTCGAGCCCGAGGTTCCATGCAATGTTGAGAGGAATGGGGTTGGTGAAAGGTGGGCCAATAGTTTCCCCTTCCCCGAGCGTTGAGACCACTCCACCGGAAAAATCTATTGTGGTCCTCCCGTTCAAAGATATAAGCCCTGAAAAAGATCAAGAGTATTTCTGTGATGGCTTGGCAGAAGAGTTGATAAACTCGCTAACGAGAATAAAAGGGGTTCATGTTGTTGCGCGAACGTCAGCGTTCTCATTCAAGACAAGAGAAATTGACATCCGAGAAATTGGCAAAAACTTGAATGTGAAAACTGTTCTGGAAGGGAGCGTCCGGAAAGCAGGCAATCATCTTCGCATTACGGCTCAGCTCGTCAATGTGGACGACGGGTACCACCTCTGGTCCGAACGGTACGACCGTCAACTCGACGATGTCTTTGCAATTCAGGATGAAATCTCACTGCAGATTGTCAATACGCTAAAGGTCAAGCTTGAGAGCGGCGAAAAAGAGATCATATCGAAGCGTCATACTGAGGATGTTGAAGCCTATAATCTTTATGTGAGAGGTCGCTACTTCCGGAACAAGATTACTGAAGAAGGATTCACGAAGGGCATTAGGTACTTCCAACAAGCGATCGAAAAAGATCCGGACTATGCCTTGGCATACGGAGGAATGGCAGATTGCTTTGGCCTCCTGGGTTGGTATTATTATCTCCCATCGAAAGAAGCTTTTCCAAAAGCAAAGGAGGCGGCACAGAAAGCTTTAGAGATTGATGAAAATCTCAGCGAGGCACACACCTCACTGGGATTAGTGAAAATGGTTTATGATCGAGACTGGAATGGTGCAGAAAAGGAATTCGGGCGAGCGATTGAGTTAAACCCAAGTGATGCGAATGCTTGCCTCTTTTACTCGATATACCTGGCGGCCACAGGGAGGCACGATGAGTCTATTGCTGAAGCTAAAAGAGCTCAGATATTCGATCCGGTTACGCCTTTCACAACCATAAATTTGGCAATGCGTTTTTACTATGCTCGTCAGTATGAACCGGCGATTGAACAAATTCAGAGCATCCTGGAGATGGATCCCAACTTTCACGTGGCTCATTATTATCTTTCCTTGCCTTATGCGCAAAAGGGAATGTCTGATGAAGCCCTCGAAAGTGTTGCCATGGCAATGGCGGCTTTAGGAAAAACCAGCCCGTTGTTTCTAACGTGCCGCGGAATCGTTTATTCCTTATTGGGAAAGAAAAAAGAGGCCGATGAGGTACTCGACGAGTTGTTGGAGCTATCAAAACAAGAGCGTGTCTCCCCATTTTTTATCGCAGACGTTTATGCAGGCCTTGATCGGAAGAATCAGGCGTTTCAATGGTTGGAAAAGGCGTACGAGGAGCGTGATCCCATGCTGCTTTGGCTCAAAGTCGACCCAATGCTGGACGGCATCCGCACTGATCCGAGGTTCATTACACTGTTGAAGAAAATGGGTTTGGAAAAATGATCGGACAGACGATTTCACATTACAAGATTCTCGAAAAGTTAGGCGAAGGTGGCATGGGCGTGGTGTACAAAGCTGAAGACCTGAAGCTTAAACGCATCGTTGCTATCAAGTTCCTGCCGAAGAAACTTTCTGTCCATGGCGAGGAACGTGAGCGCTTTGAGCATGAAGCACAGGCTGCTTCCTCATTGAATCATCCGAACATTTGCACCATTTACGAGATTGATGAGCAGGCAGGTGAAACCTTCATCGTCATGGAGTACATTGAGGGAATCACGTTGCGTGATTGGATTCAGAAGAAGATGGTGCAAGCAGAAGGCTATCGAAAACTGAGTATCAAAGAAACTGTAGAAATTGCCATTCAGATTGCTGATGGACTCGAGAAGGCTCATGAGAAAGGCATTGTGCATCGTGATATTAAATCTGAAAACATCATGGTGACTGAAGATGGACGGGCGAAGATTATGGATTTTGGGTTAGCGAAGTTGAAAGGTGTCAGCAAATTGACAAAGACGGGTTCAACGGTTGGCACCATCGCCTACATGTCGCCTGAACAGGTGGAAGGCCTGGAAACCGACAACCGTACAGATATTTTCTCATTTGGCGTTCTCTTCTACGAAATGCTGACCGGAAGTCTTCCTTTCCGTGCCGAGCATGAGGCGGCATTGATGTATGAAATCATCAACATGGATCCGAAGCCGCTGACGGAAATCCGACAAAGTGCTGATGCCGAACTCAACCGCATCGTCATGAAGTGTCTGGAGAAAGATCGCGACGTGAGGTATCAATCGATGCGCGAGGTTGCTGTCGATCTCAAACGATATAAACGAGACTCAGAAGGAAGAAAACTTGAACGACCACAGGCGGCAGTCCAAGCACAGGAGCTTCTGTCCGCGAAGAGAAGAAAGCTGCCTTTAGCAATTGCTGCACTCGTCGTTCTCATCGGAGTCGTTGCGGCATGGTTCTACTTCTCCTCCCAGGTCACGAAAGAACCTGTCGTTGGCGAGACAAAGGTGAACCGCGTGACTGCGGATCCTGGTTTGGAAGATCAACCAACGTGGTCACCCGACGGAAAGTTTCTTGCTTATACCACTGATGAGAGAGGAAACTTGGATATTGTGGTGTTGCCGCTTGCCGGGGGTCAACCCATTCGAATTGCTGACACCGATGCAGACGAAGCCGAGCCAAGCTGGTCTCCCGATGGAACAAAACTTGCATTCGTTTCAGCGAGAGATCACGGGGGAAGACTTTCAATCGCTCTCGCGACGGGTCCGCTGCAATCCTATATTTACGGGAAAGGTGGAGATATCTTCCTTATCCCGGCTCTTGGAGGAACTCCTGTGAAGCTTGTCGAGAATGGCTATGGTCCGGCTTGGTCTCCCGATGGGAAGAATGTTGTCTTTCGATCCGCTCGGGGTGGACAATGGGATTTGTGGATCATTCCTGCTGGAGGTGGAACCCCAAAGCAGCTTACGAATGACCCTGAACAGGATTACTCTCCAAGCTGGTCGCCAGATGGAAGATGGATTATCTATGGCTCATTATTCACAGCCGTCACTTATTTCGAAATTCGTGTTGTAGCCACAGAGGGTGGTGAACCTCGATCTCTAATCAAAGAGAGCAGCGTTGTCCTGAAACCCGCTTTGTCTCCAGAGGGGAAATTCATCTTGTTCTCCTCTGATAGGGGTGGTAGTTTCAACCTCTGGAAGACTCCCTTCTCTCCTTCGGGAGAAATGAAAGCCGAATCCCCGGTACGAGTGACAATTGGAGGAGGAGACGACGTCAATATTAGCATAGCGGCAGTTGGAAAGAGGCTCGCGTATGCGACTGTGCGAAACACAGCGGATATCTGGGAGCTTACGTTACGCTCCAAGGCCCTCCGTCAAATGACCTTTGAGACAACCACAGAGGATTACGCGAATCTTTCTCCCGACGGGAAAACGCTACTTGTAGAGTCTGATCGCACGGGGAAAATGGCTGTATGGACTTTCGACCTCAATGGCAAGGCACTTTCTCAACACAGTCCCGTACAAAGTTTTATCCCAAATCCCGTATGGTCTCCAGACGGGAAACAGATAGCTTACAGTCAAGAGGCGGGAGATAAAGCCAAGATAGTTACGCGGAACCTTGGGGATCTTTCGGTGAAGGAAATCGCCACCGGACAGTTCTTCGCGCCTGCATGGTCTCCGGACGGTAAGAAACTTGGGGTTAACCTGGTGAAAGATGGTACTAACAGCATCTGGGTTTATTGGTTCGAGAAAAAGGAGATGAAGCAGATTACCCCTTCCGAGATGAACTGCATCTTCCCCGCATGGTCTCCCGACGGAGGTAATATTGTGTTCAATGTAGAAGAGAGAGGCACGCGGCATATCTGGATTGTTCCATCCGAGGGTGGGACTCCACGGCAAATCACATCAGGAGAGTACGAATACTCTCACCCCAAATGGTCTCCGGTGAATAACGATTTGATGACCTTTCTCAGAGACCACAAGAACGTGTGTGTGCTCTCTTTAAACACAGGGGAAATTACTCAGCTCACAAACTTTGTTGAAGCGAACATTGTCATTGATTACCCAAGTTGGTCCTACGATGGGAAGAAGGTGTACTTCAGTCTCTTTAAGAAGGTTGGAGATATCTACACGTTGGAAAACTACTAAGGAATTTATGTATTTAATCATTTTTTGATTGGTTGATTGGAAGAGCAAATGCGTCAATGAGTAAATGAATAAATTATCAGCATGATCGGACAAACGATATCTCATTACAAGATTCTTGAAAAGTTAGGTGAAGGCGGCATG
>JACQVI010000125.1 GCA_016209795.1 Ignavibacteriota bacterium
GGCGCTGACCGCACCGTTTTTTCCACCGGCGCAAGATTTGTAAAAATATTTGAGACGTTCGCTTTTGAGATGGCTGATGTAGTGTCTTACAACATTCCGACGGTATCCTGAAGAAAATATCCAGAAGACTTCGGCATCGTGTTTTCTGCCGCCCAAACAAAAGTTATCAAGCAAAAAACCCTCGACTTTCATGAATGACTCGCGTTTGAATGTGAGTATGTTTTCCCATGAGCGCCAGCCGACTTCATCGTATGCCCGAAAATTGCCGATACAATTTGTTCCGCGCTCGTCCCTCAACGTTATATTGAGGCGGTTTGGATCGGCCCATCTGGCATCATGCCATGTAAAACTGGTGTGCCTGTCCACGAAATCGATTTTATCCTTGTTCCGCTCTAGGAAGGCGATAGTCTCATCCACGTCTTTTGAACGCTCAAACGGGAATCCCGTCATCACATTAATTTTCGTAACAATCCCGGCGCTTGCGGCGAGAAACAGGCTTTCCTCGGATTGCGCGGAATTAAAACCTTTGTTCATTCTTTCAAGAACGGCATCGCTCCCGCTCTCAATCGCCATAGTCAGTATAACACAACCGGCGGCCCTCATTTTTTTGGGGAGGTCTGGGTTGTAAAAACCCGGGCGTGCTATTGCGCTCCACAGGAAGGGCGCGCCGTTCTCAAGAACTGCGTCGCAAAATCTTTCGGTGAATGACTCGTCGATATTTATCGCGCGATCCTGGAACTCTACGCATTTCAGATTGGATTCCTCACAAATCGAAGCAAGATCATCGGCGGCCCGCACCGGGTCCAATGTTTGAAAAGGAGAGTTGTGACCGCAAAAAGCGCATCCGAATCTGCAGCCTGTGGACAAGTAATACGGGATGATACCGACCCCACAATTATTCTCATAATGAAGCTTTTCATTTTTCAGAAAATTTGAAATGTCATCGCTCAAAGGAATCTTATAGGACTCGGGAACGATGTCGCTGAAGTCGGGCCGTGGGAGCAGAGAGATGTCACATTCAAATGCTCTATCCGGCACTCTTCTTGTGGAGGTAATGCCATACACGGCTGCGGGTGTCCTGTCACCATATTCGATCATGTTAAGCAGTCCTGCAATGCTGTACGCGCTGAATGAAGGAGGCATGAAAACGTAGTCGGCGGTTCCGTCAAATTTTTCATCCGCCTTCTGTTCGATTTGTTCCAGCGCGAGAACAGGATCGGGAGCATTTTCTCTAACGAGCCGGGCGATATTCCGCGCTATTTCCGCATGAGTGTTGATATCGGTGTCGTGCAGAAGCTCGTATCGAGAGCATATCCAGATTACCGTATTTGACTTAAGTTCACATATGTCAATAGCATTGTTAAATATACTCATTAAGTCGTCGGGGATATCCGTTCCTTTTGTTGGTTTATTTTGGCAAGGCATCATGGATATTCCAATGTCACCGGGCCGCGTCTTTGTCTCTTTCGAAAGATCGTGTACTGTGGCCTGGTATCCGAGAACGTTGAGGAATCCTTTCAGAACAGAGGCCGAACTAGGCGCTAATGGAGGCTGGATGTCGTTTCCATACAATCTGAAAGGCGGGTTCAATATTTCAGCTCTCAACTTTTTATTTGAGCATTTTCTGAAAATGAAAGGGTTGTTCGTGTCTGAACCAATCAGCCACAGGCCGGACTTCTTACTTGGAATCTGCTGCTTGTATATCTCTTCTCCGGAAGAACCATAATTATCAGTGTACGCAAAAGTAACCGGAATACCATACGGCTTCGAGAGGATACGCTCTCTAAGTCTTGTGGTATTCTTATCGTTTAGAGTATCACCGCCGAACGCCAGATGTCCTCCGTTTACAATCACACTTTGAGCGCCGAGAGCGACGGAAAAATCAATCAGTGCCGGCACATCCCCCAGATTCTGATTCATGACAGGAACTTCCACATGCAGTCCGATTCCGCCCGCTTCGATTCTCGAAAGGTTCTTGATACCGAGAACCGTTTGTTCGAAGCTCCCATCAACACGGGTTAACAAATCATGCACTTCTTGGCGATGACTGAATATTTTTACAATATAATCAACGCCGTCAATTTCACGCAGCCTATCAGCGAAGTCTTTGTAATACATCATCCTCGCGTTCGTATGAACCTGCAATATTTCCGGGGAAAGCTTTTTTAAAGCCGTTAAAAGTCCGGGAAGGTCTTCCAGAAGTGTTGGTTCGCCGTCGGATATGATAAAACCGTTGAAATAAGGTCTTGCGGCCGAGGCTTCTTTAATAAGATCGTTTATTCGGCGCGGCTTTCGTTTCTTGCTCGTGCAAAGGCAACCTGAGCAGTTGTTGTTGCAGAAACCATTCAGGGAGAGAACGTACGCTAATTTTGACCGCTCAAACTCTTCCATATATATTAAAACATAAAATATAGAATTCGTTTTTTCAAAGTCAATTATTGTCTGATTTTTGTTGCAAATCCTGTTTTCAGCTTCAGAACGGTTATCACAACCCCCAATCATAATCGGAGCCGAAACCTTTCTGTATAAACACATTCTCTATAAAACAATCAATTGATGCCGTTGGAAGCATGTTGGTGAGGAAACCAGCCGTTGTCGCCTGGTCGAAGGGGACATATAAGGTTCCACGAACACCGCTTCCAATATCAACCAGCGCGGCATTGACATTCCTGGTTCCGTCGGCAAGAACGGGCGTATTGTCCCTCTGGATCAGATGTGGAATTCCGAGATAAAACATGAACGCAGTCACGGAATTGTAATCCGTGTTGTTTGCGTTCAGCGGACTTAAAGACGCCCTGTAATTCCCCATATTGATGTTGGATGTGAAATTCGAAAAATCGGCCGCAAAAGTCGAATTCGACTCAGTTTCGACTCCAAATACAACTGTATTTATTGGAATTGCGACATTTACAGATGTGGTAATCGAGAAAGAGTTGCCGTCAAATGTACCGGTTAAAGTGTTTGAGCCAGGGGCGTATGAAATCCCCATTGTTCCAACTCCGGTTAATGGAAATGGAACATTGCCGCTGACACATGGCTGAGGGGGGCTGCAAACTAATGCGATATTGTCCGTATCCCAATCAATATACCCGGGGGCCGGCAGGCTTCTGTAGCCGACTTTTACACTGGCCCTGATTCCTGTAAAATTCGCCACAGTGAAATTGACCTGCGCTGATAACTGATCGCCAGGATATCCTCCCGGAAAATTGGAATACATGATGCAACCGTTGCCGTTCGAAGCCCCCATACTAA
>JACQVI010000112.1 GCA_016209795.1 Ignavibacteriota bacterium
CTGTATCCCTGTGGCATAATTACCACAGAAGATAAGAAAAGGAATAAATGGGTAACAGTCAGTGGTTGTTTATTGCACTACCAGCCCACGCAGTGCTATTTGGAATAGATAACGAGTTGTCTAATGTATGTTCGGCAACACAATGACTATGAAAGCACCATATAGATGGATCTAATCCTCAATCTCATAGGCGGTCTCCTATACGGACTAGTCTGGGGCGCAATTCTTCTGGTCGTCTCCATCGTACTACTCCCCAATCATGTCTCCCGGAAGATACTCCAGAAACTCAAACCGGATCTCGTGTCCAAAAGTGCCATCATGTCCAGATTATGCCTCGTCTTCGATTATCTATTCAACAACAAAGAGGTCATTCTTGAGGACCATGTGGTAGGGGCATCCAATGCCCTACAGAAGGAAGTCGCCGTCTTGATGCGCGAGAAAAGGTTGCTAGAAGGCAATCTTTTCTTTCTCGATTTGCTCCAAAACCTGTCGCGAATGCTAATGTTCGCAGTATCACACGCTGGATACGAACTCTCATCCGTATGCAACATACTCGACCAATCAATGGAGTATCTTCAGTACTATGCACAACAACTGAAAGCGAGTAGTGCCTCTCAGAACATTGGAGAGAGAGTTTATCTCGCCGCCGACCAACTCAAGGCACAGGTCAATGACACTGCACGATTTCTACAAGAAGACGGGAGCGAAGAGTGTCTGAGTGTTGCACGCAGTACGGTGAAACTGGGAACCGAGGTGTTCGACTCCTTCATGAAAGACGAATATCAGTCAACCAAAGTAAATCTCCTTCGAACCAACCAGCTTTTGGCAGAGAAATTCATGGCCTATGTCGGAGAAGTCAAATGACGCATCCGAGCATGCGTAAGATTGTAGAGATCGTGAGGCGCTGGGCAAGTTCATCGTTGGAAGTTTCGAAAGTTCTCGTTGCGGGGAGTTATGCCAGCACACTTGAATCTGACAGTCCTGTGGGAGAATCGGATGTAGATCTCATCGTTTACCTTCGTCCTCACTGCCAAGGTGATGCGGCAATACAAAGTCTCTGTCTCCTCGGCATCTCCTGCGGAACCCTCATTCATCCGCTCATTATCCACCAAGAGGATGCCGAGATGAAGAACGCCATACCGGAATACAAGCAAATGATCGAGGCCGCCAAAATGATATACGAAGCCAAGGAACAAGATGTCCAGCAAGCGGCTTTACACTTACGCGAAACCCGCTGCGGGTTTCGCAAAGATGAGCCGTGATGTTCAGCAGGGGGGAAAGAAAATAGTCATGAATCTTCAATCGCGCCTTGACCAACGCGTCTGGCAGGCCGTTCAGACCTCCTATGAGGCGAGGAACTTCACGGGTGCGATACTTGACGCTATCTACTTTCTTGGGGACCTGATCCGTCAGAAAACGGGCTTGTCCAGTGATGGGACAGCCCTTGTTGGACAGGCATTCGGCGGGAAAGACCCGAAGCTGAAGGTCAATAAGTTGCAGAGCGAGTCGGACTGGAATGTGCAAAACGGCATGGAACAAATGTTGAGGGGACTTTATCAGTGCATCAGGAATCCGCGCAGTCATGAAAAGCATACCGATACATCCGAAGATGCGGATGCCATTATCCTCTTCGCCAATCTGCTGGTGAAGATCATTGATCTATCAAAGAGCCCATTTACCAAGGAGGACTTCCTCAAGCGAGTGTTCGACCCCGATTTCGTAGAGAAAGACAGATATGCAGAGTTACTTGTCAAGGAGATTCCTCCAAAGAGAAAGATGGATGTTTTTATTGATGTCTACCGGCAGAAGGATTCCAGCAACGAAAACAAACTGGTCTATTTCTTTCGGGCCTTGGTCAAAGCCCTTTCAAAGGACGACCTCACCTCAGCACGCGATGTCGTATCGAACGATCTTAAAAACACCGAGAACACGGAGACTCTACGTCTTGTCTTGAAACTACTTCCTGCTGACTGGTGGTCGCATTATGACGAAACCGCGCGACTCCGCTCGGAAAACAAACTCATTCAATCGGTGAACGATGGACGCTACCTCACTCACAACGGTCGCTGTCCAAGTGGTGCCCTTGGTACGTGGGCAACTAATGTTATTCAGCACTTCGTACTGAAACAGGACCTCGCCAGTGTCTTGATGTCCAGAATTGGCTCTGCGGACAGAACCGCACAGGATTACGCACTCCATTTCTTCTTCATATACCTACCCGAATTACTCTCAGAGCCAACACCACGGCTTAAGGCGTGTGTGATCAAAAGTTTGGATACCGGTGATGTCCGTTTTTATAACGCGGTGGGTGCTGTGTTATCAGACTGCCCCACCAAGTGGAAGGTTGCGTTTCAAGAAGCGTATGATAAGTTCGAAGAAAAAGAACAGGTGCAAGAGTCGGACGATGGCGCACCGTTTTGACGGTTGATGATATAGAGAGGGTCGAACCCCGCTATCGTGCCCGACACCGAAAATCCGGCGCGGCACATGGGCGTCGCTCAATAGGTACAGAATAGAATGACCAACGGTAAGGTTTGTTTCATTTGTGGTAGTCCCGCACCGGAAATCAGCCGTGAGTCTAATACCGATTGCTACTGCGTCCGCTGTTTGGTGTGCGGTGAGTATGTCATTACCCACGAAGCCGCTGAATTTCAACAGTGGAACTACCCGCATGAGCGAGCGTGCGTTTCTGCTTTCATTAGGGAAAGAATGGTTCGCGAGGCAGAGCCGCATTTTTTATTCCTAAATGAGACGGAAGCTGAGAAATTGAGACCCACGCGATTTACCATCTCAATCAACCGCATCTTGAAAGAACACCCGTTGGGCTCAATTGCAGAGAGGCTCGACCGCACAGTGCTGAACTTCTCGTATTTGAGCAAATATCCGGGATACGAATTCAAGTTCAAGGATACGGACTACCCCCTTACTTACGCTGAGAACTCTGATGCAAGTCTGTTTCTTCTAAAACAACTTGCATCGGACGAACTCATTGAGCCGTTCCATATTCTTCCTGGGATGGTAAGATTAACATCTAATGGCTGGAATCGCATAGCCGAGTTAGAGCGTGGGCACTTGGGACGGGAAAATCGTCAGGTCTTCGTAGCAATGTCGTTTGCACCGGAAATGGACAAGGTTTGGGAAGATGGGTTTCGTCCTGGAATTAAAGATGCCGGCTTTGAAGCATTTCGCGTGGATATGTGCGAGCGTAACGAGAAAATCTGCGACGTAATCATTTCCGAGATACGACGGAGCAAGTTTTTGGTGGCGGACTTTACATTACACCGGCAGGGTGTATATTTTGAGGCTGGAATGATGCTTGGGTTAGGGCGGCCGGTCATTTACACATGTAGAAAGGATGAACTGGATAAGGCTCACTTTGATACGCGGCAGTACAATCACATCAGTTGGGAAACCCCTGAAGAACTTAGATTAAAGCTCAAGAGAAGGATAGAAGCGACGATAATCATCTGATGAGTACCTCTCTTCGGATGCTGCCTAACCAATTGTTTCAACCGACGAAACCATGTGGGAATTGCGGCTGAGTTTCACGCTCTGTCCTGAGGGTGCGGATTTTATTTGTAGGTAGAAAAAGTCTTTATCATCATAGGATTATTGGCAATAGAACTTGTGTTTATCCCAGAAGGAATCCCATTCATTGTTCAAAAAACAAATCCTTAATTGCAATATAGCATTA
>JACQVI010000131.1 GCA_016209795.1 Ignavibacteriota bacterium
CCATAGAGTACTGTTGGGTGTGTTTTCATTAAAATAGAGGCTCAAGCGTGCAAGTGTACTGAGATTCTGTAAAAAGAAATATTGGACTCCTGTGTCGATCAATGTCCGTTTGATATCGCCAAACGTCGGACTTACTGATCCGCTCAGACGCAATTTTTCTTCCATCAATCGATATTGAGCTTGTGTATAGATAGAGGTATAGTTAAATCTTGTCGAGTTCGCGACGCCAGATGGTCCACTCGCTGAGAATTTGCTTAAGTAGATAGTGATACTAAATGTTGTTTGCAGCGGGATTTTGAACTGCGAAACATTGCTAAGAGTAATCATTGTACTTCGTGTATTGAGGTTCTTCAATGTTTGATCATTCCGTGTCGAAGTACTGAAACTAATGGATGCGTTATGCCTGGCATGAGCCGTGAATTCACGACTCATCTGAACAAGTAGACGATAGGTTCTATCATCAATGGCAAACAGAGAATCGTTATGGATCTTGTTCTCATTTGCAGCAAGGATATATCCTAATGTAACATTTGGAAATTCAGTTGGTGACACATACGAGACACTTACATTCACTGTTTGGCTTGTCGTCGTGGCAGGCTTATTTTCTGCTGTGTTATCACGGAGCCGCTCATAGCCTGCACTAAGAGATAATCGGTTTTTTACAAGACGGAGCCGATCAAAAACGTTGAATCCCACGACATCTGTGCGGAGATATGGATTACCAAAGGACTCGAAACTATTGCCTCGCCGTAAGTACATGAACTTGAAATGATTATTGAAGTAGTTCAGAGTAAGCCCACCCTCGTAGGCAAGCGTCGACAAATTCTTAAACGAAAGTGGGATGAGATGTTGGTTGACCGTAATGAAGCGGGATA
This sequence comes from Ignavibacteriota bacterium, assembly GCA_016209795.1. Taxonomy (GTDB): domain Bacteria; phylum Bacteroidota; class Ignavibacteria; order UBA10030; family SZUA-254; genus JACQVI01. The sequence goes on from JACQVI010000131.1 coordinate 876, forward strand.
GGATATCTCGTACCGTCCGAATATCCTCTCTATCAGATTCACTATATGTTGGATCCTTGAAAATCGAATCGATATCGCTATCACTAAATGTTGCCTTGCTAATGTCCTTATTAGTTGCACTGATTGCCGCCTGACCAGTGATTTCAAAATTTCGACGATCAAAAGAAAGCAACAGGTCAATACCGAAGAGAATGTTTTCTTGCGGCTTGATACCATATCGAATCGAGCTAACTTCATCTGACGATTTCAGATACGTAAAGCTCAGTCTACTTCCTTCTTTCCCAAAACTTGGGCGAACGACTGTGACATTGCGATCAAATGTCCCATATCGGAACTTCGCCCACCGCTCAGGAACACTTGTCTCATCGTAAATACCATACGCTGCTGTTGAATCCCTGGATTGCTCAACAAACAAACTATCTCTCGGAAATGTTTTAATCGTATCGCTTTCAATGCGTCGGAGAATGTCTCCTTTCGTGACATCAAGGTGAAATGAGCTTAGCATAAGATTTCCGGTCAGTCCTCGCACCCGTTTACCGTTCATGATGAGATCAGGAAATTCCGGATAACTGTCTCCATATCCGACATTAATCCAAGGTGACTCAACCCCAATAAAATAGCGATTTTGCGGCTGGCGGATAGATTTTTCTTCGTTGGTAACAAAGAGACGACCTTTGAGACGGAACTGGTCATAGTTGCCACTGGCAGTTATACCGGCACGATTGTACGGTGTGGATTGGTTTGCAATATCTTCATGACGCGTTTCCAATTGAATACTTGTCGCATACAACCGGCTAGCGGTTTCCCTTTTCGCGATCGGTTCCACTGCACCTGAAACTGAAAATTGCCACATATGACTTCTGTAGAGCTTTCCTTGCTTATCAACTAAGTCAACACGGATGGTATGAGATCCATTTGAAAGAGAAATAGATAGGTTATCCGGTTTAACCACAAACAGGTTGTCTGACACCACCATACCTCGAGAAATATCCCCATCATTCAGAAAAATCTTTGTTGCACCCTTATCAATCAAGGTATCAGTAGATACTACTGTGAAAGCAATCAAGACATCCTCATTTCTAATATGCTCGTTCTGTTCAGGGCTCAGAATAATAATCTCTTCACTGTGGAGGGTATCTTCTTGTAGCGTAAAGCGGAAAGGATTTTCCTCCGGATGTTCTTGAGGAAACGTCTCTGGTGTGCTTACACCATGATCATAAATCAGAAAATAATATTCCAAAAATGGTGGAGCAAGAGTGGGGGCGGGAAGAGATACGGTTGCAGTACTAGCCGTAAGTTGCATTTCATTGCGAGTAAAGTCACGCCGACCGAATGATCGGTATGCAATCTCCACTCGTTCAACATTCGATGCATCAATAAGGTCAACACGCATGCTCAGTGGATCGCCTGGTCGATATGGATCTATATCAACCTTTGAAATTCTGTTGCTGATCTGTGCAAATGTAATCGAGAACAAAAATACCATCCCCATGACAGATATAGGAATGGACCGCCTCACAAGATGTGAAAGCCTGAATTCGGTATTCACGTATGTAAAGTAGTGTGTGACTATCGCTTACTGCTCTTCTTGTCGATATCTAATCTTTAAATCTTTCTTATTACCTTGATTATCCTGGAATTCAAGATTAAGTTCGTTCGTTGTGCCACCTGTCGCAGCAGTTTGTGCATCTTTAAGCTCTTGCTCTAATGCCTTACGAGACGTGATGGAGCCATCTTGATTAGAAAATGCGATAAAGCCAGCGTTCACATCAATATCTTGGTTCGAAATCTGGTTTCTAAGGTTCACTAATCCTTCAGTAACAATAAGAGTATCATTACCTTCCGCACCACTGAGTTTACCCTGCGTACCTCGGATTGAAGCGACTGATGTTGGTGAAGTCAAACGAAACTGCTCATTCTCCGGTTGCTTCTTCACACTAAAACCGAACGATCCTTTCGATAATTGAATTGTTTTCATCCTTCCCCTAGGACCTATTTCACCGTTTATGGTTAATAGAGATTGCTCGCGGACTCTTACCATACTATTATCCTTGAACTTGATGACAGCAAGTGATCGCTGCCCAGTTCGTACTTGATCTCCCGAGAGTAACGTCTCGCCTTTCGTCGCAGTTTTCCAATCGATAAGGGTGGATCGCTTTGCGACCTCTCGGATGACCTTTGTAATAAGTGCAAGCGTAACGTTGTCCGATGCGACTGCGACTTCTGCTGGGAACACTACACATCCAATCAACCAGAGAATAGAAAATCTAAAAAATTGTTTACATTGAATCATGACTATGCTCTTTCCAAAATTTCACTATCATTCAAAACTTAATTCAGCGCTATCGGCATTCTCTCGTAATTGGTAAAGGAGGTTGAGCAACTCGGAATAAGAGAGGCTAAGTCCATTAAGTGTACAATTGCCACTGAGTCTATACTTCTGCTTCCGTATCTGTTGGAACAGAGCTGGATAACGCCTTCTGAATAGCGCTTCAAGTTGATCAAGAAGAACTGATTCAGAAAGTTCTTCACCTGAATTTGTAACGGTAAATATCCAAATGGGACTGGATATTTCATTGTCTGTGCCTCCTGTTCCTCGCATCTTACTGACAACTCTCCAAGCGTATGTCTTACCTTGCTCAAGAGGACGTCCACGTGAATAAGGAAAAGAATTTTGTCCTGTAAGCTCTTCATCAAGCATGGGGGGTCTTCGTTCAATGGCTTCCTCGCGAGATTGATCTGGATTCTTCTCGGTGATCAGTAATCTTGCTCGATCTCCTTCATGAAAGAATTCGAAGAATGGAAACTCATTGGTTACTTCACCATCACGTGGTGACCGTAATTCAACACGTGAGAGATTACGGAGGACGAGTTTTACATCTCCTCTAAGATCACAACCTGTCTGTTCTAATTCTAAGTGCAGGTTATATACTCCAGCGGGCAGCTTGCCTGTTGCCAATGAGATATCTTGAAGATCACTTTTAGCATTTGGACTAAATTCATACTCTTCAAACCCAATCCCACCTAGATCCATATTGGTAATTGTTTTACTGCTGCTTGGCGGAACTCCAAACGTGTCTGTCTTAAAGATGACAGCCATATCGTACACTACATTACCCTCTGCAAGTCTCACATCGAGTCGTCCTATGAGCTTTGGAGAGTAAGATTGCTTACTGGGATTATTGATGATAACCGTGAACAGCAGTGATCTGCTCTCGAAATGTTCGAAATCAATGTCCGCAAACGAAAGCTTGTCAACTGGAACATAACGGACATCCATTGTCAAGGGACACTGAGCGAGAACAGTTGTACTTGTCAGAAATACAAGACTAAAAATCAACACCGTCAGAAACCCAAAAACCAACATGTGGTGTACATTCCGTTTCATAATCGTTCCTTAAAAAATCGCTTAAAAATAAGAAAAAAGCGTGACGAATTCAACATTTTACCACAAGTATATTGAATGTAGGTAAGTTACCGGTCTTGTTCAAAGACCGTGTGCCGATTATCACGAGGTGTGATTAAAAGCTTGAGATATCGTTATAGATAATGAATGCCATAAAGGCAAGAAGTAGGATAAACCCCACTTGTTGAATGGCAAGCTTAACGTTGTGAGGAATTTCTCGTCTAAAGATTTTCTCATATATGAGCATAATGAGATGTCCACCATCTAATGCAGGAATAGGAAGGATGTTTAATATCGCAAGCATCATGCTGAGTTGACCTAGGAAAAAGAGATAACTCAGTATGCCATATTCAGCACTCCGCGTCGCAAATTGTGCAATCTTGATTGGTCCACCAAACGAATCTTTGAACGAAACTGTGCCAGCAATAATTTGTCGTACTGAGGCGATGAAAAGGATTGGTGCCTCTACAACTTGCTCAAGACCTGCTACAAGCGCCTGAATGACTGAATACTTAATCTGCCGAAACGGACCTGTGTACCTTGTTGTGATACCTGTACCAATTCGTCCACTATCAGTTGGCGTTGTGATACCCGAATAGACCTGCTCATCGCGTCTCCATGTAACCTTCAATTGCTTTCCTGCATGAGATCGTACAATCTTAATCACTTGGAGATGAGCACGCACAGGAATATCATTAAGTGATAGAATAACGTCTCCGGTTTTCAACCCTAGTTTAGCTGCTGGTTTGTCTGGTTGGACATCGAGGATTAGTGCAACAGTATGAGCTTCAACAATATCGAAAGGAATCTCTGTACGATCTGTGATAACCTTTGGCGGAAGCACAATATTCTTTTGTCGTCCCGCTCGTTCAACCGTAATGATGATATTTCTTCCAAGATGTTCAAAGTAAATGAGTCGTTGAATTTCCTCCCAGTCGTAGACTGGTTTGTCATTGATGGTGATAATTTTATCTCCTGAGCGGATTCCCGCTTTTTCTGCAACGCTTCCCTCTACAACATAACCGACTTCCGTCGTCTCTATAACAAACTTTCCACTAACGTACTTGATCCCCCAAAAGATGACAACGGCGAGAAGGACATTCATGATCACACCCGCCGAGATGACCGACATCCGTGCCCACATTGGCTTTGCACGGAACTCCCATGATTGTGGCTCTCTATGCAAGAATTCTGTATCAAAACTTTCATCGATCATTCCTGCAATCTTTACATATCCGCCGATGGGAATCCACGAAATGCAGTAATCCGTGTCGCCGATTTTTTTGCCGAATGCCCGAGGTGGAAATCCAATCGAAAACCGATCAACGCGCATCCCTGTAAGTTTTGCAGCGAGGAAATGTCCTAGCTCGTGGATGACAATGAGAATACCGAGCGTGATCGCGGTGTAGAATATCATGTTGAGGATTTCCATACTTACTTAGCTCAATGTAGACGGCTGGCAAATTCGTATACAACACTACGAGTTGCTTTATCGGCTTCGAAGATATCCTCCAATGATGGTGATGCTTTGCTTGGAACGCAATCCAAGGAGTAACGGATGAAGATAGGAATGTGGTGAAATTTGATCCTGCGCTGCAAGAAAAGTTCAACAGCAACTTCGTTAGCTGCATTGAGGACTGATGGCGCCGTTCCACCACGATGCAGTGTCTCGTATGCAAGTGCTAAGCACTCAAATTTTTCCAAATCAGGTTTACAAAACGTCATTTCGCCTAACTCAGCAAAATTTACTCTGTTATAAGCGGATGCCTCACGATTCGGATACGTTAGTGCATATTGAATCGGAATCTTCATATCAGGCACACCAAGTTGTGCCTTGATCGAGCCATCGATGAATTCGACCATGGAATGGATGATGGATTGTGGATGAATGAGTACTTCGATTTTTTCTGCTGGTAAGTTGAAAAGCCAATGAGCTTCAATGACTTCTAATCCTTTGTTCATGAGTGTTGCAGAGTCAATTGTGATCTTGTTACCCATTTTCCAGTTTGGATGTTTGAGTGCTTCATCGACAGTGACACTGGCAAATTCTTTCTTCTCCAGATGGAGAAATGGACCACCCGAAGCAGTAAGGATCAGTCGAGCAACGTTTTCAGGTCTCTCTCCAGCGAGGCATTGCAAGATAGCACTGTGCTCACTATCGACAGGAATTAACCGAGCATTATGTTCTTTGACTAACTTCGTAATGATTTCGCCTGCAACAACAAGTGTTTCCTTGTTTGCCAGTGCAACGGTTTTTCCCTGCTTGATTGCTTCGATGGTTGGACGCAAACCGGCAAACCCTACAAGTGAGCTAATGACAATATCATTTTCAGGACGGCTAACAAGTTCCAGTAATCCTTCTTCACCTGCAGCGACCTCTACCGTGCCGTTCATCGTTTGCTTCAGAAGAGATGCGGATGGTTCATCCAAAACGGCGACAGCCTTTGGACGAAATCGTTTGACCTGTTGCTGGAGAACATTAATGTTCTTGTTTGCTGCCAGGTAAGAAACACGGAACCGGTCAGGAAAGTTAGCAATGACTTCCAGACTGTTTTGTCCGATAGAACCTGTAGAACCAAGGATGCAGATATTTTTGATATGAGCCATAAAACAATATGCCCCAGCAAAAGCGGGGCAGAAATCTAATCAAAAGGTAAGGAAATCTTGGGAGGAAAACAAACTGATTCGTGGTAATAGGAACTTTAGAACGGTGTCTCCTCTGCTATCGTAGCGGGTGGGGGTAGGTAGGATTCCATACTCGGCGGCGCAAGTCGCTCAAAGCCAGCGTACTCTTTTCTAAAAGCAAGTCGAACAACACCTGTGGGACCATTGCGCTGCTTGCCAACAAGGATTTCAGCAACGCCTTCAGAAGGAATCGAACCATATTGTTCATCTTTGATCTCCAGAATGCCATACATTTCTGGACGATGAACAAACAGCACAACATCAGCATCTTGCTCTATTGCACCTGACTCTCGAAGGTCTGCGAGTAACGGTCGTTTATCACTGCGGCTCTCTACAGCACGGTTAAGCTGGGAAAGTGCAACGACTGGAATGTTTAACTCCTTTGCCAATGCCTTCAGTGAGCGGGAGATCATGGAAATTTCCCGTTCACGAGACTCTGCACTCTTCGGACCCTGTATGAGCTGGAGGTAATCCACGATCACCATTCCAATGCCGTGCTCTGCTTTGAGCCGACGTGCTTTTGCGCGAAGTTCAAGAATACCCAATGCAGGAGTATCGTCGATGAAAATCTTTGCATCAGCAAGTCTCCCAACGATTCGGCTCAAGGTTTGCCAGTCGTCATCGCGCAACCGTCCAGTCCGTAACTGGTGGGCGTTCACTTTCGCTTCGGCTGAGAGCATCCGAATCACAAGCTGTTGCTCTGCCATCTCAAGGCTGAAGATTGCAACTGGTGTGCGCCGCTCTTTGTGGAGTGCTGCATTTCGAGCAATGGAGAGTGCCAACGCTGTCTTCCCCTGGCTTGGTCTGCCGGCAAGGATGACAAGATCAGATTTTTGGAAGCCTCCGGTGAGGTTATCAAGTTCAACGAAGCCAGTGGGAACGCCGGTAACACCACTGTGCTTGCCGTGGATTTCTTGAAGTACTTCAAACGCATCTTGCAGTGCTCGCTTAATTGGCGTAGCAGCTTTCTTTAAGCGCCGTTCTGAAATCTGGAAAATTTTCGATTCAGCATCGTCAAGCAAGTCAAACGCATCTTCTGTATCACTGTATGCACGTGATGCTACTTCTGCCGACGCACTGATCAGGCTGCGCATCAACGCTTTTTCCAACACAATGTGTCCATGGTATTCGACATTTGCAGAAGAGGTAACATTCATTGTCAGTTCAGTGATGTAGACCGGATCTTCAACAGCGTTCAACTCGCCGCGGCGGCGTAATTCCTCCACAACCGTGACTGCATCCACCGGCTCACCTTTATCAAACAATGCTATCATCGAACGGAAAATTTTTTGATGTGTGGGGTTGTAGAAGCTCTCTTCATTGAGCATTTCCAGGACTTTGGGTACAGCCTCCTTATCGATAAGCATCGCGCCCAGGACAGCTTTTTCAACATCAACAGCCTGGGGTGGAACGCGCCCGCTTGTAGCAGGAACTTCATTCACGGTATTGATATCTATGATCTTTTTGAGTTCAGGCATTGCTATGCAGTTGCTTTCATTTCGTCGTATAATTGTTTAAACATTTTCATGTCTTCCCATGTTGGACGTTTCCAGCCTGGATTACGCAGCAGCGCTGCAGGGTGATACGTGACGATCAGCTTTGCCCCATGGAAATCATGCACTTTGCCTCGCAGTGTTGATAACCCATCATTTGTTCGTAGCAGCCATTGTGCAGAAATTCGCCCAAGACAAATAATGAACTTTGGACGGATAAGCTCAATTTGTTTCATAAGATAGGGAGTACAGGTCTCCATCTCCAATGGCTCAGGATCGCGATTGTTCGGTGGACGGCACTTAAGAACATTACAAATATACACATCTTTTCGTTTCATGCCGATAGCTTCTATGATTTTGTTGAGAAGCTGTCCTGCTTTCCCAACAAATGGCTCACCTTGCGCATCTTCATCAGCACCCGGAGCCTCACCAATAAATATGACATCAGCATGTGGATTGCCAGCACCAAACACGAAGTTGGTGCGGGTATAGCCAAGTGGACACTTCACACATGTACAAATGTTTTTATCCAGCTCGTTAAGCGAGTTCAGGTTTACCCAGGGTTCATCGGGATATCGAAACACCGAACCTGCACCTGTTTTAGTCTTCTTCTTATCCTCAGTATAAATGATGTTCCCAAATAAATCCTGCTGCTGCATGAAGTATCTCTTTGTGTTCTCTAGGAATTCAAGTAATTCACGTTGTATGTCAGACATCCAAGAAGTTAATTCAAAAGTTCTTTGCCACTCTATCGAGAAGTTCATTTGCAATATCGAACTTCGACATCTTTTTCAATTTTTCAATCTTACCCCGCTTCGAAATAATCGTCACAATATTGGTATCAGAGCCAAAGCCAGCTCCATTCTGCAGTGGATTGTTCAAAACGATAAAATCCAATTTTTTCTCTCCGAGTTTTTGTTGTGCATTGCGAATACCATTCTCCGTTTCCAACGCAAAACCTATGAGAATACCATGATACTTCTTTTCCGAGAGATCCAGCAAAATATCTCTTGTTCTTGTTAACTCTAAAGAAAAGGAAGTACTATGTACTCGCTCTTTTTTAATTTTCGTATGAGATGGCTTGGCTGGGGTGAAATCTGCAACTGCTGCTGCCATGATGATGGCATCGGCATTCTTACTGTATTTCATCACTGCTCGATGCATCTGAGCAGCAGATTCAATGTCCACACGTTTGACATGACGGGGTGTTGGTAAAGAAACCCGACCGGTCACGAGAATGACGTCCGAACCGCGCTGAGCTGCTGCATTCGCAATGGCGAAGCCCATTTTCCCTGATGAACGATTTCCTATGAATCGAACAGGGTCAATCGGCTCGTACGTCGGACCTGCTGTCACTACAATTTTCTTTCCTTGAAGATCTCGATGTGCATTACGTAGTACGCCCTTTACGGTGTTCACAATGATAGGAACGTCTGGTAACCTTCCTTCACCAGTCAATCCACTTGCGAGCTCACCTGTTTCAGGTGGAACAATGACACATCCCATCTCGCGGAGCTTGACGACATTCTCCTGCGTAGCAGGATGATGCCACATATCAACGTCCATCGTTGGTACGATCACTAACTGACACCGAATGGCAAGAGCAAGTGTCGTCACTGCGTTGTCGGCATATCCTGTAGCAAGCTTAGCAATAGTATGTGCTGTCGCCGGTGCAATTAGCATTACATCCGCCCATTGCGAGAGCTTAATATGCCATGTGCTTGCACTAAGCACATTCGTGTTCTGATCAGGAAAGGTGCCAACAACAATTTCATTGCCTGAGAGTGTCGAGAGTGTCAGTGGCGTCACAAACTCCTTAGCAGATTCCGACATGACAACTTTCACATCTGCACCAGCCTTTTTAAACTCACGAACGACTAATGGCATCTTGTATGCGGCAATGCCACCTGTGACACCAATGAGGATATGTTTATTTTTGAGCATCTTCTGCAACGGAATTGCTACTTAGGAGAAAAAGTTGTCTCATCTTCCTTGTATCGATATGTGAGTTTATTTTCTAATAACTCTTGAATTGCGGTTTCTGTGGGCTTATGACGCTGCTCAAATTCCTGTGCGACCAAGATTTGATCAGGGTTCGTTTGCGGTTGATCAGTTTCTTCTTCCGGTTCAAAAATCCGAGATTGCAGCATCTCTATGCGCTGATTAAATTCAATCTTCATTTCTTCATTGATCTGTCGCGCTCGTTTCAAGAGTATAACAATTGCTTCGTAGATATTCTCAGCTCTGGTCGAAAGTTTCTCAATGTCTACTGGTTTTATTGGCATAGAATTAACGTTCTCCTTTGATGTTCATTGTTAGTATGTACACTTTTCTCAACTCTAAACTACTTCTTTTCTTTCTGTACGTTATGAATAATACGATCGACTTCATCAGTAGCTGTTTGAAGGTCATCATTCACAACGCAAAAATGAAATTCGTTTTCCTTCTCAAGTTCCATCGGCACGCGTTCAAGGCGTGTGCGAATTGTCTCAAGAGTCTCTGTCCCTCGTTTCATCAACCGCTGTGTTAGAATTTCCATGCTTGGTGGCTTAATGAAAATAAGCACTGTTTCCTTTGGATATTGTGCTCTGATTGAAAGTGCGCCATTCACATCGACATCAAACAGCATTGATTTCCCTGACCTCAAAGCGCGATCAACTTCACTCCTGAGTGTTCCATAGTAGTCACCGTAAAGTTGTTCCCACTCGACAAGTTCATCGTTCTGGATTTTTCTTTTAAATTCTTCCTTTGTTATAAAGAAATAATCCTTACCGTGTACTTCAAATTCGCGTTTAGGTCGGGTCGTTGCTGAAACCGAGAACAGAATTTCGGGATGACGCTTCAAGCTTTCTCGTACAATTGTTGTCTTGCCACTTCCACTTGGTGCAGAAATCACGATGAGCTTGGACCCCGGCATTGAGAGGTTAATCAGCTAATTGATAGCCAAGCAAAAAATTAACCATGTAACCAATTGACTCTCTATTCAATATTCTGCAACTGTTCCCGAATCTTTTCCAGTTCTTCTTTAATCGTAACAACCATATGCGCTATTTGAGCGCTATTCGCTTTCGCACCAATGGTGTTAGCTTCGCGATTCATCTCTTGCACTAAAAAATTCAACTTTCGTCCAGCTGCCTCATTATCGTGGCATGCCTCAAGAAAATATTTGTTGTGGCTTCGGAACCGCACACATTCTTCTGTAACATCGAGTTTATCGGCAAAGAGAACAAGCTCAAGTTCCAAGCGATCGTGGTTAATCGTAGAGGTATTTGTGAGCAATTCTTTTAACCTGTCTTCTAGTCGCGTCCGTTCTTGTGGCACTCTCTCTTTAGCACAGTGCATAATCTTATCAATCAACGTGTTGATCAGATCGATTCGAGCAGCAAGATCTTTCATTAATTCCTGTCCTTCGCGACGACGCATGAGTGCTGCTTCATCAAGTGCTTTTATGAGCGCCTTCTGCGCTAATTCCCATTCTTGTTCATCTACTGCTTCCAACTCATCAAACTCGAGAACTTCCGGAAATTTTAATAGATGTTCAAGCGTTATTTTCTCTTGACTCTTAACAGCTTTTCGCAGGTCGTTCAAAAGTTTGTAGTATGCTTGGGCTGCGGAAACGTTTACCTTGAGAGGAACTTCACTCGTATTTTCATGTGTAATATTGAGCACAATGTTGACCTTCCCTCGAACAAATTTTGTTCGAACGAGTTCCTTGAGATTGTTCTCTCGAAGTGCAATAGATCGCGGCAGACGTGATGTTATTTCGAGGAAGCGGCTGTTGACTGAGCGAACCTCAGCAATCGCAGTGGTGCGAGTCTCGGTGACCTCGCCGCGTCCGTAGCCTGTCATGCTTGAAATCATTACAATTCAATCGTCTCGGCAGAAAATCCTCTTATAAAGTACGAAATATTTGTGCGTTGGTCAAGAAAAACATATTGACATTTTTTCCACTATTCAATCCACAGAAAAGTATTGGGGAACTCTTTAGTGTTGAGATTCTACGAATTTTTGGGTATATTGTGCATAACTCTTTGAACGGATCCACTGACTCCATGGTCTCTCACTATTTTGTGCTTCAAGCTCTTATCGAAGAATTGAATCCGTTGATCCGTGGTGCAACCATTACCGAGGTTTTTACTCAACAAAAAAATGAACTACTCATTTCGTTAACCACACGACAGAGTAAAACTTCAGAAGATGATTATCGAACCCTCCAAATCTCAATTGACCCCAGGCTGAATTATCTCCTCTTACGCGAGAATGTTACACGTGCTAAGAAAAATTCAGTCGATCTCTTCGAAGAGTGTATTGACTGTAGCATTGAGGCAGTCTCATTGCATCCTTATGATAGAACGGTCCGGATTTTGCTGTCTAAAAATTTGACGCTGTATTTACAACTCTATAATTCTGCTGCAAGCAACGTTCTCCTGGTTGATGCGAGTGAGGTTATTCTCGAAGCATTCAAGAAAAACAAAACCTTACAGGGTACTTCTTTCACTATACAAGCACAACCCTTCAACAATCGATTATATGATGATATTCTTCTCTTTACCCAAGTCGTAACGCAAGATCCATCAAAGACAGTCTCGGCAGCACTGAAGCAAGGTATTCCAACCTTCGGTTCAGTTTATATTCGAGAGATATTACATCGTGCTGATCGAGATGAAGACTTGTTTGTACACCAGCTTAGCAACAGCGATATCGAGCACATCCACGCTGCAGTGCGAACCGTCATAAATGCAACAAGGCATCCTCAGCCTACGATTTATTTCTCTGGAAATACTCCTAAGGTCATCTCACCTATTCAGTTACAGCATCTTGCCAATTCGAAAGCACAGTTTTTCGATTCTATGATTGATGCAGTCAGGTCATTTGTAGTAAAATCATTTCAACTGAAAGGAGTGGAAGCTGAAAAACAAGAACTACTTGCGAAAATACAGGTGGAGCTTAATCGTTCCCGTAAAGCCTTTGGGGCTGCGCGATCACAATTAGCTTCTTCATCAGGCGCTGATACGTATGAAAAACTTGGTAAACTTATTCTTACCAACCTCCAAAGCATCAACAAGGGAATGACATCAATGACCGTACAGAACCCAATGACAGGAGACACGCAAGTACAGATTGCACTCGATCCAAAACTCACACCGACACAGAATGCTGAGCGCTACTTTGAAAAAGCAAAAAAGGCAAAAGCATCACAGGAGGAAGTTTCCACACGGCTAAAGAGCCTGGCAGGAAAAATTCCAATGCTCGAAGCGCTCGAGGCGAGCATTGAACAATGTCAAACGAAGGAACAGATCAAAACATGGAGGAACCAGTATGCGCAGGAGTTGAAAGCGTGGCATATCATCAAGGGTAAACAAGCTGAAGAAAAGTTACCATTTCGCATCTTCACGTTACGTGATGGATACGAGGTCTGGGTTGGTAAGAGCAGGGCTAGTAATGATTTGCTCACGATGAAGTACACCAAGCCGAATGACTTGTGGTTTCATGCACGAGGTGCAAGTGGATCTCACACCGTATTGAAAGTCAAAGGTCATACTTCAGCACCATCTAAAGAGGCTATCCAGCGGGCAGCAGCAATTGCAGCATATTACAGCAAGATGAGAAACGCAACCAACGTCGCTGTGGCATATTGTGAGCGCAAATATGTCCGCAAACCGCGTAAATCTCCACCCGGAACTGTTATTATAGAACACGAGAAAACCATCTTCGTTAAACCCACCTTACCTTGATAATCGACTAAAAACTTCGTATACTTCGGGACACTATTTTGGAGGCGATATTTTTAGCTGAAAAACAGTACACAATAGCGTATCACAAACGTCAGAGGAACTTACTATGAAATCCTTGCTGGTTGTAATCGTATACACGTTGATTACTTCACCACTTATTTTTGCGCAAGCAGACACTGCGATAAGCACTGAAACTCCAAAGGACCCTGAATTGTATCTTTTCGGTGGAGTAGGAATTCCCTATCTACCAGAGGAGTTCAATCAATATTGGAAACCTGCTTGGAATATCGGTGGTGGATATGGTTGGTCTTTTCCCCCGGGAGAGTTAGGGTACGCTACTGTATCTGCAACAGTTGAGTACAGTCGCTTTGCATTTGATTCTGCTGGAGTTAGCAGTAGAATAAGAGCAATAGATACAAGCTACAAGAACTTGATCTCAACTGGTCGACCAACTTCCATCTTTAATGTGATGGTGAACTTCAAGGGATCGTTCTCACCAGCAAAACAATCGATTGCTCCTTACTTTATTCTTGGAATCGGATATATGTACTTTAATGCCGGTAGTGTTACTGTCACAGGCGATACGACATTTACTCTTGGCAAAGAAAAGAAATCCGCATTCTCGTGGACTGCAGGAGTAGGCGTCGAGGTTCCGATTATAGAGTCAGTTAGTGTTTTTGTTCAAGCTAAATCTCTCCTCGGTGCCATTGACCGAACAAGGCAATATTTTCCAATGAGTGGGGGAGTAATAATAAAACCGTGGCGATGAACGCTACAATTCAATGCGTTTCAAAGTTTCTGTTCTATGTGTAAGACTGCAACGGCAGCTACGTACTTATTGCTCGTTCTATTTATCCTGCTTTTCTCTGGTTGTTTGATCAGTGAAACAACAGAATACACGCTTATCCTGAATGACGATGGCAAAAGTGGTAAAGTAACTGTCATCATGCGCAATGTCCAATCTGACGAGGCAGATCCTACCAAACAAGAAAAGGATTTCAAGGAACTCATCAAAAATTGGAAAAGTGACCGATATTTAGTTGAACAGTTGGATAAAGGTCTTTACGTCAAAGAACGGAAACTCTACCTCGAGAGAGGAAAGCTCATCTGGAAAGAAACTTCCCTGTTTGCCGATGTTCAAAAACTAATTCCAGAACACTCCGCGAGTGATAGCATGAAAATTTCACTCGGTGATACGGCAGGATTACTGATCACGACAAACGGGAAGATTATAGCAGACGACGACAGCTCTGTCATAATCTGGCAGCCGGGAGAAAAGGTATTCGAGTTCAAAGCAAGAGTAAGAAATTTTCAATCAGCTTCGAAGTTCGCCGAGCGGTTTCGACGACACCTTAAGGGGCAAAAATAATCGACCGATATCTCTAATGTCCAAGTTGACAATTTACCAAAAGCCAGCCTGCACAACATGTCGGAACGTGATGAACATTCTTAAAGAAGCGGGAGTAGACTATGAGGCAATTAACTACTACATCAATCCTATTTCCAAGTCTAAGCTAAAAAGCTTGCTAAAGAAGATGGGATTACAAGCAAAGGATATTCTACGAACTAAGGAGCCAATTCATAAGAAATTGAAACTTGTGGGAAAGCAGATTTCTGAAGATGAATTGATTGATTTGATGATTCGCCATCCTGACCTCATTCAAAGACCGATTGTGGAGAAAGGTACAAAAGCAATTCTCGCAAGGCCTCCGCGACGCGACCGAGCTCGTGGC
>JACQVI010000009.1 GCA_016209795.1 Ignavibacteriota bacterium
ACTATATACATTCTTTAAAGAAGGAATTTTTATTTTGATAATACAATTTTTACATTTTATTATATGAAGGAGACATGTTAAATGGCAAATCCTGAATTGACAATTCTTGGTGGAAAAGACGAAACAGAGTCAGCGCCGGTACGCATTCCTGAGACCGCAGTACAAAAGCGCGGGTTAACGTTTAGACGCCATTTTACCAAACCGAGTGTGCATCCATTTGATGAGATCGAATGGGAGCTTCGCACTGCTGTCATTACGAACGAAAAGGGTGAAACGATCTTCGAGCAGAAGAACGTCGAAGTTCCCAAATCGTGGTCGATGACGGCAACGAACGTTGTAGTGTCGAAATACTTTCATGGTAAGCTTGACACGCCGCAGCGAGAAATCAGCGTTCGACAGGTCGTCGATCGTGTTGCCAGAACAATAACAGAGTGGGGAAGGAACGGTGGCTACTTTGCATCAGTGGAAGATGCAGAAACATTTTACGCTGAGTTGACATATTTGCTTGTGAACCAATACATGGCATTCAACAGCCCAGTGTGGTTCAACGTTGGGATCGAAGAAAAACCACAATGCTCTGCTTGCTTTATTAATTCTGTGGAGGACACAATGGAGGCAATCATGGACTTGGCAAAGACCGAGGGCATGTTGTTCAAGTGGGGCTCAGGCACTGGTTCGAATCTTTCGACACTTCGTTCATCAAGAGAAGGACTCTCAGGCGGCGGAACAGCATCTGGTCCTGTTTCTTTTATGAAAGGTTATGATGCGTTTGCGGGCGTCATCAAATCTGGTGGGAAGACACGCCGTGCTGCAAAGATGGTCATCCTCAATGCTGATCATCCTGATATTTTGGATTTCATTCGCTGCAAAGCTGAAGAGGAGAAGAAAGCTTGGGCACTGATCGAAGCTGGCTATGATGGCGGCTTCAACGTTCCCGGCGGCGCATACGACTCTATTTTTTATCAGAATGCAAATCACTCCATCCGTGTCACTGATGAATTCATGCGCTCAGTCATCGAAGATAAAGAATGGACAACGAAAGCAGTACTCAGTGGGCGCACAATGGACAGGTACCGTGCACGAGACTTAATGAAAGAGATGGCTGAGGCGGCATGGATCTGCGGCGATCCGGGAATGCAGTTTCATACGACGATCAACAACTGGCACACATGTCCAAACACAGCGCCCATCAACGCATCGAATCCGTGCAGTGAGTACATGTTCCTCGATGATACTGCATGTAACCTTGCATCATTGAATCTGATGAAGTTTCTCACTGATGACGGGGAATTCGATGTCGAGTCGTTCTGCCATGCGGTTAATATTACAATAAGTGCTCAGGAGTTCGAAGTTGATAACGCAAGCTACCCAACACCGAACATCACTCAGAATAGCTACGACTACCGCCCACTCGGTTTGGGATATGCAAATTTAGGCGCACTCCTCATGGCACGCGGTCTTGCCTATGACACCGAAGAAGGACGTGCATACTCTGCAGCAATCACTGCCCTGATGTGCGGACAAGCGTACAAACAATCTGCACTCATTGCAAAAGAAGTGGGACAGTTCAAGGGATTCCAGAGAAATCGTGAGCCGATGCTCAGAGTCATGAAGATGCATGGTCTTGCTGCCGATAGGATTGAGGATCGCTATGTTCCGGGCGACTTACTCACCGCTGCCCGCAAGGTGTGGGATGATGCGTATGCGATCGGACGGGAGTATGGATTCAAGAATTCACAAGCAACTGTGCTTGCACCAACGGGCACAATCGGCTTCATGATGGATTGCGACACAACAGGTGTCGAGCCTGACATTGCACTCGTGAAGTACAAGAAGCTTGTTGGCGGTGGATTGTTGAAGATTGTCAATCAAACTGTCCCACTTGCACTGAAAAAATTAGGCTATATCGATGAGCAGATTGAGCACATCCTTGCATACATCGACAAGAACGACACGATCGAGGGCGCACCACACCTGAAGGAAGAACATCTCCCTATCTTTGATTGTGCATTCAAGCCTGCAAAGGGAACACGATCGATCGACTACATGGGTCACGTGAAGATGATGGCAGCCGTGCAACCATATATCTCAGGTGCAATCTCGAAAACAGTCAATATGCCATCGGATGTTACTCCAGACGATATTGCCAACACGTACATCGAGGCGTGGCGATTAGGACTGAAAGCCATCGCTATTTATCGTGACGGCTGCAAGCGTACCCAACCTCTTAATACAAGTCTCGATCAACTCACCGGAACTATTAAGCAAAAAGCTGTACGACGCAGACTGCCAGACGAGCGACAGGCGATCACACACAAGTTCTCCATCGCAGGTCATGAAGGCTATATAACGGTCGGATTATACGAGGATGGAACGCCGGGTGAAATCTTCATCACGATGTCGAAGGAAGGCTCAACGATCTCAGGTTTGATGGATGGGTTTGCAACATCCATATCGATGGCATTGCAGTATGGCGTTCCGCTTCGTGTGTTAGTTGAGAAATTCTCGCACATGCGGTTCGAGCCAAGCGGCTTCACGGGCAACAAAGACATCCCGATGGCAAAGTCCATCTGCGATTACATCTTCCGATGGCTTGGGAAGAAATTCCTCCTGCCCGAAGAGCAGCCAACGAATGGCGACCCCAGCAATGGGAACGGGACACACACACAAAGCATGGAAAAGACCCATATCGCAAAGGTGCATTCGGCAATTGTTGACGAAACGCCTATGGCAAAAACGGAACGAGAAGTCTTCCAGGCACAAGCAGATGCACCACCCTGCCACAACTGCGGCAGCATCATGGTGAGGAATGGAAGCTGCTACCGATGTGCGAATTGCGGAGAGACATCTGGTTGTTCCTGAGCTTGTACCTCACCTCTGAGATGTTCAGAAACGCAGGTGACTCGTCATGCTGACATTCTTTTGGTCAGGATCTGAGTGCCGGAAATTCCACGCTGCTCTGCTCAGAATCCGACTAGAAACGTGTCGGAATGACGGTGCCCTGGTTTTGATGCCATTTTCATCCTCACCGGTGAAGCGGCGCTTCATGATCGCTCCTAAGAGGAGAGGGAAGTTGGAGCAGCGTGCCGATTGTGTTTTCTGAGTCATCGAGAAACCTTACCAATATCCTGCAGATCAGACTTTGACACCCTTGCATATCCTTCGCACGATCTTCACAGTTAAGAGCAGTAAATCGTAACCGCAGTGCGCGGTGAGAGACCGCTAAGGACACGAAAACATCTTCTGGTTAGTTGCATCCCTCCAATTAGTTTCACATATTACCGTATAAGCTTCACTTTCAATATCTATCTTCGAGTCATGGCTGACGTGCGAAAACAACTTTCCGAAAATGTTAAGGGCGAATTCTTCGTCGATTCCACGTGCATCAACTGTGATGTCTGCCGTCAGCTTGCACCTGAAACATTCGGTGAAGCCGATGATTTTTCCTATGTCTATGCCCAACCACAAACAGATGAACAATGGAGAAGAGCACTCAGAGCACTTTTAGCCTGTCCCACTGGCTCAATAGGCACGCTTGGAACGAACAACAGCAAACAGGTCATCAACGATTTCCCAATACAGATCGAGAATGAAGTGTACTATTGTGGATTTAATTCACCAAAGTCGTATGGGGGGAACAGTTACTTCATCAAACACGCTGATGGAAATTGGCTGATCGATTCACCAAAGTTTCTTCCACACCTGGTGAGAAAGTTTGAGGAGGTTGGCGGACTCAAGTATATTTTCCTCACACATCGAGACGATGTTGCAGAAGCGCACAGATACGCTACGAAGTTTAACGCAAAACGGATCATCCACCGATTTGAACTCTCTTCGCAGCCCGCCTCTGAGATTGTGATTGATGGAGACAAGCCCGTCCAGCTATTTCCTGAATTTCTCACCATCCCAACCTCGGGCCATACAAAAGGGCACTGCGTTCTGCTCTACAAAAATTACTTTCTCTTCACAGGGGATCACCTCTGGTGGAGTCGGAAGAGAAATTCTCTTTCAGCCTCGGAAGAAGTCTGCTGGTACTCGTGGCCAGATCAGATCAAGTCGATGGAAAAGTTGTTACAGTTTCGATTTGAACGGGTACTTCCCGGACACGGGCAGAGAATGCAGTTGTCTTCACACGAGATGCACCAACACTTGACGCATCTGGTAGCACGGATGAAGTCCAGTCACGATGTAGATAATGATAAGAGTTGGAGTGATGATTGATTAAATCCTGAAGATTGAAACCTAAGGCATGAAACACAAAACCAAACCGAAAGGAGCAACTCACATGAAAACATTTTCAATTTCCATCCTTGTCATGGCTCTCTGCTTACCTGTAAGTAACATTGATCTCTTTGCTCAAGAGGAGGCGGAGCTGAGTGGACTCGAGATCGTCGATGCACGTCTTGGCAATGATGTACAGGACAGAATGATTGTCGATGAGGATTCTGTGTTCACCAAAAATTCCAAAGTCTATCTCTGGATGAAAGTCGTTGGCAGCGCTTATGACGAGATCACAGTAACGTGGACAATTGAAGACCACTCATACTCAACAACGCTGTCTATCGGTGGAAGTCCGTGGAGAACGTGGGCATACAAAACTGTCTGGCTGGCAGGTGATTGGACTGTTACAATTGAAGATGCTGCGGGGAATGTGTTGAAGGAGATGAGTTTTCTGGTGGAATGAAACATGAAAAACTGCTTGCATTTGATATTATCAAGCGCCCTCTGTTTGACATTTCTTTCATGTGCTAACACAAGCTTTTGGAGACAAATTGGAAGTTTTTCCGAAAAACAGCCCACCCAATTGCTGTTCGACTCATACGGTACGCTCTATATCAGTACTTGGAAAAGTGGGATTTACCAAAGCACCAACCAAGGACGTTCATGGGTTCCCATGAATCGAGTGGATGACTCTAAACCATCGAGTGTTCACTACATCCTAGGCATTCACCCTTCTGGACGGATGTTCGCAACCGATCAGCAGCAAATTTACTGGAGTGACAACCGTGGTAAGTCGTGGAAGAAAGTAGAACAGAATTTCTATCCCTCAGGATTCTTTGGCTTCTCCTTTGATTCAGAGGGTAGGATCTTTACTGCGGGGTCATTGTACGAGAGTACCGACCTCGGAATGTCATGGAAATCAATTGATCGAGGCGTTGAACACCTGAGAAATCGCTTCATCTCTGTCACAGACAGTGATGTCCTGTTCGCAGGCGGATACATTATCGACACTCTGAGAAGTGCAGCCTGTGTCTACCGAAGCGCCGATCATGGGGTAACATGGAATCCAACAACGCTCGGTGGTGGAACCGTCACAAGCATTACAGCCCAACCGAGAGCAATCGTTTTCGTGAGCATTTGGGGTAATGGCTTGTGGAGATCTTCTGATAATGGATTATCCTGGGAGAAGATCTATTATGGTCCACGGCAAGGAGATTTACGGTTTGGAACTATCTTCTCTGATGCCAGTGGAGTTTTGTACTCTGGAGTAAGTTACACAGAGGGTGGCGATCCTTATGTTCCCCGGAGTACGTTTGTTGAAAGCACTAACGGTGGACGGACATGGACTACCAAGATCGAAGGAGTGAAGTATGGATGGGTCCAAACACTCACCCAAGATCCTAAAGGCTATCTGTATATTCTCGACATGGAAGGAAACATCTACAGAGGGAAAATAGGATTGAAGCCCCAATGAGACCTAAGATTTGTCACTCCCACTCAATCGTACTCGGTGGCTTGGAGCTGATGTCGTAGACGACTCGATTCACGCCGCGCACTTCGTTGACAATTCGACTTGAAGCTTTGGCAAGGAGTTCGTGCGGAAGCTGTGCCCAGTCGGCGGTCATGCCATCGAGACTTGTTGCGGCGCGCAGAGCGATCACATTCTCGTACGTTCGCTGATCGCCCATCACACCAACGGTTTGCACAGGCAGTAGCACTGCAAATGCTTGCCAGAGCGATTCGTACAATCCTGCCCTATGAATCTCTTCTGTAAAAATCTCATCTGACTTGCAGAGAATTGAGAGCTTCTCTTTTGTCACCTCACCGATGATGCGAACAGCAAGACCTGGACCGGGAAACGGATGACGTGTAATGAATTCTTGAGGTAAACCAAGCTCACGGCCAATGGCACGTACTTCATCCTTAAATAACTCACGAAAAGGTTCGATCAGCTTCAGGTTCATCTTCTCAGGAAGTCCGCCGACGTTGTGATGTGTCTTGATCTTATGTGATGGACCACGGAATGAAACAGATTCAATCACATCGGGATAGAGCGTCCCCTGTGCAAGGAAGCTGACATTTCCGATCTTTTTTGCTTCACGCTCGAAAATCTCGATAAACGACTCTCCGATGATCTTCCGTTTCTGCTCGGGATCGGCTACACCTTTAAGCCTCTCCAAGAAGACATCCGTCGCATCGACGTAGTCAAGGTTGAAGTGGTAGGTATCTCGGTAGAGCTTAACGACATTTTCACTTTCGTTTTTCCTCATCAAACCGTTGTTGATGTGGACACAATAAAGCTGATCCTCGATGGCTTTGTGCAGAAGAACAGCAAGCACCGACGAATCCACCCCGCCACTCAGAGCACAAATGACATTTTCCTCTCCAACCCGTTCTCCAATTTCCTTGATCTGCTTCCCGATAATGGAATCGGCAGTCCATCCACCTTTGCAGCAACAGATGGTGAACACGAAATTCCGGAGTATTTCTTTTCCCTTTATCGTATGCACAACTTCCGGATGAAATTGCACACCGTAAATCTTCTTTTCCTTGTTGTGAATGGCACAAATGGACGAGTTACGAGAATGCCCGATTCGTTCAAATCCAAGTGGCAGCTTCGTCAGTGCGTCTCCATGACTCATCCAGACAGTTGTGGTGATTGAATTTCTCCTGCCATCTCTCTGAAAACCTGCAAACAGGTCTGAGGTATCATCAACGACCACTTCAGCATAACCATACTCTCTCTTTGCTGAACGATCGACCTCACCACCGAGTTGGTAGGCAATCATCTGTAAGCCATAACAAATGCCTAAGATTGGTATGCCAAGCTGAAAAATCTCAGGCGAAGTGTGGGGAGCGCCTGGCTCATAGACACTGGCGGGACCACCCGAGAGAATGATCCCTTTTGGCTTCAGGTTTTTGATCCCTTCAATTGAAATATTGTAAGGATGAAGTTCAGAGTACACCCCAAGCTCTCGTACACGCCGAGCGATGAGCTGAGAATATTGTGAGCCGAAATCGAGGATGAGGATCAGCTCAGTGTAAAGCACATTATTGCCTAATCGTTGTTGATTATAGTACCGAGAATCAATCTAAAATACGAAATCCCGTGCTACTTGCCAAAGAACACTCTTCCCTATTTCTCCACCCACTCTCCGTCCTCATAAAAGTTGAATTCATTCTCCGTGGTATTATAGATGATCATTCCATTGACAGGCTTGAGCGCATCTCGTTGAGCTTTGGTCATGCGTGGCACGACAAAACCACTTGTTGTCGAAACAACGTCTAAAGCACCTTGAGGTTGAGATGTACCGATGCCAACCTGACCAGATGGGTTGATATGAACAAAATCACTCCAGAGTAGTGAATCATCCGGCGCAGATCGACAGACCTTAAAGGAATCATCCACAAACCCCATAAACCAACTCTCGCTCTTTGGATCATCACGACCGATAAGATTAAGGAAGACATTCTTGATGATGCCTGTGTAACGAGCAGTACTGGTGTCAGGCTTTTTGCTATGGATAAACCGTGCATACGGCTTAAGACCATTTCCATCAACTTCCACACCCGAGCCACCAACGATAAAGTCTTTGTACTGTGTTAAATCCCACCCAACTTGCAGCGATCCCTCCTGTCCCAATGGTGGAATAGGGTTCGGTCCAGGAGGTGCAACCCAGAGAACAACACCGACATCTTGCTCTCCCGGCAGTTGATGCAGAGAACGGAAATTGAGTGCAAAGGCATACTTGCTTGTGTCGTACCTTTGGAATTCCCCTCCGTCCAAGAAGAGATTCTCCATGATCCAGAGCCCGCCACGAGCAGAGTCGTAAACAAACCGGTTTTGTTGAACCTCACTATCGGGGAAAGTTATTTGCGCTGAGGCAGAAAAAACCAACAAAAAAATTGCAACTACTTGCACCTGAAGGAATAGGATAATTTTCACATTAAGCTCCTTTTGAAAATGGAAAGATTAATCAGTTGCTTATTATAAATTGTAAGAATTTATTGAGCGGAGAGGAAAGAAGCAATAGAGCAACGTCGAAAGGGAGTTCTACGCTGCTGATTGACTAACAACCCTGAAAACTAATCCACTTCCGAGTTTAATGCATACTCCTCCACCAGCACACATGCACACACAAGGTTTCGATCTCCGTAAGCATTGTTAATACGGCTCACAGGTGTCCAGAATTTTCGCTTCCGGGTCCAAGGAGCGGGAAAGGCCGCCTTCTCGCGTGAGTAAGGAAAGTTCCACTTATCGCTTACAACCATATCAGCGGTGTGAGGTGCGTTTTTCAGCACATTATTTACTCTGTCTGCAACGCCTTGCTCAATCTCAGCGATCTCTTCACGAATCGAAATCAGCGCATCGCAGTAGCGGTCGAGTTCTTCCTCTGTCTCGCTCTCCGTCGGTTCAATCATCAGTGTGCCGGGGACTGGGAATGAGACTGTCGGTGCGTGAAAGCCGTAATCCATCAGTCGCTTGGCGATGTCCTCAACGTCAACACCCGCAGTTTCCTTGAAGCGCCGCATGTCGAGAATAAACTCGTGTGCTACATGTCCATTGGCTCCCTTGTAGAGCACGGGATAGTACTTCTCTAACCGCTTCGCCATATAATTTGCATTGAGAATGGCAACCTTCGTCGCATGCGCCAGTCCCTCCGCCCCCATCATTGCAATGTACGCCCACGAAATCACAAGAATGCTCGGACTTCCCCACGGTGCTGCTGAAACCGATCCAATGGATTTTTTGCTGTTGATTGGAACGATAGAATGAGAAGGAAGAAAAGGCTTAAGTTTTTCGATAACTCCGATGGGTCCCATACCCGGTCCACCGCCGCCGTGTGGGATGCAAAATGTTTTGTGGAGATTAAGATGACACACGTCTGCACCAAGCTCAGCCGGACGACATAAGCCAACCTGTGCATTCACGTTCGCTCCATCCATGTACACTAATCCACCATATTCATGGATGATGCTGCAAATCTCTTTAATGCCTTCCTCAAATACACCATGTGTCGAGGGGTAGGTTATCATAAACGCGGCAAGTCGATCGGCATATTGTTTCGCTTTAGCCTTAAGATCGTTGATATCGACAGTTCCATCATCATTAGAGCGAACAACAATAACGTTCATTCCCGCCATCACTGCACTGGCGGGATTTGTCCCATGTGCAGACGATGGTATGAGGCATACGTTGCGATGACCTTCACCACGCCCTTCATGAAAAGCATGAATCACAAGCAGGCCAGTGTATTCACCCTGCGCACCAGAGTTTGGTTGGAGCGAGATAGCACCGAAGCCCGTGATCTCCTTAAGCATGGATTCTAACTGTACAAACAACTCCTGATATCCTTGTGCCTGATCCATCGGAGCGAAGGGATGCAAACTGTTAAATTCTTTCCACGTCACCGGAACCAACTCTGTCGTGGCATTGAGTTTCATCGTACATGAGCCAAGCGGAATCATGCTCATCGTGAGTGAGAGGTCTTTCTCTTCAAGCGACTTGATATATCGCAGCATCTCTGTTTCGGAGTGATGCTTATTAAAGACAGGATGAGTGAGGAAAGGGGTGGATCGCTTCATCTTGCCTTCATAACCCGGAGATACTTGTTGTGTAATCAGATCAACAGTAACATTCTTCGTCCGATTGTGCGAGAAGATTTCAAGCAGTGTATTCACCTCTTCGAGAGTTGAAATTTCATCGAGTGAAATCCCGATAGAACAATCTTCAAACCAGCGAACATTCATTTTTTTCGAATGCAAAGTAGACTCGATATAATGCTTCGTTGCTATATCGCTAGCAACATGGAGCGTATCAAAGAAATCATCATGGAGGATACTGTAGCCAAGCCTCTTTAGACCTACAGCGAGAGCTTTCGTGAGACAGTGAATGCGTTCCGCAATAGCTTTCAATCCTTTCGGACCATGGTACACAGCGTACATACTTGCCATGACAGCAAGAAGCACTTGAGCAGTACAGATGTTTGATGTCGCTTTTTCACGCCGGATGTGCTGCTCTCGAGTTTGGAGAGCCATCCGTAACGCTGGCTCGCCGCGTGAATCAACCGAAACACCTATAATGCGTCCGGGAACAAAACGTTTAAACTCTTTCTTCGTCGCAAAATATGCAGCATGTGGACCACCGTAGCCAAGTGGAACACCAAATCGCTGCGTATTCCCAACTGCACAATCAGCACCAAATTCTCCCGGAGGAGTAAGCAATGTCAGACTCAACAAATCGGCGGCAACGACCACCAATGTACCAGATCGATGTGCTCGTTCGCAATATGATTGATAATCATAAATCGCACCATCCGATGCGGGGTATTGGAGAAGTGCACCAAAAACTTGTCCAGAAAAACTAAACAAGTCGTATTTTCCTACCACAACATTTATTCCAAGCGGTTTTGCACGGGTTTGAACAACTCCTATGGTCTGGGGGTGACAATCATCGGAAACAAAAAAGATTCCATCTTTCGGTCGATCCTTCAGTGCGAAGAACATCGCCATTGCTTCCGCTGCTGCTGTTGCTTCATCGAGAAGAGATGCATTGGCAATCGGTAAGCCTGTGAGGTCGATAATCATTGTTTGGAAATTGAGAAGCGCTTCCAACCGTCCCTGTGCAATTTCTGATTGATACGGTGTATATTGCGTGTACCAACCGGGGTTTTCGAGAATATTCCTTTGGATAACGGATGGGACAACGGTGTCAGAATAACCCATCCCAATGAGAGAGCGATAGACATGGTTTTTGGAAGCAATCGTTTTTAGCAGCTCCAATGCTTCACGTTCACTTAACTGCGGTTGCAGCGAGAAGGGTCGCTGTGTGCGGATTGGTTTTGGAATGACACCTTCGATGAAGTTATCAAGTGTGCTTGCCCCCACCATGTCCAGCATTTGGTTGATTTCATGTTCATCGGGTCCAATATGGCGATGAGCGAAGAGGTCATTGGAAGATGGTTCGAGGTTCGAATGAGCGCCTGTGGCGCCATGGCGCAAGGCGCCAGTTGGAGATTTGGAAACTGCGATTTGCGATTTGCGATTTGAGTACATTGTTAGATTTAGATTACCGATTACGGATTACAGATTGCAGATGTGTGATTTTAGAATAATAACTGCTGTTTACTACTATTTTCTGTCCACTCAGCACTAACTACTTACCACTACCCATCCTTCATTTTCCAATCAGCTCCCGATATCCCTTCGCATCAAGCAGGCTATTCAATTCATTCTTATTGTCGATTTTTACTTTAATCATCCAGCCTCCATCGTAAGGTTCTTTGTTCACAAGCTCAGGAGTCTTATCGAGTCGAGGATTCACTTCGAGCACTTCGCCAGATACGGGAGTATAGAGATCGGATACCGCTTTGACTGCCTCAATAGTTCCAAAGGACTCTCCTTGTTTCACGTGTTTTTCTTTTGCGGGAAGTTCAACGAACACAACATCGCCAAGTTCACTCTGTGCATAATCCGTTATACCGATAATACCAACATCATCTTCGATGCGAATCCATTCATGATCTTTCGTGTATTTCAAATGTTCTGGAAAGTTCATTGGAATAGTTTTGGGAGTTAATCTTTATTGTAATGTCGCTCAATGAAACTTGTATCATAGTCCCCACTTGCAAATGCGCCGTTTTGCATGACCTTTCGGTGGAACGGAATCGTGGTGTGAATGCCTTCCACAGTAAATTCCTCCAATGCACTCGCCATCTTTAGAATCGCCTCGTCACGCGTTGACGCAGAGACAACCAATTTTGCTATGAGCGAGTCGTAATAGGGTGGGATGTGGTACCCAGCATAGCAATGCGTATCAACTCGAACACCATACCCTCCAGGGAGGTGGAAACTCGTAATCTCTCCAGGCGACGGACGAAAATCATGGTCTGGATCTTCAGCGTTAATTCGACACTCGATAGCATGTCCGCGCGGTGTGAAGTTCTTCTTCCGCAGCCGCTCACCTGCAGCAACTCGCATCTGAAGCTTAATTAGATCCAATCCCGTTACTTGCTCCGTGACCGGATGTTCGACTTGAATGCGTGTATTCATTTCCATGAAGTAAAAGTTCTTCTCTTTATCAAGAAGAAACTCTATTGTTCCAGCACCTTCATACTTCACACCTTTGGCGCCTTTGACTGCAGCAGCCCCCATGTTCTCCCGAAGTTCATCATCAACTATCGGTGACGGCGATTCTTCAATAAGTTTTTGATGGCGTCTCTGGATCGTACAATCACGCTCATTCAGATGAACAACATTTCCATATTGATCACCAAACATTTGGATTTCAATGTGCCTCGGCTGCTCAACAAACTTTTCGATGTACACATCGGGATTTCCAAAAGCTGAGCCTGCTTCACCACTCGCCATCTGAAAGGCTTTTTCGAACTCACCTTCCTCAAACACAATGCGCATTCCTTTCCCTCCGCCACCAGCCGCTGCTTTGATCATCACAGGATACCCAAGCGCTTTCGCAATCTCCAATCCTTGCTTGACTTCTTTGACGACGCCTTCGCTTCCCGGAACAACAGGCACACCAGCTTTCTTCATCGTCTCCTTTGCCAGCGCTTTGTCACCCATTGCAGTAATTGCATCGGGAGAGGGTCCAATAAACTTCAACCCTTGCGAAGCACAGATTTCGGCAAACTGCGCGTTCTCCGCAAGGAATCCATAGCCAGGATGGATTGCCTCCGCATTCGTGATCTCTGCGGCAGAAATGATGCGCGGAATGTGCAGGTAGCTTTCTCGACTCGGTGCAGGACCAATGCACACTGCCTCGTCGGCAAACTTGACATGCAGTGAATACCGATCAGCTTCAGAGTATACTGCAACGGTTTTGATGCCAAGCTCACGGCACACACGAATCACCCGAAGTGCAATTTCCCCTCTAT
Organism: Ignavibacteriota bacterium; assembly: GCA_016209795.1. Taxonomy (GTDB): domain Bacteria; phylum Bacteroidota; class Ignavibacteria; order UBA10030; family SZUA-254; genus JACQVI01. The sequence continues at coordinate 13,113 of JACQVI010000009.1, forward strand.
TTGCTATCAGGATTTTTTTGAACACAGAACGTGAACAGCTGAAAAGTTTAAATGAATGGGAAAGAACAACGGTGCGATGCGATCATCTACACCGGCTCGATGAGAAAAAGAGTTTGATTGTACTCAACCGGCTGACCATTTTCAACCATAATTTTCACAATGCGGCCAGCCATGTCGGATTCGATTTCATTCATCAGCTTCATCGCTTCCACAATACACAATACAGTTCCTTTTTGAACGATTTGACCAACTTCAACGTAGGGATCAGCGTCTGGCGCAGGCGCTCGATAAACCGTTCCAACGATCGGCGAGTTGATTTCGTGATACTTAATTTCAGGGAGAGCGGGCGCGGTTGGAGGCACCGTCTCTGCCGGTTGCGCTGATGGCGAGGCCGGTGCAGGAGCTGCATGAGTCGTTACCGCTGCTGGCTGGGAAACAGCAACGATATTATTCAGAGAATTCTTTGAGATGCGTATGCGCAATCCTTCTTCTTCAACTTCAATCTCTCCAACATTGCTTTTCTCAAGGATTCGAATTAATTTCTTCAGGTAGGATATGTCCATGATGTTATTCTCATTCCACCGTTGGCAACAATGTTATTTCTTCACCAATGTCTTTCCAACAAGCTAGTAAAAGCTCTATGCTGCCTTTATACGTTCAATATAATCCCCAGTACGGGTATCAACCTTAATGAGATCACCCTCATTGATGAAGAGCGGAACATTCACAGTCGCACCAGTTTCGACCTTTGCAGGTTTTTGAGCATTGGTTGCTGTATCACCCCGGACACCGATGACTGTTTCAACAACTTTTAATTCAACAGCGATTGGTACTTCGACAGAAACGATTTCACTTCCGTTGAACAACATATCAACTGTTTCACTCTCCTTCAGAAATTGTGCAGCGTCACCAATCAATTTCTGATCAACGTGAATCTGATCGTATGTTTCTTGATCCATAAAGACAAAATCAGATCCATCGCGATACAAATACTGGAATTCCTTGTTCTCAATACGGACAGCATCGACCGCTTCGCCTGCGCGAAAACGAATTTCGATCACCTTTCCAGATTTTAAACTCTTTAACTTTGCCCTGACGAATGCACGCCAGTTACCCGGATTAACGTGCTGAAACTCAACAATCGTCCACAAGTTGCCATCCATGCGTATAGTCATACCAGATCGAAAATCAGACGTTGTAGCCATGATACTCCATAGGATTGAAAAAGCAGAAATTTGAAATAGTTAGCGAATAATAATACGAAGAAGTGGGGTGAAAGTCAAGATAACTTTCAAAACTGCTCATGATCGTTGCTTTTCGAGCAGGATATTCATACTATTAATGGTTATTATGGATTGATATGCGATTATTCCCTCTACTTATCGCCCCTTGTGTTGTCGTGGTCTCCTGTTCTACGGAGAACACCAACATCCATGTAATTGAAGAACAGAAATTTATCAACTTCTATGCTCACTTGATGATTCTTCAAGAGGAAGCAAAACTCATGGGCTTGGATTCAACTGCGACCAGAGCACATGTTGACAGCCTCTATCAAGCATATCACCTCACAGACGAACAAATAAAAACCTCACTTGACGAATACAAAAAAGATTTGTCGACATGGAAGAGATTCCACGACAAGGTCATCCAACGATTAGAACAAATCCAGAAGGAAGAAACCAATAAACCAAGACGTTAATAACAGAATAGTTATCTTGTGTGAAGAGAAAGGGTTATTGACAATGAAGATAGGAATACTAGGAACAGGCATGGTTGGAGCCGCCATCGGAACGAAACTTGTGCAGCTTGGTCACTCCGTGAAAATGGGCTCACGCACTGTAAACAATCCCAAAGCTGCTGAATGGGTCAAAGCAAGCGGAGCGAACGCAACGCAAGGAGTATTCGCAGACGCAGCAGCATTCGGAGAGATTGTCTTTAACTGCACAGCAGGAATGGGTTCGCTCGACGCGCTCAAGCTTGCTGGCGTAAGCAATCTGCGAGGGAAAATTCTCATTGACATTGCCAACCCGCTTGACTTCTCGAAAGGGATGCCACCCACGCTCTCTGTATGCAATACCGACTCGTTAGGAGAGCAAATCCAGCGTAGTTTCCCCGAGGTTAAGATTGTAAAAACATTGAACACCGTCAACTGTCACGTGATGGTTAACCCCTCGATTGTCCCCGGTCCTCACGACATTTTTATATGCGGCAACGATTCCGATGCAAAAGCGAAGGCCACAGAGATTTTAAAAAATTGGTTCGGATGGAAATCCGTGATCGACCTTGGGGATATCTCGGCTTCCCGAGGAATGGAAATGTATGTGATATTTTGGGTGCGGTTATGGAACAAGCTGCAAACTGTAGATTTCAACATACGTGTGGTGAAATAGTCCAAGTCATTTTTCGATGCATTCCTTCATAGTAATCGGAATATAATCATCAAGAAAATGTTGGGAGTTACCAGCAAACCAACTCACTGTAGGACTTATGAAAACTATCCTCGTCGTCGATGATGAAAAAGATATCATCGATCTGTTAAAATACAATTTGCGGAAAGAGGGCTACAACGTCTTGACTGCGACAAACGGCAAAGACGCCCTTTCTCAGTCACAGCAGCGCCCAAACCTCATTATCCTTGACGTCATGATGCCAGAATTGGATGGCTTTGAAGTTGTCAAACAGTTGAAAAAAGATAGCAAAACTTCAAGCATCCCAGTTATCTTCCTCACCGCAAAGGGAACGGAACTTGACGAGGTACTCGGACTTGAGCTTGGTGCCGAAGATTACATCGTCAAGCCAATAAGTATCCCGAAATTGCTTGCACGCGTGAAGAATGTCCTTCGCAAACACGAAGAAAGGGTTGCCATAGAACATGCTATCAATGTAGGAGTTATTGAGATTGTACCGTCCCAACACATTGTTCGAGTAAATAAGAAAGAGCTTTTCTTCCCAAAGAAAGAATTCGAAGTCCTGCTGTACTTAGCAAACCACATCGGACAGGTTGTGAGCCGTGAGACGCTGTTGAATACAATTTGGGGAACTGATGTCCGCGTTGTTGATCGGACCGTCGATGTGCATATCAGAAAAATCCGGGAGAAGCTTGGCAAGTACGTGGAATATATTGAAACGGTGAAAGGGGTCGGCTACCGAATACGAGAGAAGTAAATAGCGCAATCAGGTTCATCGTCCGCGCTTCACATCACATGATCTGGGAGACAATCAAGTAGGCAACACCACCGATGAGCGCAGAGATCGGAATCGTCAGGATCCACGCCCAGACGATCTTCCCCGCTATTCCCCACCGAACTGCTGATAAACGACGCACTGATCCCACACCCATGATCGCACCAGAAATCGTGTGCGTCGTGCTGACAGGGATGCCGGCAATCGCTGTGCCGACAAGAACAGCTGCACCGGCGGATTCAGCACAAAATCCACCGATAGGCTTAAGGTGTGTCAATCTCATTCCCATTGTACGAATGACTTTCCACCCTCCGGCTAACGTACCAAGTCCTATTGCGCTGTGCGCAGCAAGAATGATCCACACCGGTACATAGAATCCCCCTGATTTATCGTACAGCCAAGGTGGTATATCTGCGCTCGTTGTGAAAAGCAGCACGGCGATAATCCCCATAGTTTTTTGGGCATCGTTGGTTCCATGTCCAAGACCAAACGCGGCAGATGACAGTAACTGACCAACACGGAACGTACGATCAACACTCCGCACATTGGAGCGCCTGTAGATCCAGTTAACTGCAATCATCAGCAACATCCCGAGAACCAGACCGATTATTGGTGAGAGAACAATAAACAGCGCTACTTTCATCAGCCCTGACGTTATGAGTGCAGCCCAACCTGCTTTCGCAATCGCTGACCCTGCCAAACCGCCAATGAGAGAGTGTGAAACACTGATCGGGAGTCCGTACTTCGTGCAGAAATGTGTCCAGATAATAGCTCCTACCAATGCCGCTAGTATCATGCCCTCCGAAGTTACCGTCGGATGCACAATCCCCTTTCCGATCGTGTTCGCCACATGTACCCCAAAACCGAACGCAGCTACAAAGTTGAAGAACGCTGCCCAGAGAACTGCCATCTTCGGCGACAATACACGCGTTGAGACTACCGTCGCAATAGAATTTGCGGCATCATTCATGCCGTTCAAAAAATCAAAGAAGAGAGCTAACAAGATAATAAAAATTGTTAGTGTTAGCATGTGAGGTCGTTAAGCGTACTACGCGTGCTTGATCAAGAGTGCTTCAAGAACATTTGCAGCATCTTCGCATTTATCCGTTGCAGTTTCGAGTCCCACATAGATCTCTTTCAGTTTAATGATATTGATAGGATCTTTTTCATGTTCGAACAATTCAGCTATCGCTGTCTCAAAAACCTCGTCTGCTTGGTTCTCATATTCATTGACTTTTTGCAAGACTTGATGAAGCTGTTCAGGTTTATTCAAATTACGGATAAATGACACACCGCGATGAAGCTCACCAACGGAGCGATCCAGAATATCGATCAATTTTACCATATTGGGAGGGCACTCTTTCAATTTGTACAAGACAAATCGAGTAGCACTCCCATTGAGAAAATCCAAAACATCGTCTAAAGCCGAAGTGAGCAGATGAATATCTTCACGATCAAACGGAGTGATAAACGTTCTATTCAATTCTGAAAATATCTCATGGGTAATCGAATCGCCCTCATGTTCCAAGTCTTGGATTTGACGGACAATCGATTCCCTTTCAGCTTTTGATTTCTGAGGAATCGCTGTCAGTAATTCAGATGCCCTCAATAAATTTTGTGTTGATCGCTCGAGAAACATATAAAACTTATCATCGTGAGGCAACAGTACTTTGAAAAACCGATCAAATTTCATAATGAATATATCTATGGTTTACGTAAGAGATGAAGCTCGGAGAGCCAATGTACACAATAGTACGGTCAAATTCAATTTTTACAGCACGTTGCGTTGTGCACCCAGCGCAAAGATATTGATTTTCGTACGAGATATTCTTACAATACAATTGCCATTATGATGGTACCATACCTTTACAAGACACAACGTACTCAATGAACATTCAAACCAAACTTCTTCTTTTGCTTCTTTCGTTATCCATTGCCATTCTTATCACCGCAGCCGTCTTTTCAGTGATAACTCTTGATAACTATTTTCTTTCACGGGTAATTGAGGAACTCAAAACACAAGCAAATCAAGCAGAGTTTGTCGTGCGTACATTCAGCGAACATAACTCGACACGATATTCTCATCTTCAACAGTATGCTCAATCTGCAAACACCCGGCTTACGCTAATTGATCGCACTGGCAATGTCCTCTTTGAATCCGAACTTCCAGAAGAAAAACTCATTACAACCGGAAAATGGTGGCAGAGGTGATTCAGTTGATTAAGAATAACAAGGAACAAATCGAAGGAGGACTGGAGTTGATTCGTGTCAGCAGAAATCTCGAGCGTGTCGCAGACTTAGCAACAAATATAGCTGAGGAAGTTATTTTTGTTACACAGGCAAGGATTGTTAAGCATCGTGCTGATGAGAAAAAGTAATTTCTCCTTCCGAGTGATGCATCTTCTTCAGAGTAAACTTAAACGTACTCCCTTTGCCCGGCTCGCTTTCCACCCAAATTCGTCCGCCATGTGCCTGGATAATCTCACGGCAAATCCAGAGTCCTAAGCCAGCGCCCTTAATCTCTTTCGTCTGATCGGTATCAATCCGTGAAAACTTCTTGAAGAGTTTGTCTACTTTATCTGGAGAAATTCCAATTCCTTCGTCCGAAACCGAGATGACGATTTCAGTTGATGAGTGCTCTTCGCAGAGAATGGAAGTTTTACCTCCACTTGGTGAGTACTTCACCGCATTGCTCACTAAATTTTGCAGCGTTTGACGCAGCTTGGCTTGATCACCCATGATGAAGAGGGCGTTTGGTTCAACTCTGTACTCAAACTTATGTTTGCTCGAGAATCGCACCATTGAAACAGCATCCTGGATGAGACGATCTATGTTAACAATTTTGAAGTAATAACTCAGCTGGCCAGATTCAATTTTTGTTATTGAGAGGGTATCCTCGGCAAGCTTGTTGAGTCGGTTTGCTTGATCAACAACGAGCTGCAGATATTCTTTCGCTCGCTGGATGTTCTGGATATCTTTGTTCTTGAGCAATGACCTCGCTGCAAGCATGATACTGGAAAGCGGCGATCGGAAATCGTGGGAAACCATCCCCAAAAATTCCGACTTCATCTTATCCAGTTCTGTCAGTTTCATGTTCGCCTGGCGAAGCTCATCATAGAGTTTTGCATTGTTAATGGCGATCCCAAGCTGGTCACACAAGGTTTCGAGCACCATCGCATCTATCTCATCGAATGCGTGAAGTTTGGTGTCCTCAACATTTAACACACCAACGACCTCGTTATCAAGCTTGATGGGAACTGTGAGTTCCGATTTCGTATTGTGGTATTCATACACGATGTATCGAGGATCCTGAGACACATCATTACTCAAGACTTTTTCCCCGTGTGTGGCAACCCACCCAATAATTCCTTTGTCAACGTTTTGTTTGTAGCCGTGTGGAAGAAAGTCAGCAAAATTTCCAGAGTGTGCTTCGAGGATAAGCTCTGTCTTATCTTCCGAAAGAAGAAGCACTGTGACGTCAAAATAATTGAATGTCCTTTGGATTGCACATGCCGCAACGCGTAAGAGATCATCAAGCTGCAGCATGGACGAAAGTTGTCGTGTCACAGCATTGATCAATTCAATTTGACTGAGGCGCTTGCGCTCCTTCTGAAAACTAGAGGCATATTTCAGCGACGTTGCCAGATAAAGACCTAAGAAGTTGGCAATGGTAGCATCTTCTTCCGTATAGAATGCAGGCTTGGAAGAACCAAAGATTAACGATCCGACGATTTCTTTGCCTGTTTTCATTGGAACTCCCAACAGTGATGTGATGCCAAGATCCCGAAGCTTCCCTTCTATTGGTTCACTGAACACTGGACCAGAATTGATATCCTCAATGAGAGAAGCCTGGTGTTTGATCACCCATCCTAACACTCCTTCGTCAATGCTGAAATAATTACGAGTGAGATCGCTAATCTCAGATAACGCTGGGATTGTGTGAATGATATAATGGCTCTTGGCATCGTTCAGAAGACCGATTACACACACATCATAGCTAATGAGTCGCTTCGCTTCTGAGTTAAGGACGTCCAGAACATTATTGTAACTTTCAGCACCATCAACTCTCGATGTAATTTCATAGAACAGATTCAATCGGCGTAATATCCCGTGCTTTTGAATAACAGACTCTTCAGCCATCTCTGCGATCGTTTTAGACCGTTGAATCCCCTTCTTTCGCTCTACTGTATTTTTCATTGGCACCATGCTTCTTTTGATAAACTATGACAACACATTACTTCTTGACTACCGAACCAATCACAAACGGTGCTTCTCCATGTTGCCGCAAGGTATCCATCACCTTGTCGGTACCGCGCTGTGAGGTTACAATGACCAAACCAACTCCAAGATTGAACGTTCGGCGCATATCGTCTTCAGGGACGTTTCCACATTTCTGTATTAGCTTAAAAACGGCTGGACGTTCCCATCTCTGCCAATCAATGTTGACAGTCAATCCTTTTGGCACCACTCTCGAAACATTGGCTACAAGACCACCACCTGTAATGTGAGCAAATGCGTGGGTTTCAGCAAAATGTTTAACTGTCATAATTGCCTGGAGATAGGAACGATGAATAGTTAACAACGCTGCACCCAACGTTGTGCCAAGTTCTTCAACGTAATTATCGACTTTGTAACGTTCGAACAACACGGCTCGCGCCAACGAATAACCATTTGTATGCAAGCCTGTAGATGGGAGTCCTATCAAGCTATCACCCGCTTTCACTCGTTTCTCGTTGAACAACGTTTTCTTTTCAGCTACTCCAACAATCATACCCGCTACATCATACTCATGTTCATGATAGAACCCAGGCATTTCAGCTGTTTCACCACCGATCAATGAACAACTGTTCTCCTTGCAAGCTTTCACCATCCCCTTAACCACACTTTCAGTGATCGATGGACTGAGTTTACCTGTCGCAAAGTAATCCAGGAAGAACAGCGGCTGTGCACCACATACAGCTATATCATTGACACAGTGATTCACTAAATCCTGTCCTACTGTATCATGCTTTTTCATCATGAATGCTACCTTCAATTTTGTTCCAACACCATCAACACTCGAAACCAGAACAGGCTGTCGGACACCACGAAACTTGCCATCATAGAATGCAGCAAACGCTCCGATATCAGCCAGCACTCCACGCGAGAACGTCGATCGAACCTTATCACGGATTCGACGAACTAACTCATCGCCTGCTGGTATGTTCACACCAGCTTTTTTGTACGTTTTCACAATATTCGTACCTTCATAATGGCATTAAATATAGCCACAAATCTGAACAAAAAACAAGGATATGCTGCGATACATCACCGACACAATTGCAACGTGTTGCGAAAAAAGTCCCTTTTAAGTATATTCTGAACACTTTTTTATAAGTAATGAAAACACTGCAAGTTCATGGTAAAGGAAAAGAGTATATCGTAGGCAAGATACTTTGTCTTGGTAGAAACTATGTTGAACATGCTCAGGAAATGCAATCAGAAATACCCAATGTACCCATTGTTTTTATCAAACCTTCGACTGCCATTATTAACAGTGATGAAGATATCATTATCCCAAAAATCTCACAACAGTTGCACCACGAAGTTGAACTTATTGTGGCTATAGCGAAGGAAGGAAAAAACATCTCAAGTGAACAAGCATTGGAATACGTTCTTGGCTACGGTGTGGGATTGGATATGACGTTACGGGATATTCAAACAGAAGCAAAGAAAAAAGGATTACCCTGGAGTGTGGCAAAGGGCTTTGATACATCAGCTCCAATATCTGATATCATAGCTGCATCGAAAATTAAGAATCCACAAGACCTTAGATTCCGATGTAAAGTCAATGGGACTGTACGTCAGGAAACTACCACCAGTAAAATGATCTTCCCAATTGAGAAGATTATAGAATACCTCTCTTCTATTTTTACGCTTGAACCGGGTGATCTTATATTCACAGGAACACCTGAAGGCGCTGGTGAAGTAAAGACGAGAGATATCATAGAAGCAGAACTTGTTGGTTACACATCAATACGACATAGAGTAAGAACAGCATAAGCAGAGATGATGTTGCGGGGATGTTTTGTAAGCATTCTGTTATTTTTACTTCTTTTTGGATCGCCCATTTCTCCTTCCTCCGTTTTTCAAGCAGCCAATGGACTCGATACTATGGAGACTACTCTAGGATCATACCTTTGGCCCACAGATGCAAGCACAAAAATTACTTCCTCATTTGCTGAATATCGCTCTACGCACTTTCACGGCGGCATCGATATCAGTACAAATGGCGTGAATGGCTACAAGGTATTTGCTGTAAACGATGGATATCTCTATCGAATTCGTATCACCCCAAACGGCTATGGAAAAATGCTGTATGTTAAACATCCTGACGGATACATTAGCACCTACGCTCACTTGCAAACGTTTAACAGTGATATCAATCGGATTGCACGTGAAGAACAATACCGACGAGGAACGTATGAGATTGATGTGATGCTCGAACTAAGGCAGTACCCTATAAAAAAAGGTGAGGTCATCGCTTATACGGGTGAGACTGGCTTTGGTCCACCACATCTCCATTTTGAAATTCGAGACGCGGATTTGAATTTAGTTAGTCCACTGCTTATCACTAAATATACGATTGAAGATAACATCCCGCCCGCAATTTACCGTATCATGGTTTCGCCGCTCAGCTATAACTCGACAGTGGATAATCAATCGAACCCAGTCATTATCCGACTACCACGGCGGAAGCACGATGGTCTTAAGCTTTTAAACCCAATCCGTATTCATGGACAAATCGGGCTAAGCATAGAAACAAAAGATCGATCGGGCGGCTCGTTGAGCAGAGCCGGTATCCATCGCATGGAGTTCTACCTTGATGATAGTGTAGCATTTGCCATGCAGCTCAATCATGTCCCTGTAGAAAAGACAAAGCAGATCAGTTTACACTACGATTTACCTGCTATCAAAGAAGGGCGAGGAAAATTTCAAAAACTATATCTCGATTGGGGTAACTCTCTGCCCTTCTACGAAAATCGGCCAGAAGGTCGAGGCATCATAGATACTGATCGTCTCAAAGAAGGAGACCACCGCTTCCGTATTCTTTGCAAGGACATCACAGGAAACCGTACTGAAGTAACAGGAACAATCATCGTTAACCATAAACCTAAATTTCAGCTTGAACACATTTCTGAAGATGAGGTCATCCTTACCACAAGTGATGTCGAATCGATTTCAAAGTGTTTTATCTATGGGAAAAAGCTCTACGCACCGCAATGGTCCCAGCATACACTCACCAAAGAACGACTCAGGATCGACACAAACAAGGTCACTCTGCCAGTTAACTCTAAGCGCTACGACGTTCTACAAATCATTACTGAGACAAAGCATGGCTCACGGTCATCACCTCGTTTTCACTTTCTCAAAAAACCACCCGGTGAAAAAGCGAGGGATGTGTTCATCAAAACGGAAATCCAGCAGGATTACGTTCGATGCACTATCGCTTCGCCGGGCATGTTTACAGAAACACCTGTGGTCACTGTGCAAGAGGGATCTTTTGATCGACGCATCGACATAGATGCTGTTGATCTTTATACATACGTCAGAAGCTTTGTGCCGTCCGAAACACTCAACGGTCACTGCATCATCACAGTTAACGCAGAAGTAAACGGTAAACCAACCTCGACTCAAGAGTCATTAGAACTATATTGCATTCCGGCAAACAAGTCTGGATCGCTTGCCTTGGGGAATGACGGTCCAATCATCTCGTATGATTCTGGTGCTGTTTACAAAGCGCTTTACATGAGAATCGCCAGCGAGCGTAACCGACGATCGACTATCTATACCTTCGAACCACAGGATGTTCTCCTCAACAAAGGAATTACCATCTCCCTTCCTTCCTACACAGAAGAAGAAAATCATTCCTTAGGCTTATACTTTCGATCTGATGGCGAATGGACACTCCAGACCTCTCAAAAAGATAGTGCAACCAACACATACTCGACGACGCTGACGAGAACGTTAGGAGAGCTTGCCCTCCTTCGAGATAATGAACAACCGACTATTGGGAGATTACGAGTGCTTCCACGTGGTGGAAATGTCTATATTTCATTCAGATACCACGATAATCTTTCCGGAGTTGATACAGATGAAATAAAAATGTACCTTGATGGTAAGCTGGTGATTCCTGAAATCGACGGCGAGCATCACCGTGTGTGGTACCAGGCCGACAAACCGTTGGCAAAAGGAAAACATACCCTTACGATTACTGTCAAAGATCGAATGAAAAACGTATCAACCGTAACACGAACATTCAGTGTGAAATAGGCTTTCTTTAATCGCCGGATTGCCTAGTTCTAAAACTGAATCTTGAAATTTGAAACTTTAGTATTATGTCTGAATTACCAAAAGCCTATATCCCAAAAGATGCTGAAGAGAAATGGTATCCCTTTTGGGAGAAGCATGGTTTCTTTCATGCGAAAGTGAATCCACAGAAGAAGCCGTATACCATCGTTATCCCTCCACCTAATATCACGGGCATCCTCACGATGGGACATGTCTTGAATAATACAATCCAGGACATTTTCATCCGGTGGAAACGGATGCAAGGCTATGAAACGCTTTGGATGCCTGGAACAGACCACGCAGGAATCGCAACCCAGAATGTGGTTGAGCGAGAGCTTTTGAAACAAGGGAAGACCCGTCACGATCTCGGTCGAGAGGTATTCCTCAAACGGGTTTGGCTATGGAAAGAAGAATACGGCGGAACAATCATTGAACAATTGCGTAAGCTTGGCACTTCATGCGATTGGCAGCGTGAACGCTTCACGATGGATGAGGGACTTTCGGAAGCAGTGCAGGAAATTTTCATCCGCCTGTACAACAAAGGATTGATCTATCGAGGGAAATACATTATCAACTGGTGCCCAAAGGACCACACTGCCATTAGCGATGATGAAGTCAACTTTGCCGAGCATCAGACGAATCTCTGGTACATTAAATATCCAATCAAAGACTTGAAGGAGTACGCCGTCGTTGCAACCACGCGTCCTGAAACAATGCTTGGTGATACTGCAATCGCTGTACATCCTAACGACAAACGCTATAAACACCTTGTTGGTCGTACAACAATTTTACCACTAGCTAATCGAGAAATCCCAATTATTACAGACGAGTATGTCGATCCAACGTTCGGAACAGGGATGGTAAAGGTAACACCTGCGCACGATCCGAACGATTACTGGATTGGACAACGGCATAATGCCAGAATTGGGCAACGCCACCAGATGGTTCCTATCAACATTTTGGATGAGTCTGCTCGACTGAACGAGAATGTCCCGCAAAAGTATCAAGGGATGGATCATCTTGATGCTCGTAAAGAAGTGGTTAAAGACTTAGAAGCACTTGGCTTGTTGGAGAAAACCGCTCCGTATGTGCATAATGTGGGTCGATGTTACCGATGTGATACGATTATCCAACCGTATCTCTCTGACCAATGGTTTGTGAAGATGAAACCACTTGCTGAGAAAGCACTCAAAGTGGTAGTTGATGGAAAAATCAAATTCCATCCTGAGCAGTGGGTAAAAACGTATCAACACTGGATGACAAACATTCGTGATTGGTGCATCTCTCGACAACTCTGGTGGGGACATCGCATCCCGGTATGGTACTGCGTCGGTGATGTTGCATGTAAGCTTGAATGCAAACAACCACTTGTTTCAAAGACAAAGCCCGAAAAGTGTCCTCACTGTGGCTCGGCAAATTTAAGACAAGACGAAGACGTTCTCGATACATGGTTCTCTTCCTGGCTGTGGCCCTTTTCGACACTCGGCTGGCCCCATGATAATCCGGACCTCAGATATTTCTACCCAACGGATACGCTCGTAACCGGTCCCGATATTATTTTCTTCTGGGTTGCACGGATGATCATGGCTGGTTTAGAGGTGATGGGTGAAATCTCTTTGCCTGATGGTTCCCCACGAACACGGGTTGAGGACATTGTTCCCTTCAAAGATGTTTACTTCACCAGTATTATTCGTGACATCCAGGGTCGTAAGATGAGCAAGTCGCTCGGCAATTCCCCTGACCCGCTTGATGTAATGAGAAAGTACGGTGCTGATGCGCTGCGCTTTACAATTGTATACCTCGCTCCTCTCGGACAGGATGTTTTGTACTCCAACGAGAAGTGTGAGATCGGCAGAAACTTTGCCAACAAGATTTGGAACGCGGGAAGGTTTTTGTTGATGAACAAAGAACAACTCGATAGTTCTTCTGTCATGCTGAGCGACAGCGAAGCATCTGAAAAACATCTAGACCTTGCCGACCGCTGGATTCTGTCCCGTCTCCACTCTACTATTGGCGATTTAAACGAGGCGCTTGAGCACTTCGAGATCAACCAGGCAACAAAGATCCTGTACGAGTTTGTATGGCATGACTTCTGCGATTGGTATGTGGAGATGATCAAAGGCAGATTGTATGGAGACGAAACCACAGAGGTAAAACAGTTTGTGCTTGGTCGTGCAATCTGGATATTCGATCAGACATTACGTCTGCTTCATCCTTTCATGCTGTTTGTTACCGAAGAACTCTGGCAACATATCGAACAACGGAAACCGGACGATTCTCTTATGGTTGCACAATTCCCAATGAAAGAAGATCGGTGCATTGATAAAGAAACGGAAGCTGAGATGACTTTTGTCCAGAATACGATCAACAGCGTTAGAAATGTGAGAGGTGAGTTGTCAGTACCGCCATCAAAGGACATTGAGCTGATCATCAACTTTTCCGATAAGGCAAAGGCTGAAACTATCAAGAAATACCAGAGCTACTTCCAGCGACTTGCACGTGTGACAAAAATAGATCACTTGAGAGATGGCAAGAAGCCGAAACACGCCGCAAGTGCAGTTGTGGATGGCGGTGAAGTGTTTATCCCGCTTGAAGGGATTATCGACCTTGAAGCAGAACGAACGCGCATCCAAAAAGAGATTACTCATGCGCAGAGCATGCTTGAGAGCACTCAGAAGAAATTAGCCAACGAGAGCTTTGTGGGTAAAGCACCAAAAGAGGTTGTAGAAAAGGAGCGGGAAAAATTAGAGAATTTCAAAACTATTTTGGAGAAGCTGAAGAAGAATTTAGAGAGGCTATAAATCATTGCAGAATGAAGAAAAAGAATGGAGTAATATTAGTCATCTTCCTGACTGAGCTTCTTGCTGCTTCAGCCGTGTATGCTCAGTCTACTGTTCGCTTTGCAGTGATTGGCGATTATGGGTTAGCTGGCCAAGCTGAATCAGATGTCTCGAACCTCGTCAAAAGTTGGAATCCCGATCTTATTATCACTACTGGAGATAATAACTATGAGAACGGCGCTGATTTAACCATCGATCAAAACATCGGTCAATACTATCACGAGTTCATCTCTCCATACGTAGGCAGTTATGGTGTTGGAGATACCATCAACCGATTCTTCCCTTCGTTAGGCAACCATGATTGGAGAACTGCTGGCGCATTGCCATATCTCAATTACTTTACACTCCCAAGTTACGAACGTTACTACAATTTCGTTTGGGGACCAGTCCACTTCTTTGCCGTTGATAGCGATACAAATGAACCCGATGGACAAACGAGTACATCGATCCAAGCGCAATGGTTACAATCAACAATGAGCATTTCAAGCTTGCCATGGAAAATCGTCTACATGCATCATCCACCGTATAGCTCAAGCTCAAGGCACGGTTCAACACCATCAATGCAATGGCCCTACAAAGAATGGGGTGCAACCGCAATCCTCGCAGGGCACGACCATACGTACGAGCGTATCTTCCACGATAGTCTCACCTATGTTGTCAACGGACTCGGTGGAAAAAGTATTTATTCATTTGGTACATCCGTCAGCGGCAGCCAAGTACGCTACAACGCCGATTACGGTGCGATGTTAGTAACTGCAACCACAGAAGCTATAACGTTCCAATTTATTACTCGTAAAGGAATCGTCATAGATACATATACCATCACTTCCAAATACACTATCGCTGTAAATCTTCAGGATGGATGGAACATTGTTTCGGTTCCTGTAAGAGTGTTAGACCCAAGAACGCTCATACTTTTTCCCAGCGCTATTTCTGATGCTCACAGCTATGAAACATCTGGATATCAAGTAAGGGATACCCTTCAGAAAGGCATCGGTTACTGGTTGAAATTTACCTCTCCTCAAAATGTCAACATAGTAGGACAACCCGTTGGCGAAGACACCATCGATGTAGAGACAGGCTGGAACATCATTGGCTCAATCTCCAATCCAGTTTTAGTTAACGAGATCATCCAGCTTCCGTCCGAGATTGTTGTATCACCATACTTTGAATACAGCGGGAAGTATATCGTTGCCGATTCGATAATGCCTGGGAGAGGCTATTGGGTGAAAGTAAATCAAACGGGGAAGCTTATATTATCTTCAACAACAGCGGTGAAACGGGAGTGAGATAAGCACAACTTGCTTACTCTAAGTCGATTCTGTATATTAGCTTCCCCAAATCTTTAAGCATTAATCATGTTTTCATAAAGGATGTATCCATGAAATGGCGTCATTATCATTGTACACTTGTATTATTGTTCATTTTCATTCAGCCTCAAAGTTTTGCCCAGAAAGGGAAAGAAGAAAAAACATCGATCTACAAATTAACTCCTGCCACGCTCAAATCGTTCAAGGCTCGGAGTATCGGACCTGCTGTCATGGGTGGACGGATTTCTTCCATTGCACTTGACCCAGAAGACCCTTACACCTTTTATGTCGGATTAGGGACCGGTGGCGTGATGAAGACGTCGAACAACGGTGGATCGTTCGATGCAATCTTCGAGAAAGAGCCTGTCGCTGCAATCGGTGCCATCGCTGTAGCACCATCGAATGCGAAACACGTTTGGGTTGGCACAGGCGAAGCAAACGATCGTAACAGCTCAAGTTGGGGTAACGGTGTTTACCATTCAACTGATGATGGGGGGACATGGACAAATGTCGGATTGAAAGAAACCAAAACCATAGCACGTATTGTGGTCCATCCCACTGATACCAACACCGCCTATGTTGCTGCGATGGGTGACCTGTGGACTCATACGGGCGAGCGCGGACTGTTCAAAACAACCGATAACTGTAAGACGTGGAAAGCAATTCTCACCGCTGCAAAGCCCTATGACGAGCATGTCGGTTGTGGTGATGTTTCAATCGATCCATCAAATCCGAACACAGTCTATGCAGCGCTCTATGCACGTCACCGTACGCCGTGGTCATTTATGTATGGTGCGCATTGCACCGATGGCAAAGACCTCGGTGGGCTTTTTAAAAGTACCGATGGTGGAGCCACCTGGAAAAAACTCCAGAACGGTTTGCCCACACTCACTGGTCGGATTGGACTTACTGTGTTCAAAAAGAATCCCAAAATTCTTTATGCCATCATTCAAAGTGACGAAGGCGGTACAAGTGACATTGGCGACGTTCGCAGTAAACGAGGCGGTGTATTCCGCTCTGAGGATGCTGGAGATAGTTGGACACGCGTGAATCAATTGAATCCACGACCGTTTTACTTCAGTCAGATTCGCGTCGATCCTG
The DNA here is from genome assembly GCA_016209795.1 of Ignavibacteriota bacterium. GTDB lineage: Bacteria > Bacteroidota > Ignavibacteria > UBA10030 > SZUA-254 > JACQVI01. The sequence goes on from JACQVI010000009.1 coordinate 29,878, forward strand.
AAAATGATCAGCGCGTGTATGTTTTAGGCTTTGCCCTCCACGTCTCTGAGGATGGGGGAAAGACATTCCGTGAAGATCACTTCGAAAAAGTCCATCCCGATTGCCACGAGCTTGTCATCGATCCTCGCAATCCAAAGCGGCTGCTGTTAGGAACAGATGGCGGAGTCTATCAAAGCTTCGCTAATGGTAAAGGCTGGGAACATCTTAACAGAATGGCAGCGGGAGAGTTCTATCGTATTACAGTTGACATGAGCACGCCGTATCGCATCGCTGGTGGACTGCAAGATAATCTTAATTGGGTAGGACCAAGCAGAACTCGCACTAAGGAAGGAATCCTCAACAGCGACTGGATTAACATCGGTGGCGGGGATGGATTTTATTGTGTGTTTGATCCCGACAATCCAAACATTGTTTATGCCGAATCCCAACAAGGGTATGTGCATCGGTTTAACATTGGGAATGGAGAATACAAGAATTTGCGTCCAGAACCTACTGAAGGACAAATGGCGTATCGTTTCCACTGGAACTCACCGCTCATTGGAAGTAAGCACAGCAAGGGCGGAATGTACTTAGCTGGCAACCGAGTGTTCAAACTCATGGAGAAAGGCGAACAGTGGAAAACCATCAGTCCTGATCTTTCAACTCAAGACCGTGATAAGATTATGTCCGTTGGGAGTGGTGCTGAGAATTATGGCGTGGTCTATACCTTAGCTGAATCACCCGTCAAAGCCGGACTGCTCTTGGCAGGAACGGACGACGGAAAATTCTGGATCACTGAACATGATGGAGAGACCTTGCCTGACGGCAGGCATGCCTGGACTGATCTAACACACAATCTCCCAAAAGAAGCAAAAGGTCAGTGGATCAGCCGGGTAGAAGCAAGCCACCATGATGCAAAAGTTGCCTACCTTGCCGTTGCAGCATATCGGACAGGAAATTACGCCCCGCTCATCTACCGAACTGACGATGGCGGCAGAAGCTGGAAGAGCATTACAGGTAACCTTCCATCGGATGGACCAGTAAAAGTTATCCGTGAAGGTATAAGGAATCCAAATCTTCTTTTTGCAGGAACAGAGTTCGGTCTCTTTATAACTCTTGATCGAGGCAATCACTGGATGAAGGTTGGAGAATTGCCTACTGTTGCCGTTGATGACATAGTGATTCACCCAAGAGACTACGACCTCGTTCTTGCGACACATGGACGCAGCATTTATATTGTTGATGATATCCAACCTCTTGAAGAACTTACAACTGAGATTTGGGACAAAGAAGCTCACCTCTTCACTGTCCGACCAGCCTATGGTTACTATCAGCTCGAAGGCTTTGCAGATTGGAATGGCACAACTGTCTTCCGTGGAGCGAACCCCCCGCTTGGCGCCATTATCAATTTCTACGTGAAGGAGTACTTAGGCGAGCCTGCTAAAATCTCGATCACCAACGCCGCCGATAAGGTTGTGGCAAACTTGACCGTTCCGTGCGGTCCCGGCTTTAACCGCACCTCGTGGGATTTAAAGATGACAAAAGACCTGTTGACCGAGTACGGCGGTGAAGGACAAAAGTTTGTGAAGCCCGGTGAATATACTGTCACGCTGAATTATGGCAAAACCAAACACATGCAGAAACTCAAGGTCGAGATTGCGGCGGGGATTGAGACAAGGTGAGCCTTAGGATTCAAGCTTCAGGTCTCAGGTTTCATGTCTCCAACTGTAATCTGAAATATGTAATCCAAGTAAGCAATTATCTGAGCAAAAGCATCTTCTTCACGCTCGTAAAAGTCTCACTTGTTAGAGCGCCATCCTCGTCTATCAACTGAGCGGCATGTTCTTCACATCAAACGAAGCTTGGTCACACGAGGATCAATAATGACATCGTCAGCCTCGAAGTCCAGTTTCATACGCCATTTTTGAAGCGTCGCCGCACCGATAATGATTGGTTCCAACAGATCAGGGATAACCATAAACTCATCAGAGAATCTGTATTCACCAATGTAAAAATCAAGCCTGACCACCTCCGAGGCGTGGAGAGTCTCTCCATTCTTTGCTGGTCCAAAGTCAAGAGGCTTGGGTAAGCGCAAAACCTGTTCAAGCCGAGATGCGATCTTGGGATTTATGCAAGAGTAAGATGTACCACTATCAAAAAGTGCAGTCGTTTCCTCCTTCCCCTTTGTTCCCTCTAGGAGAATATTTTTCTGAATAACAGCCATACTGAATTAATTTACGATTTACCTATCTGAAAAACAAAAGCCGATTCACCCAATCCCGCCAGGTCGGGATGGAATCGAGACCGGCTTTCTCATAGAGTACTGCAATCAGTAATCAGAAATCCAGCCCAGCCATTACCTGAGCAGCAACACCTTCTTCACATCCGTAAACGCTTGCCCTGAGTAAGCGTCTGGAGCGCCGTGGCACTTTGCGCCACTTGGCGAAGGGTCGCATTGCGCAAAATGTTATAGAAGTATAGGGTTGTGTACCATCAGCTATTTGTAAACATTACCTCGCCAATCAACGGCTTCGATATATACTCTTCGGAGCTCAAAATCAAATTCAGCAATGATGCTTAACTTACCAGCTCGGATTCGGAGAAACCCATCCCCTTCCCCTTTGAGTCTCTCTGATGTCAAGATTGACATCTTCGCCCTGAAATTTCTTCAACGCAAGCATTAAGAACGAAGTCTTCGTGAATATTGTTTTTGTCGTAAGAACTTAAGAGAGCGAGAAGAAAAATCGACTCTCCAGTTCACAGTTGGACGCTTCTGGTCTTTACTGCCTTACGAGTGGGCTTGACGTAACGCTTCTCAATATCTCTGTGTTCATTTTCAGAGACAAACGGTAGAACAAGTGCTCTCAAACTCATCAATTCTTGAGCTAAAACTTCCCGTACACCTTCCTTGACGGTATCTTTTAACTCTCTCTTGGAAATAGTGATTGTAGCCATGGTTTACTTTGTCGTTGATGAATAATTAAAAGCCGAAATTTATATAGACAATGTAATAGTTTTTAAAATAAAAACAAAAAGGTGAGCTTGGCAGTCATATCTATAATACCTGAACATCAGTCAGGCGGGCTGTACATCCAATCTCAATCAGTGCATTGCAGATTGTGAATTCAAAAGTGCGAGCAGATCTAATCTCCATTCCGTAATCCGTAATCCGAAATCTGCAATCCAGCCCAGCCTTATCGGAGCAAAAGCATCTTCTTTACGCTCGTAAAAGTCTCACTTGTTAGAGCGCCATCCCCGTCTATCAACTGAGCGGCGAGACGATAGAAATAGACGCCGCTTGGGAGATTGCCAGCAACGAATTCTACTTCATTCGTCCCAGCGGTAAACTCTTCCCTGTCAGCCAGTGTTGCAACAACCTGCCCAAGAATGTTCAAGATTTTCAAAGTGACAAAAGCATCCTGAGGCAAACCAAACCGAAGTGTCGTTCTTGGATTGAATGGGTTAGGATAATTTTGATCCAGAAAATATGCCAGTGGCGTTTTGGACACATTCGTCCCAGACCCTTTAACAAATTGATTTCCTCCAAGTGATGAACTACTTCCTGTTCCTGAAACAACGACTAGATACTTTGCCAACGCCTCAACAACTTGAGGGTCAATTTGCTCACCACGACTTCTCATTGCATCAAAGTTCGTTTGTGCAGCATTCATGTCTCCCATCCCGACAGAAGCAACGATTTTCCTCGTCTGCAAGAAGAACCATAGATCATCACTGGTGGGTAAAAGCAGGATTTGATCTGCAAGCGCACTCGCTCCCTGAAAATCGCCTTGATCCATCTTCGTTTGGACGCGCAGGGCAGAAGCAAGCGTTCGAACCTGTGGAGATTGGGATGTAGCTTCAGCAACCACAAGGAAGACTTCCCACGGTATATCGAGAGCGTTTGGATAGTCTCCGCCCGGACCGACATACAGTGCCAACTGATGAAGTGCGTCTATTGCATTTTCAGCGTTCTCCTCAACATCCACTCTCAGTTGTTTGAGCCAGTCTACCATCTCTTTGCTGCCCGGTGGGTTGACATCAAGCGCCTCAACAATTCCTCCAGGCGGTACAATAACTGTCTTTGCCGGTGTCGTCACTGGACTTCCAAGTTGGCTTGTCGTGTCGACTGAACCACAGAACATGGTCGATCCCGTTCCCCAATAGGTATAGCGGGCTCGCACTGTTGTCGTCGTGGCATTATTGATCAATCGGCAACTGTAGGTATTAGTGCTGTACACATTGTTCCAACCGCCTCGAGGTTCATAGGTATAATACGATGTACAGCCTGGCGGACACGGAGCAGAAACTTCCGGTGTCCCGGGCATCAGTGCTTGCTCACAGTCGCAGTGGAAAATCGATGCCAAGTAACCCAGAAAGGCTGTTGCTGAATTACGAACATAGACTTCGCTCAATCCGTGCCGATAAAACGTATTGTAGCCACGTTTGATCTCGTCTGCACTGAAGGAGACTCGTGAATTGAGTCCAGTGACATCAACCCCACTTCCGACGTTATTCTGCACTCGTGAGCTATCGAGAAAAAGTTTTCCGGCAGCGTAGACGTAGATGCCGGGACCAATGTTTTCCGCTCCATTATTTTCAATACGAGAATACGTGACAGTTACCTTTGCATTGCCAACGGCGAGTCCACGTCCACGGTTGTTGACCAATCCGCATTTGTACATCTTCAGTCCCGTAGACGAAGTACTAATTGTTGAGACTGTAACTCCGCTGTAGAGCGTCTGCGAGACTGTATCACGCTCCATGTAGCTATTCGCTGCAGTGTTCCCAAAGTAAATTCCCGTTTCAGCGTATTTGATGTCGCAGTAGGTGAGCGTGTCGGGTCCACCGCCGCTGCAGACGATTCCACCCCAAATGCCCGGTGCCGGTGTTGCACTGCTGGAGGTGAAGGTGACGCGCTGGGTGGAGCTTCCCTTTGCCACGAGTTTACCATTCACTAACAGGGAATCTCCAGAATCAACCCTCACATTTGTTCCTGGTAAGACAGTAAGAGTGACGCCATTTTGAACAGTAACATTATCAACGACTCGAACATCATAACTCCACGTTGTATTCTGTGTGATAGTTCCAGCCGCCATCGTTAACTTAAGGGCGATTGTATCAATGACAGTATACTCTGAATCACTCGGGCTGGCAGCACGGTGTCGATGTATACCATTAAGTGCAAAATGTGCGGGCTGTATGTTTGTGAACCCTTCTTCTGTTTGGTAATCGTGTCTTGCCTGTGGTACTGTGAGATCGTTAAAGCTCTGCCTGTTAGTGATAGAATCCTTCGGAAAGAAATCAGTACGAAAAGATATGCTTCTTGAGCTATCTGCTGGGATCAACCGTGTTCGATCATAAGGTCCATCAAACCCAGTGGGAGAATTATGATGCCAGATCAACAATATTCCAGGCTGTGTTGCGAAACTATCAGGCGGAGTTGGGAGGTAGAGATCAAAGCCTTTTCGGAGCCGTGTTTCAAAAATGAAATGCTCATCTCCTGCAATATTGCGATTGATCGGCTCTATGCGATAATATTTTGGACTGTTGTAATTGTAGATAACTTTATAGTTTGTTGTATCTCTTCGAAGAGTATCGGGTTTTATCCATCCCATGGATAGTCGATAGTATGGTGAAAGTGAAGCAGGGCATGCACCCTTACGAAATGGACCATTATTGACGCCTCCAGCCATCAAATCGTAGTTAAAAAGATCAGTTCCGTTACAAGTTCCGCAATATTCATCGTAGAAGCCTATAAGATGCCCAAACTCGTGTGCAGTCCAGCCGAAGTGCGTAAATGATAGGTTAAGGGTGCTTATTCCAGGACCTTTCCGTTCACTCATTCTAATGTGTGATCCATAAAACGCATTGGCGGCATTCCAATCCTGCGAAGGTATCACGTTTCCTGCATACAGGATAATGTACTTCAACGTATCTGAGGGTGTCTCTGTTGGCGACACCCATCCGTACGATACTGCCCTTGCAAATGAGGAATCAAACAGGCGATTGACTACTCCATAGTAGAAGCTAACCGGCTGGGGAAACGATATCCACTGCGGCGTGCCGTTCGCATTGGTGGGATTGACAACACGTCCTTGTATCTGAAACTTGCCCAGCGACATCTGATCCCAGTAATCGCGAAAACTGCCAAAGACTGGCTCGTTCTCAGGATGTGTTATATTTTCGTCCGTTGTAACTGTATCAAACCACTCATTATTGCCCGAAAATAACATCTTTTCAAAATCTGATTTCAGATATCCGTTAGACCATGTTATCGGTGGAATTGTATCCCTATAATGTGGCTTATCACTGAATTCAACGCAGATGACATTGATCTTGATTGTGAGCGGTCTCCCCTGCGCATTCCGCTGCGCCTGAAGCTGTTTGTACTTCTGTGCCTGAATCGCTATTCCGGAATCGTTTTGAGCAATGAAGGCGTCGATCTCTGCCTCGCGTGCTGCACTGCGCTGGAGCTGATACGATGAAGCTGGCGGAGAATCAATCCCAACACGATACGATGTAGGAGCAAATTCTCCACTTGCATCGAGCGTTGCGTAATAATACCAACCGTTGGGTCCTTGCACAAAGCGATAGCCGTCTTGCGTCTCCATCCAAGTGCGGTGCTCATCACCCCACGCTTTGGCTGTGAATGTAACGCTGTTGGGCTGAGACCACGTCGTCAGACCAGTATTGAAGTTGGTAGCACCGGCTTGGAGAGCAATCATAAAGATGCTCATCAATGCTTTAAAGATGTGGATGTTGTGTTTCATGGTAATCCTCTCTTTAGAATTGTTATTTGAGAATGGTGAGTTTACGACTTAAAATTGAATTTTTAGTTTCCAATTTATACAAGTAAACCCCACTGGGAATACGTAAGGCATTAAAGCTAACTGAGTGTTTCCCTGGCATCTTAGTATCGTTCACGAGCGTCTGAATTTGCTGGCCAAGCATATTGTAAACATTAAGTTTGACCCAGCTTTCCGAGGGAATATCAAATTGTATTATTGTTGTTGGGTTGAAGGGGTTGGGGTAGTTTTGATACAGGTAAAGTTGTTGTGGTATCTCCAATACCAGATTCTCGATTGATGTAATGACCTCACCTAAATTTCCATTCTTGCTTACTTGCAGCGCACGTATTGAAAAATCAAACTGATGAAAACCTACAACGATAGCACCTCCTCTGCAATCTGTACTGGCTCTTGCATCTGAAAAAACCGGAACATTCAGCGTAACATCTGCTGTATCCCAGAGGCGTACCCCTGCCGTATCGATACGCTGAGCTACTATTGAATTTCTATATCTACTATCTGTACTAATGTAGATTTTGGAATCTTCTATGCTCGTAAAGACTGCCCAAGTAGCCATGGATGTACTATCTACTGTGCTTACCTGAATTGCACCGTCTTGAAAGACAGATTCACCACTCTCCCTTACTCTTTGTGTAAATGTCCTCATTATGTTCGGTCTGGCCCTTTTTCCCCATGCAATCGTTGCTCCCCCATCTTGATTCGCTTCGATAACAACCCAGGGTGGATTTAGCCCAGTACTTTGCAAGCTGTCCTCAAGAATAATACCATCATTTCCCCAGAGTATTACACCACTTGAATCAACTCGTTGGCAAGTCGCTCTCCAGTAAGGATCACCGTTGTTGTAGTCAAGATACTTCATTCCTGCAATGACAAGACCACTATAACCATCTGGAGCAATTCTTTGTATACCAATTTGATCTTGCTGAACACCACTCGGTCCCCATAATCCATTTCCCAAGGCATCAAATCTTTGGATTCTTGAAGCTCCAAAAATCATTATTACTCCCTTTTGCCCGTCACTTATCATCAATGGTCTTTCTGGCGAATTCCAGACATATCTCCCACTATCTCCCCACAGTCGTGTGCCTAAGCTGTCAATTCTATTTATTCTTAAATCCCCCATCGTATCCACCCATGCAACAATACATCCGCCTTCACCATCAGGCACTATTGCCTGTTGATCCTGATTTGTCTCGGATATCGAGACACGCACACCTGTCGCTCCCCAAAGCAAGTTGCCACTGCTGTCAACTCTCTGTACTCTAATCCTGAATGTTCCACCAATTTGAGCTATGGAATCATCTGAGTATGCAATCAACACACCTCCTCTTCCATCCTCCGTGATCTTAGCAAACCATTGCTCCGGCAGTTCACCGAGAATACGGATACTCGTTCCCCATGGCTTGTAGCCGTATCGATCAAGTCGCTCCAAAACTAACCTGCGGGGATAACCGAGGTTTTGTTCATAAGTGATGTAACAACCCCCGGCACTGTCACTAGCGATCTCAGGTAAGAGACCGTAGCCGACGATGAGATTATTCGTGGGATCGGTGGACCATTGGGCGTAAGAGCAGTATGTGAGTACAGCAGTAGTTAGTATGGAGTAGGTTATCCTGCGCATGTTCAATTCAGTCTGATCCTTATGGGTGAACTTATCAAATTGTCAAGACAAAATCAACCCGGTACTACTCACCGCAAATTCTCCTGTCGCATCAAGTGTTGCATAGTAATAATATTCATCGCCCCACGCTTTGGCAGTGAATGTGACGCTATTCGGCTGTGACCACGTTGTCAAGCCTGTATTGAAATTAGTTGCCTGGGCTTGCGTGACGACCATAAGCAGGACTGCCAGAACCACGAAGATTTGAAGATTGTGTTTCATAGTACCCTCCATAAAGTTAATGTTATTTGAGAACTGTGAGTTTACGGACAAAAAATGAATTTTCAGTTTGTAACCTGTACCAATACACACCGTTAGGTATTCCAGAAGCATCAAAGGTAGCTTGATAAGTACCCGGTGCTCTGACTTCGTCCACAATATTTCGCAGGTGTTCACCAAGTACATTGAACACGTCAAGCTTTACCCAACTTTGATGTGGAATATCAAACTGTATTGTTGTTGTCGGGTTAACTGGGTTTGGATAATTTTGATAAAGGAAAAATTCGTATGGTACACGGTTCGTTGCATCATCTACTGCTGTGATCACTTCGCCAAGATTTCCATATTTACTAACTTGCTGTGCTCTTACTGTAAAGTCTGTTTCACGCCACCCCACTAGAATACAACCGCCATTTGCATCTGAAGTTAACTTTAAGCCACCTAATGATATAAGACAAAGTGCGATATCGTTTGTATCCCATTGTGCTAATCCACTTGTATCAAGTCTTTGAGCATAGATACCCGGTGGTGTTCGATTATCAGTCCATACAAATACCGCTGTCGCAGAATCAGAGGGTATTAGACCAGCAATACTTTTCATTGAAACAATACTGCGCAAAGGTATCCCACCATACTCAAACACCGTGCTTCCATCGTTTCTGACAATCTGCGTGCGGAGATCCCATACACCATTACCCGTGTTTTGAGGCCAGGTCAGCATTGAATAACAGTTTTGTAATGCAAAATCCATCAAGATAAAACTATTTGTTCTCAAAGTATCAATCGTCACGCCTAAACTATCCCAGAGTAGCGTCCCTGTAGTATCCACTTTCTGGTGATTCAGCGTGAAAACCTGTTGCCCATTTTCAAAACCGAGGTATTTACCGCCAAACAGATATACGTAAGCGCTGCCATCAGTCTTTATTATTCTTGCACCTGTCGGTACAGTTACACCCGAAATTGGCCAATGCATATTTCCGTTTTGACCAAAATGCTGTAATCTTCCAATTCCAAAGACAGTATAACAACCACCTTTGCCATCACTTGTCATGGGTGGTCTCTCTGCTGAATTCCAAACGTATTTTCCACTGTCTCTCCACACTCTTGTTCCAGTACTATCAATTCTATTAATGCGAAGATCTCTGTCCTCATCGACCCATGCTACGATGCAGCCACCTCTGCCGTCAGCTACAATCGCCTGTCGATCTTGGTTTGTCTCAGATAATGATATGCGCACCCCTGTTGATCCCCACAGCACATTCCCGCTGCTATCCACTCGCTGTACACGTATTCTCCCTATTCCACCAATTTGAGCTATGGAATCGTCTGAGTATGAAATCAGAACCCCTCCTCTTCCATCCTCCGTGATCTTCGCAAACCATTGCTCTGGCAGTTCACCACGTATGCGTACAGGCTGAGACCATACTTTGTAACCGTAACGGTTCAATCGCTCCAAAACTAATCTGCGGGGGTAACCGAGGTTCTGCTCGTAGGTGATATAACAACCTCCAGCACCATCACTGGCAAGCTCGGGCAAAAGCCCATAGCCAACGATGAGGTTATTGGATGGATCGGTAGACCATTGGGCATAGCTCTGCACTGGCAGGAAAGCTAAAAAGACAAGAAGCGATATCGTGGCTAATCTAAACGTACGGCACCTCTAATCCTCTTGCGAGGACTGATGACACAGTCTACAAAATTTTTATTAGAAGGTCAAGCATTTTCACAATTTTTTTCATTACCCAATACAAATAAACAAAAAAGCCCTCAATAATGAGGGCTTTTGGAGAATTACATATCTTGATCTCTCACTTGATCAGAATTAACTTCCTGACGCTCGTGTAATTTCCAGCGTTGAGCCGATAGAAGTAGATACCTGTCGATAATGCACTTGCGTCTCCGCCTTCGGCGGAAAAGATCACTTCGTAGCGCCCCGGTTCTTTCACTCCGTCAACTAACGTCGCAACCTCTTGACCCATGAGATTGTAGACGTTCAATAGTACATGAGCACGCTCTGGAATTTCAAAGCGAATTTTCGTATGTGGATTGAAGGGGTTCGGAAAATTCTGATACAAGTAAAGTTGTTGGGGAATTTCAAACAGTGACTCACGAACTGAGAGTATAATTTCGCCGAGATTCCCATTTACGCTGACCTGTTGCGTTCGAATGCCAAAATCTGATTGGTCAAATCCTACTACAATAAAACCCCCTACTGCATCTGTTATAGCATCCACATAACCAAGCTGTCGTAAACTAATTACGTTATCGTTGGTATTCCATAATCTATTTCCACTTGAATCTATTCGTTGACCATAGAGTGAATTGTTATTTCTTCCATCGGCATTGATGTAGATTTTTGAATCATGCCCGCTGGTCACTATAGCCCAAGTCCCATTTGCTGCACTGTCAAATGCACTAACTTCTATCGGGCCACCAGAAAAAGCCAATGAGCCATCTGATCTAACTCTCTGTGTGTATGCCCTGTTGAAGTTACCCACCCTCTTGACCCACACGAATGTTGCGCCACCATCAACATTGATCGCAACTGGATTTCCTTGCACATTAAAGATGGATGAATCATCAAGTACAACGTAGGGATTCTTCCACACAAAAACCCCACTAGAATCTATCCTTTGTGCTACAATCAATATATTTGAACTGCTTCCCGTGCCGTCATAGACGATGACTCCGCCATCGTTATCCGCAATAACACTCCTGGTACCAAAACCAACATTCACGGCTTGGCCACCCCAAAGCATGTTGCCATCGATATCGAGCTTCCTCAAAGATGCACCATAAGCAACAATGAATTTATCCATTTCGGTTTGTATTAACCTTGGCAGGTATTGAGTATTTATCTCAACGATTACACCACTATCACCCCACGCTCTTACACCATTGTTGACGATCCTCTGCACTTTTATCATATTCAACGTATCTCTCCACGCTACAATGCATCCACCTTGTCTATCCGAGACAATTGCCTGTTCATCCTGATTCGTCTCGGATAGTGATACACGCACACCTGTCGATCCCCAGAGCAAGTTGCCACTGCTGTCAACTCTCTGTACTCTAATCCTGAATGTTCCACCAATTTGAGCTATGGAATCGTCTGAGTATGAAATCAGAACCCCGCCTCTTCCATCCTCCGTGATCTTCGCAAACCATTGCTCTGGCAGTTCACCGAGAATTCGTATGCTCGAGCCCCAGGGCTTGTATCCGTAGCGGTTAAGTCGCTCTAACACTAATCGGCGAGGATAACCAAGGTTTTGCTCGTAGGTGATGTAACACCCTCCAGCACCATCGCTGGCAAGCTCTGGGTTAAGTCCATAACCAACGATGAGGTTATTGGATGGATCGGTGGACCACTGGGCGTAAATATGTGCTGGGAAGAAAACTGCTAAGACAAGAAGCAATATCTTATATAGTCTCGGCATTGAACGCCTCAAACTCTTTCAGGTTGATAACTGTCAACTAGTCGTATCTACCATACCGTAGGTAGACAACTCGTTGAGGAGAAAGAATTGTTGCACAAGTGTACAAAACTTTTTTTCTAGAAGCAAGTTTTTAAAACCTGAAGTTTTTTGAACCTTAAAAATCTCATGAATTGACTGTTTTTAAAGGATTGTCCGGAAGCTGTGATCGCCTTCATCATGAATGTTCAAGTACGAAGGCGAGCCAAGCTCACGTAAATACACGCGTGCAATCATGGAATTAATTTTGTATCTTCATCTACAAGTCGTCAAAACTACCACGAAGAAGTAAGCAATGATACTATCCTTCGATGAACTCGACAAACACATCGCCGGCTGGATGGAGAAGTATGGGTTGTTCTTTCTGAGAATTTCGCTTGGGCTTGTCTTCATTTGGTTTGGTGCGCTGAAAGCTGTCGGCTTTAGTCCCGCCACAGAGTTAGTCCAGCGGACTGTCTACTGGTTTCCACCGGAATCTTTTGTTGTAATCTTAGGCTTGTGGGAAATTGCAATCGGCGTAGGCTTGATCTTTAGGCCGTTGATACGTGGAGCGATTTTTCTTCTCTTCCTTCAGATGCCGGGAACAATGCTTCCCCTCATTCTCGTCCCAGAAGTATGCTTCACGAAATTTCCCCTTGGTTTAACGCTCGAAGGTCAATACATCGTCAAGAACTTGGTACTGATCAGTGCAGCTATAGTGATAGGTGGAACAGTCCGCCACAGAAAGAGAATGGGTAAGCTTGAATAAGATTTCATCTCCCAAAGGCATCATTTCTGACACGAAGAGCGAGACACTCATCATAGGGATTGACCTTGCGTGGGGAAATAAAAAGCCTGATGGCGTGTGTTTCATGAGAGCGAACAAACGTTCTGCTCACGTCGATGGGTTTGCATACCCTCAAGGAGATTCAACATTGATCGAATTGTTGGAACCCTGGATCAGCAGGCACAATGAAGTGTTTATTACCATCGATGCACCGATAATATGTCTTAACAAAACTGGAACACGCCCTGTTGATCGTCTCACGCACAGAATGTTTCACCGAGAACATGCAGCGTGCCATCCTGCCAATCTCACAAAGTGTCCACGCCCACCTAAGATTCTCAAGCTGTTGTGTGAAATAGGGATGAAACCCGGATGGAAGATTGGTCAAGGCATAAAAACAGCAGCAGAAGTCTACCCGCATCCTGCCATGGTGCGTCTTTTCAGATTAGAAAGAATCATCAAATACAAGAAAGGTCGTGTGCACGAGCGAAGGAACGAATTCCAACGGCTGCAAAAGCTGATGAAAAAGTGCTTACGTGAACACTTTTCCAATCTTAGACTCGATGAGGAAACAACGAATTTGCTTTCCGAAGATTGGAATAAACCGGTTGAAGACCTCACCGATGCACTTTTTTGCGCACTGATCGGACTCTGGCACTGGCACCATCGCGGAGACATGAGCGAAGTGATTGGCAATCTCACCACAGGATTTATTTTGCTGCCAAAAGATTTGCGGGCTATCACAACGTGATATGGATTTTGATCGTCATTTTATTATATTCTGCACAAATAACTATTAACTAATAACAACTAAACGGGAAGTCATCATGATGAACGTAAAATCACTGATCATTGCAAGCATGGTTGTCGCTTTATGTCCCTTTTCACTCTTACACGCTCAATTTAACGCTGGGATTTCAATTGGCGAAGAAGGGCTTCGAGGCTTTTATTTAGCAATTGGAAATTACTACAAAGTGCCTGAGCGACAGATCGTCATTATCAAGGATCGGCACATCCCCCCGGAAGAAGCCCCCGTCATGCTCTTCATTGCCGCGCGAGCTCGCGTAACACCGTCTGCTGTGATCGATTTGCGACTTGCGGGAAAGTCGTGGATGGATATCACGATTCATTACGGTTTGAGTCCGGAGATTTTTTACGTCCCCGTTACAGTGGCAGTCTCTGGTCCTCCCTACGGCAAAGCCTACGGCTACTTCAAAAATAGACCGAAAAAGGAATGGAAGAAGATCGTCCTGACCGATGCTGAAGTTATTAATTTCGTGAATCTCAAATTTGTCTCTGAACATTATGGTTATGCTCCAGAAAAAGTCATCCGCATGAAAGAGAAGGGATCGAGCTTTGTAGCGATCCATGATGAAGTCAAAAAAGCGAAAGCGGGAAAGGCACACAAAGTAAAGGAAGCGAAGGGAAAAGAGAAGAAGGGCAAAGGCGGAAAAAAATAATTTCAGCCACGGGATAACACTACGCAAAACAGTATCCCAACACTCCATTAGTCCGAAGCAAGAGAATTAGCTAGTATGTGACGCAAAAGTAGATAATACTGTGCTGAGTTTCGTGCTGATCTTGAATATAAACTAACTCAACCCCCCTCCCCTTCTCTTCCCAAGAGAAGGGGGGTCAGGGGGATGAGTTCAGGCAAAAGAACGTAAGTGAGATGCTTAATATCGAGCTGCACAACATCACGTGTTGCAGCGTACCTCTTCTGGTTAAAGTAGAAGGATCACATGGCAAGAAGAATGATCTTCATAACGTTTTATGTTTGTTACTTCTGTAGTTTGGCTCTTTCTCAGAGCGATACCTTAGGAACATGGTTCTTCCGTTCCCCGTTGCCTACCCCACGTCAGGAAGTTCCTCATGCTGTACTTAATGGAAAGATTTACGTCCCGGGAGGATTAGCCAGCGGTGGTATTGGCTCAAGCGTTGTCGAGGTGTTTGATCCTGCAACAAATTTGTGGTCGACTGCTGCATCACTCCCTGAGCCATTACATCATCTCGGATTCGCCGCGGCGAATGGAAAGCTCTATGTGCTTGGAGGATACACTGGCAATTCGTTCACGCCAACTAATCGAGTCTATGAGTATCTGCCGGATTCAAATCTCTGGCGGCAGAAGACTTCTATGCCTGTTGCTCGCGGCGCTCATGTCGCTGTAGAATTCCAGGGAAAAATCTATGTCATTGGCGGTGTGCAAAGCGGCGTAGGAGTTACACAGCGAAATGACGTTTATGATCCAATAACCGACTCCTGGCAAAATCTTACCGATATGCCAACGGCACGTGAGCATCTTGCAGGTGCAGCCATCGATTCCCTTATTTATGTAGTTGGTGGGCGGGTTGGCAGCAGCAATCGAAATACTCTTGAAGCTTACTCACCAACCTCCAATACCTGGTATACTAAGGCAAGCATGCCTACAGCGCGTGGTGGTCTCGCTGCTGCAACACTGAATGGACGGTTGTACGTCTTCGGCGGTGAGATTCCCGGAGTGTATCCTCAAAACGAAGAATACAATCCAGCAACAAACACATGGAGAACAATGGCACCCATGCCGACTCCTCGTCACGGGATTGGCGCAGCGACCGTTGGCGATTCTATTTTTATTATTGGAGGTGCAACAGTTCAGGGCTTGGGCGTCACGGATGTCAATGAAGCGTTTACACTCTCACCCTTGACAAATGTTGTAGACAGAGAATCGATTCTTCAAAAACAATTTGTTCTCTATCAAAACTACCCCAATCCATTTAATCCCAACACAGATTTGAGATTTGAGATTAGGGATGTGAGTCATGTGAGATTGGTAGTGTATGACATACGAGGGAGATGGACAGCAACAATTGTAAATGAAAGGCTAATACCTGGCATTTACACGAGAAAGTGGAATGCTGATGGAATGTCCAGTGGTGTCTACT